>CAYWGA010000017.1:0-38758 GCA_964457905.1 uncultured bacterium | reverse complement strand
AGGAGCACATCCGGCGTATACTCAAATTCCAGCTGGAGAAGAACGGCTACAGCGTTGTCACAGCCGAGAACGGCGAAGAGGCGCTAAACGTTGTCAGGCGTTCGATGCCTGACCTGGTCCTTCTCGACCTGATGATGCCGAAGATCGACGGATTCGAGGTCTGCCAGCGGCTCAGGGCCGATTTCCAGACGAGCCAGATCCCGATCATCATGCTCACCGCGAAGAGCGACCTCCCCGACAAGATCAAGGGGCTGCGTGGCGGCGCCAACGACTACCTCGTAAAACCTTACTCGAACGAGGAGCTTCTGCTCCGCGTCCACAACGTACTCGAGTGGAGCCAGAACCAGAAGAACGCCAACCCGCTCACAGGATTCGCGGGAAACAAGGCGATCGAGAAGGAACTCGCCAGAAGGATCGGTAACTGCGAACCGTTCGCGTTCCTCTACATCGACATCGACAATTTCAAGGCATACAACGACTACTACGGATATCATAAGGGTGACGAATCTATCCTCTTCCTCGCCGACATCATTACCGAAGCGGTCAACTCGCTCGGCGGCCAGGGAGACTTCGTCGGCCATATCGGAGGCGACGACTTTGTGATCGTCACCTCTCTGACCCGCGCCGAGTTTATCGGGCGGCACATCATCGACGAATTCGACAAGGGCTCGCTGGTCCTGCTCAACGAGGAAGATATCCGCAAGGGATACCTCGAGATCAGGAACCGCCTTGGCGAGATCAAGAGGGTGCCGCTGATGTCACTGACAATAGCGCTCGTGCTCAACGACGGCGAGCGGCTGAAGCATTTCGCCCAGGTCAGCGATATTGCGTCGGAACTGAAGAAATTTGGAAAGGGAATGACGGGAAGCGTCGTCGTAAGAGAGCGGCGCAAGGAGGAGGCCTCGGAACCAGCCGAGGTCGACACTCTGTAGCCGGAGGGCATAGTGGCCGGAACGATCGATACATCCAGAAACAGCGCGCCGGGGGCGATCCTCGACGAACGGAGCGAGATGGAACTCCTAAGGGAGGAGCTCGACCGCTACCGGAGCATCTTCGATTCGGCTTCGATGATCGTCGGGCATGAACTTATCAAGCCCCTGACTTCCATTAGCGGATATGTCGAACTTCTCGAGGACAGGTTCGGGGATAACTCGGACGAGGACGAGAAACGTTACTTCCTGCGGCTCAGGGAATCGATAGGCCAGCTCCAGGAGCTCGTCGAATCGTTCGTTCAGCTGCTTACCTTCGATCGTGCCGACAAACAGGCCGGAGTCTTCGAACGTGTCGATATCCGCGATCTCGTCGAGAAGCTCAGGCCCCGTGAGGGCGGTGACAGGACGAGGCTGAAAAACGCCATCGATCCCGGCATGCAGCCGGTCCTCCTTCGCAGGAAACATATCGAGGTCGTCCTCGACAACCTGATCTCCAACGCGCTTAAGCACAGCGGTGGAGATGTCCCCGTCACGGTCGAAGCGGAGGTCATCAGGGAACGGCGCGGCAATGCCGCCGAGAGCGTTCTGATCTTCACGGTGACAGACGAAGGGGTCGGGATCCCGGAGCATGAGATAGAAGAGATATTCAATCCGTTCTACAGGGGAGACTCGGAGCTGCGGGCAGGCGGCCTCGGCCTCGGGCTGGCCCTTGTGAAAAACATCATAGATATCATGGGCGGAGAGATCCGCGTGAGCAGCAGTTCCGGCGCAGGCACCAAGGTGACTGTCAGCGTCCCGCTGCGAAGCGGAAACGTCTCCAACGATCTGAAAGAGCAGGAATATGAGCGTCGATAAGGCAAGAGAAAGCAAATCCCCGCCGCTCGTCAGCATTCCACAGGCAAGGCTGATCGAGCTCGTTGCCATGTTCGCGATCCTCTACGTGGCAAGAGAGATAGCGGGATTTACATACAACACGGGTTTCGTCGTCGGGGTCTTCCTCGGCGCCGCTTTTCTTAATGTGGCGATCTCCTCCGTGCGAGGGATAATGCGGAACCATGGCAGTGTGGTCGCAGATCAGCGCATCTGGAGCTGGTTCGCCGTGATGATTGACCTCTTCACGGTGCTTTCGCTTATCTACCTGACAGGAACGGTGAACAGCCCGTTCATGTTCCTCGTCGTGGTCCCGCTCTTCTTCGCGGGCAGGCTTCTTCCCGCCATGACCGCCGGGTTCGCGGTTACGTTCGTCACCATGGCGACGATAGCGGCGCTCGGGCTGCTCGAGTACAAGGGCGTCATTCCTCACAACTCGGTCATCGCCGGCACATTCGTCGGCCCGGCCGAGCCGAACTTTCTTATAGGCACACTCCTCGTAGTCGGCGGGTTCATGTCCCTGATGACATACCTGTTCGGCACCTTCTACGATAATTTCCAGATCTATTTCCGGGACGCGGAGCAGCGTCTCGACTCCTCGCGAAAGAGGATCCTCGAGTTGACCCGTCTCTACGACATCAGCCTCGGGATCAACTCGGTCATAAGCCTCGATACCCTGCTCAAGATGGTATGCAAGGAAGTGACGCTCCTGCTGAGGCGCCCGTGGGCAGCGGTCGTGCTGGTATCGCAGAAGGGCGAGGTCGTCAAGTTCATCGAGATCGGCGCGGGGGATGCCTGTGTCGAGGACATCTGCGGCAAACTGAAAGAGGACCCGCTCCTGCGCGAGATGATCGGCAGCGAAGAGGGACTTACTATAGAGAACGCTTCGAGGCACGAGACGCTCGGCGAATCCCTCCTTATAAAGGAAAGGGGACTCAAGCCGATCCTTGCCGTACCGGTGCTGTCGGGCCATGACTCACAGGGGGTCCTGCTCGTCGGGGACAGGGAGTTCGATCCGTTCAGCGAGGAGGACATCAAGCTGATGTCGATTCTCTCCGGCCAGATCTCGACAGCGATCGAGAAGAGCCGGCTCTACGAGGTTATGACCGGAAGGATCAGGCGCCTCGAGAAAGAGAACGGAACGCTCCAGAATTCGAACAAGCTCAAGATGGGATATATCTCTCACGTTTCGCACGAGCTAAAGACACCGCTTACATCTATAAAGGCCTACGTAGAATCTCTCACCGAGAATATCGGCGATCCGTCGTTCACCGAGGGAAAGGATTTCCTCGGCGTGATCTCGAGCGAGACGGACCGGCTGATCCGCCTGGTCAACAAGGTGCTCGACATATCGAAGATCGAGTTCGGGCAGAGGACGCTTCGCCGCAGGCTCTTCGACCTGCGCGGTCTCGTCAGCGAGGTCGACACTTCGCTGCAGCCCTATTTCGCAGACAAGAGCCTTCGCCTGCTGATCGAGTCGCCCGACGACCTCCCGCTGGTCGACGGAGACGAGGACCTCGTCAAGCAGGTGCTGATCAATCTTATAGGAAATGCCGTGAAGTTCTCGCCAACCGGTTCGAGAATATTCCTCACCGCGGTGGAAGAGGCCGTCTCGATCAAGGTCACGATCCGCGACGAGGGTGTCGGTATCCCGGAGGATGATCAGAAGAATATCTTCAAGCAGTTCTATCAGGTCGGCAACGATTCCGCGGAGGGCGTCGGCCTCGGCCTGGCTATCGTAAAGAACATAGTGGAGCAGCACGGCGGATACGTGAATGTCTCCAGCGAGATAAACGAGGGAAGCAAGTTCACATTTACCCTGCCGAAGGAACATCACTTCAACGATCTGCTCGGGTACATATTCGACTCGATGGAGGCGCGTGACGAGATAAAGGAGATGTTCCAGCTCGCCGTCAAGGTTGTAGCGGAGTTGCTTTCAGCGAAGATCGTCTCGATGATGCTTCTCGACCGCGACCGCAAGGAACTCTTCATCAAGGTCGCGTACGGCCTCGATGAGAGGATCGTGGAGAACGCGCGCGTGAAGGTCGGCAAGAGTATCGCCGGCCGCGTCGCCGAGACGGGAGAGCCTCTCCTTATAGAGGACATAGAGGAGACCAGCCTCGCGTCGCTCAAATCGAACAATCCGCAGTACGAAACGAAGTCGCTGCTCAGCGTTCCGCTGATCGTCGGCTCGACCGTCATCGGGGTCATCAACGCAAACAACAAGACCTCGGGCAAACCGTTCACCGAAGACGACATGGTCCTCCTGCAGAGTCTCAGCGAGAGGATCTCGAAGGTCATCGAGCGGATGCGCACGGCGGAGGATTTCCACGCTTTCCTGAAGGAGACGATCTCGTCCCTCAGTTCGCTTCTCGAGATCTGCGAGGCGGATGAAACGGGGATGCGCAACAGGATGGTCGATTGGTCGGTCAAGGTCGCCAGAAAGCTCGGCCTGAGCGAGAAGGAGATCCAGGTGATCCAGTTCGTCTCGAGCGTGCACGACGTGGGCATGACGACGATAAGCGACAACATCCTGGAGAAGACGCTCGACCTCACGCCGGATGAGATAGACGAGATACACAAGCACCCGCAGAGGGGCGCTTCGATAATGAGGCCGCTCGAGTTCGTCGAGGCGGTAAGCAAGACTATGCTCTTCCATCACGAGAGGATGGACGGCAAGGGATACCCGATGGGGCTCAAGGGCGACCAGATACCGATCGGCGCGAGGATCATCTCCGTGCTTGATGCATGGATCGCGATGGTCAGCGACAGGCCGTTCAGGCATTCGCTCGAGATCGAGGATTCGGTCAACGAGCTCGTTGACAACGCAGGTAAGCAGTTCGACCGCGAAGTCATCAGCGCCTTCATGGAGGTGCTCGTGGACGAGGGTCGGATAGAGATAGAAGAATACGCGGGGATAAGAGACAGGTTGAGGTTCGGCGGCCGGCACCACGCTATGCCGTAGACTGGAGCATTCGATGTTGAGGACAGGCGCTGAATATATGTTCACGGGCGAGAGCGGCTCGGTGACGTACCTGTTCGTCCTGCTCCTTCTTTCGCTCTCCTGCATCTGCAGGGCCGTCGCGGCCCGCAGGGAAGGGGGCAGGAAGGAACTCGGCGCGCTCTCGTCGGGGCTCGCCCTCTTTGTCGCCGCACGCGTCTTCGGCCTCTACTCGATGAGGGCGGGGAGCGAGGCGCTTTCCCTCTTTGCGGCCGTTTCCGGCCTGTTCGGACTGTACCTGATGATGACATCGATCGTGTCCGGCCGGAGAAAGGGCGACTACTCTCCGATAAGGAAGACCGTCCTCGGCGGCGGCCTGATCGCGGGCGTGGTCCTCGGTGGAGCCGGACTGTTGCTCTGGCCGATCTCGATCACGGGCCCTGCCGCTGTCGCGACGGGACATATGTTCGCCGCGGCAGTCCCTGCGGGACTGATCGCCGGGATGCTTATAGATAAGAGACGCAGGTCGTCCGGCGGATGGCCCGCCGTGCGTGCGGCCGGAGGGTTCTTCCTCGGCGCGGCATCAGCAATCCTGCTCTCGGCCGCGGCCGTTGTCTCGGCCCTTGCATGGTTCGGGCTCGGCGGAAGCGGAACATTTACCTTCCAGTTTGGGGCACTCCTCGACGTGGCCGGCATGTTCCTCTTCCTCGCCTGGCTGACCCTCGAGCCGGCCGGCAGGCGTGTCGCCGACGAGGCTCCCGCAGCGGACGTTCCCGCTTCGGTGACTCCCGGCGTGAAGGTGCTTGAAATAAGCCGCTCGGTCGTTGATGGAAAACGTGACATAGACGTATACAGGGAGATAGCCGAGTCGATATGCGAGGAGACCGGAGCCAATTTCGTTGTGATCCGTGCCTCCGGCGAAGGAGACGAGAGACTCGAGGTAAAGGGATTCTATTCCGAAGAAAACGAGTCCCGTTCACCCTCGTTCGCGATGAGCCTGACGAGGGAAAGACTCGCTGAATACTGCGTGGACACAGGCACCGAAGACGGCGTCTTCGTGTTCGACGCGAAAACGCTCGGCGAAGACAGGGCGGCATTCGTCCCGTCATCACTTGCTGATGTAAAAGGGTCGGTCGCTGTGATGCCTGTCCGTGAGGCGGACGACGACAAGGCCGTGGTTGTCGCAGGTTTCTTCCGCGACGGCCTTCCCGCGATCGTTCCCGAGGTCCTCAAGGCGTACGGAACGAACGTCATGCAGATCGCCGGCCGCGAGACCTGGTCGGACAGGACGAGGAAAAGGGAAAAGGAACTCGCGCTCTGCAAGGAAGAGCTGGAGAGCGTCAACCAGATGAAGAGCAATTTCCTCTCGATCGTCTCGCACGAACTGAGGACACCTCTGACATCGGTAAAGGCATACACCGAGACACTGATGGACAATGTCGAGACGATAGAGTCCGACACCGTACGTGATTTTCTCAAGGTGATGGGCGAGGAGAACGACCGCGTCATCACCCTGGTAGACAATATACTGAACTATTCATGCATGGAGAGCGGTCACCTCAAGGTCGAGAAGGAGGAATGCGATCTCGGCGAGCTTATAGAAGAGGTGCACGCCGGGCTGGAGGACAGGATGCTGACCGGCCGAGTCAACAGCGATGTCAAGCTGCCCCGCGGCAAGGTCGTCGTCGACGCCGACAGGGAACTGATCCGCCAGATGCTCAACAACCTGATCAGCAATGCGATCAAGTTCACCCCCGAAGGCGGGCGCGTGACGGTCGTCCTCGAAGAGGAGGCCTCGGCGGCGAGGATCGTCGTGCAGGATACGGGCAGGGGCATACCCGAGGACCAGCTCGAAAAGATATTCGAAAGATTCCATCAGGTCGACGCGAGCGACACCCGCGAGCACGGGGGCTCGGGTCTCGGCCTGGCCATATGCAAGAACATCGTCGAATGGCACGACGGCAATATCTGGGTGGAGAACGTCAAGGAGGCCGGCGCGAAGTTCACCGTGATGCTTCCGATGAAGGATATCATCGTGCGCCACGCAGTCTCCTCGGGATTCATCGGATCGGTGCGTTTCGAGAGGGAACGGTTCCTCACCCTGCTCACCGAGATGCTGTCCGGATTCCTCCAGGCGAGGAAGGCCTCGATCATGCTCTTTGATCCGCGCGACCGCACCCTCCAGGTAATCGCCGCCAAGGGGCTCGATCCGGAGTTCGTGCAGAACACCCGTATCGAGGTCGGCGAGCGGATCGCCGGAAAGGTATTCGCAGAAGAGGAAGCGCTCCACGTCTTCGACATCGAGAGGGATTCGAAGGTGTCGAGGAGCAACAACACCGCATTCTACTGGACGAAATCCTTCATATCGGTCCCGCTGCGCGACGGCGACGACGTAATAGGCGTGCTCAACGTAGCGGACCACGTGGACAACAGGGGATTCACCGACGCCGACCGCGAGATACTCGAATCGCTCGGCCCGGTGATCTCGGGGATGGTCAAGAAGCTCGACGCGTACGAGACCGTCTCCTCCAACTTCGAGAAGCTCAAGGACGCCATGAAGAGCATCCTTCATATAAGAGAGCTCTGGGGCGCGAAGAACATGTTGAACTTCACGATGATCGCCATGTCCGTCGCACGCAGGCTCAACCTCGACGAGAAGTCGCTTACCGCGCTCCGTATGGGGATGAGCATGTACGACCTCGGCATGATGAAGATCCCGAGATCGCTGAGGGTGAAGAAAGAAAGTCTCAGCGAGAAGGAATGGGAGAAGCTCAGGGAGCATCCCGATCTCGGCTACGCGCTCGTCTCACCGATGGGTCTCGATGAGAGGATCATGAAGATGGTCCGCAACCATCATGAGCACTTTGACGGCAGCGGCTACCCCGCCGGGCTGATAAAGGACGAGATCCCGATAGAGGCGAGGATCCTCAATGTGGTCGATTCGTTCAGGGCCCTGATAACACCGGGACCGTACCGCAGGTGCTTCTCGATAGACGAGGCGAAGAACGAGATCATCCAGGGCGCGGGAACGCTCTTCGATCCGAAGGTGGTCGGAGCGTTCGTCAAATCGCTTCACGATCTAGGCGCCAGGGATGACAGGTGTGAGCTCGTGCTCGATGCGGTCGAGAAGGAGCTCGAGGAAAAGGCACTGGAACACGAGGGTGAAGAAGCGGTCGATAAAGAAGAAATAAAAGAAACAGAAGAAGAACTTGAAACAGTCAAGGAGGGCTCTTGATGGCAAAGGGCAAGATCCTCGTCGTGGACGATGAGGTAAACATCACACAGATACTGGAGTTCAGCATCGGGGCGGAAGGATACGAGGTCATTACCGCCGCTAACGGGGAAGAGGCCATAGACAAGGCTCGCCGCGAGCAGCCCGATCTGATAATCCTCGACCTGATGATGCCGAAGATCGACGGCTACGAGGCCTGCAGGATACTGAAGGCGAACCCGTTGACGAAGAGTATCCCCGTCGTCCTGCTGACCGCCAAGGGCAGGGACATCGACAAGAGGCTCGGTTACGAGGTCGGCGCTACCGACTATATCATCAAGCCTTTCAGCCCGAACAAGCTCGTGGACAGGATTCACCAGCTGCTCGTCGGCATTAAATAGTATTACGTTGCCCGGCGCGGCGGCTACGTCATATACTGCCCGATGTAATGATGCCGCGCCCCGAAATACACGGCTATGCCGAAATCGCTCTTCCCGTCCCCGTGGACGGGACTTTTACCTATATAATCCCCGATGAGATCAAGGAAACGATTGCCCCCGGGTGCCGCGTCATGGTGCCCTTCGGCCGCAGGCGCATGACCGGATACGTCATCTCGACACATTCAGATACTCCCGAAGGATTCAGGCTCAAGGAGATATCCGAGCTCAGCGACGCGGAGCCGATGATCACGCCGGCCCTGCTCGAGCTGGCGGGCTGGATGTCCGAATACTATGTGCATTCACTCGGCGAGGTCCTCAGGGCGATACTTCCCGCCTCCCTTAAAGGAAAGGGGAGGAAGAAACCGTCAGTCACGAGCGACTCGATGTTCCCGGAGGATGAGCACCGCCCCGAGCTGACCGACGCGCAGAGGATGGCGTTTACCGCGATCACCGGATCGATGAAAAGCGGAGAATTCGCCAGGTATCTCGTTTTCGGGGTAACGGGTAGCGGAAAGACCGAGGTCTATCTCAGGATCATCGAAGAGGCGATCGCCGCGGGCGGGAGCGCGATGGTCCTTATCCCCGAGATATCACTCGTTCCGCAGACGACGGCGAGGTTCCGCAGGAGGTTCGGCGAGAGGGTCGCGGTCATCCACAGCCGGCTCACCGGGCCGCAGCGCGCCTCGATATGGCGGGACGCCGCGGCGGGCCTGGTCGACGTGGTGATAGGGGCGAGGTCGGCGGTATTCGTTCCGCTGAAGAACATGCGCGTCATCGTCATCGACGAGGAGCAGGATTCGTCTTTCAAGCAGCAGGAGAAGCCCCATTACAGCGCTGTCGATGTGGCGGAGTTCAGGGCACGCACCGAGAGCGCCGTCATGGTGACCGGCTCGGCCACTCCTTCGCTCGAGTCGTGGCACCTTGCGTCGGCCGGCGGCCCGGTCGCGAGGTTCGTCCTTCCCGATCGCCCCGGCGCGGGGGAGCTTCCTCCCGTAGAGATCGTAGATATGAGAAAGAAGCGGCGCGGGATCTCGGAAGGACTTCTCGACGCCCTTGACAGCTGCGTATCGGCGGGGAGGCAGGCGATAGTCCTGATCAACCGCAGGGGGTTCGCCAGCTACCTGCAGTGTCCGAAGTGCGGATGGATAGGAAGCTGCCCGAACTGCTCGATATCCCTGACCTGGCACAGCAGGGGGGGGCGCCTCGCCTGCCATTACTGCGGTCATAGCTCGGGAACGCCGGAGAAATGCCCCGAATGCGGATCGTACGGCTTCGTCCGTCTCGGGGGCGGGACACAGAAGGTCGAATCGGACCTGATAAACCTCCTGCCCGGCGTAAATATCCTCAGGATGGACCTCGATACGACATCCGGTACGAGCGGGCACGCCGACATCCTCGAGAAGTTCGCCGGAGGAGGGGCCGATATCCTCCTCGGGACCCAGATGGTCGCCAAGGGGCACCATTACCCCAACGTCACCGTTGTCGGGGTGCTGTCAGCCGATGCCGGGCTGAACTTTCCCGACTTCCGGGCGGCGGAGCGGACGTTCCAGCTCCTTTCCCAGGTCGCCGGACGGACCGGCAGGGGCGGCGAGGGCGGAAAGGTGCTGATCCAGACATATACCCCGGAGCATTTCATATTCGATTTCATCAAGAGGCACGATTTCCCCGGTTTTGCGGCTATGGAGCTCAGATCGAGGGAGCAGTTCGCCTATCCGCCCGTCGGGCGCCTGATACTGATGACCGTTTCGGCGAGGACGCGGGACGGGGCGATGAAGGGTGGCGAGGCTGTGGCCGCGGCCGCCGCGTCGTCAGGGGTGGTGCCGGAGTTCAGCATCCTCGGCCCTGTGCCGGCGATGATAGAGAGGTTGAGGGGGATGTTCAGGGTCCAGCTCCTGATCCGCGCCGATATAGCTCCCCCGGAGAAGCGAAAACTGGTCGAGACGGCCCGTGAGGCGATTTCCGGGATGCGGAGCGTTACCCTTCAGTGGGACGTCGATCCGCTCGATATCTTCTGACGGGGTGGTTGCTTTGCCCTTGACAGTTGGGCGGCCGTTGGCTAATTTTCCAGTGTAAAGAGAAGATACCACGATACTTCCATTTCCCGTCCAGACTTATCGAAGTCGGGAGGATTCCCCGGGTTCACAGCAGAATGTTCAGGAGAGCCCCGGATGATGGCGTGTATCGTAAAAATGAGAGATCGAAGATAAGGAACCGAAGGTTTCGAAGGAGGTTTGTTCGCCCATGAACAGGAAGCATATCATACTTGTGCTCCTCGTAGCAGCGCTCGCAACCGTTTTCGCGTGCAAGAGTGTTGAGACCACGAGCGCGATGCTTCATAACCAGACCGGCAACTATGAAGAAGCGATAGGCCAGGCCAAACTCGGCCTCGAGAAGAATCCGAATGACGCCGAGGCCTGTTTCCAGCTAGGCATCTCCTACTCGTACACCGAGGAGATGGCGCTCGCCTACAAGTACTTCACCAAGGCGGCGGAGCTCGATCCTAGTAAGCAGAAGCTGACCGAGGACAATATCAAGTCTAACTGGGCGCGCCACTTTAACGCCGGTATCGCCGAGTTCCAGGGCGAAAATCTCGAGGGCGCTGCCGTCGAGTTCGAGGAGTGCGTCGACGCCGATCCGAGGCAGATCAAGGGATGGCTCAACCTGGCCAAGGCTTTCAACTCTCTCGCGGTCGAGGATTCGACCTATTGGGAAAAATCGTTCATGGTCGCCGACACCCTTATGGTGCTGATCACCGAGGAAGACCAGGACTACGGCAAGGTGCTCGAGCTCACCGGTACTGTCCTTGTCGTCAAGGGCGAGAATGACAGGGCATACGAGATCTTCGAGAAACTGATGAGAGACGATCCGGTCAACGCCGAGATCGTCGAAACCATCGGCAACGACTTCCTCGTCAACGAGGAGTGGGAAGAAGCCGTGAAGTTCTTCCAGCTCGCCGCGGACGGAAGGCGCGCGACGGAGACGGAGAGCTTCGACCTCTATTACAACATGGGTGTATGTCACCTGAGGCTCGACCAGTTCCTTCTCTCCGCCGATTCTTTCCAGAACGCTCTCATAGTCGAACCGGAGAACAAGGCGGCTCATTACAGTCTCCTTCTCGCCTACTATTCGGGCGAGTACTGGGATGAGGCTATCATGCAGGGCCAGGTCTATACGGAGAAGTTCCCCGATGACCCTCAGGGCTGGCAGATATTGAGCCTCGGCTTCAGCAAGAGGGGCATGAAGATCAAGGCCGAGGAAGCGGCCAGAAAATATCAGGAGTTGAAGGGAAGCTGAGAGGACTATCACGGGGACGCGCTCTCTGCGTCCCCGTTTCACTTCCGCCCTGCCGATGTTCTCTCCGCGCATATACCCATTTGTCTTGACACGAGGAGGAAACTCGAATATTATTGGGGTGTCGTACAGGGTAGCATTCTTCGTTACCCATTGTTCTCCCAGAAAGATGGAGGGTTTCCCCGGAAACGGGTCCTCGCGTAAGCCTAGGTGATTTTTACCTCAATCATATTCGAGCATAACAGAATCCACCGACATCGACGGGAACCTTGATCAGCACGGTTATAACGAAGGTTTTTATAAATCCCGATTTTCAGATAGAAAGGAAAGTGAGTGCAGTCGCGGGGTGTTGCCCCGAGGCAGTGAGGGGTCACAGTAAAGAGGTTTTAATTTATGGAAATAACAGAACTTAAAAAGAGAAAGATCGATGAGTTGATGGCGATGGCCGTCGAGCTCAAGATCAGTGAAGCGAGCGGCCTCAGGAAACAGGAACTGATATTCAGGATCCTCGAGGAGCAGGCGAAACAAAACGGCTTCATATTTAACGAGGGAGTGCTTCAGGTGCTGCCGGAAGGCTACGGCTTTCTCAGGTCGCCTGATTACAACTATCTTCCCGGGCCGGATGATATCTATGTCTCGCCTTCGCAGATCAAGAAATTCTCGCTCCGTACGGGCGACACCGTATCGGGGCAGGTCAGGTCACCCAAGGACTCAGAGAGGTATTTCGCCCTTCTGAAGGTCGAGGCGGTCAACGGGGAGCATCCTGAGGAAGCGAAGAAGAAGACACTCTTCGACAACCTCACGCCCCTTTACCCCGAATCTATGATCGATCTGGAACATGACCCGGATGATATGTCGACGAGGCTGATGAACCTGATGACGCCTATCGGTAAAGGGCAGAGAGCACTCATCGTCGCCCCGCCGAGAACGGGAAAGACGGTCATCCTCCAGAAGATAGCCAACTCGATAACGGCTAATCACCCCGAGATAGTCCTCATCGTCCTCCTGATCGACGAGCGCCCCGAAGAGGTCACAGACATGCAGCGTTCGGTAAATGGCGAGGTGATCAGCTCGACCTTCGACGAGCCGGCTGACAGGCACGTTCATGTCGCCGACATGGTGATACAGAAGGCGAAGAGGTTAGTCGAGCACGGCAAGCACGTAGTGATCCTGCTCGATTCGATCACGAGGCTCGCCAGGGCGCATAACTCTGTTGTCCCGCATTCGGGCAAGATCCTGTCGGGCGGTGTCGACTCGAACGCGCTCCAGAGGCCGAAGCGGTTCTTCGGAGCGGCACGTAACACCGAGGAGCAGGGAAGCCTTACGATCATCGCTACGGCCCTGATCGAGACAGGCAGCCGGATGGACGAGGTCATCTTCGAGGAGTTCAAGGGAACAGGTAACCTCGAGATAGTCCTCGACCGCAGGCTCGCCGACAAGAGGGTATGGCCGGCGATAGACATCTTCCGCTCGGGAACGAGGAAGGAAGAGCTTCTTCTCGACGAGAAGGTGCTGAGCAAGGTATATATCCTCCGCAAGTTCCTCAGCGACAAGTCATGCGTCGAGGCGATGGAGTTCCTTATCGATAAGGTCTCGAGGACCAAGTCGAACAACAAGTTCCTCCAGTCGATGAACGTATAGCGGCCGAAGAGGTAAAAAATAAGATTGATATCGCCGGGGCAGGTTATTAAATTGTCTATTCCCCGGCAGTTGCCGATTACATGGAAGTGAAACAGGGATAATCCCGGAGAAAATGAGATGAAGAACGAAATCCATCCCGCGTACAAGACGACGACGATCACCTGCCTTTGTGGAAACGTTATTGAAACACGTTCCACATCGGAAGATATCCACGTCGAGATCTGCTCGCAGTGTCACCCGTTTTTCACCGGAAAGCAGAAGCTGATCGATACGGCGGGACGCGTCGAGAGATTCCAGCGCAAGTACGGCGATTACAGGAAAAAAGCCGGCGAGCAGGACAAGAAGTAGCTCCAGCCTCACCGGCCTTTAATCAGAACAGAGGGAAGCATGCCCGACTGCGGCGGAGAAAAACGTCTACAGGTAGGCGGCCAGGCCGTTATCGAAGGCGTGATGATGCGATCGCCGTCCGGTATAGCCACGGCCGTCCGTGTGCCGAGCGGCCGGATAGTGATAAAGACCGAGCCTTTCGTCAGCCTCACCAGGAAATCGAAGTTCTTCGGCCTGCCCGTGATACGCGGGGGCGTCGCCCTTATCGAGACGTTTATCGTCGCGATGAAGGCGCTTGCCTTTTCGGCCGACGAATCGATCAACGAGGATGAGGACGAGGAAAAGGAAAAGAAGAGCGGAGGGGTCTCGTGGCACATGGCGCTGGCGATGGTCGGCGCGTTCATACTGGGCCTGGGCCTCTTCTTCTACGTCCCGCTACTGCTGACCGACCTTCTCAAGATAGAGAGCGGCATCTATTTCAACCTCGTCGACGGCCTCTTTCGATTGATAATCATATTCCTCTACATCTACGCGATCACCCGCTGGAAGGATATGCAGCGGATATTCGAGTACCACGGCGCCGAGCACAAGGCGATCTTCACATTCGAAGAGGGGATCGAGGTTACACCGGAGAACGCGATGGACCATTCGCGCCTTCATCCGAGGTGCAGCACATCGTTCCTTCTCATCGTGGTCCTCGTCAGCGTGATCGTATTCACATTCACCGGCCGGCCCGACAATGTGGGGCAGAGGGTCTTCCGGCTCGCGATGATCCCCCTCATCGGCGGCCTCTCCTACGAGGTCCTCAAGGCATCGGCCAGGCCGAGGTTCAGGAAGTTTTTCGGCTTCGTGTACTGGCCGGGGATGATGATGCAGAAGCTCACGACGAGAGAGCCCTCGGTCGACCAGATCGAAGTGGCCATAGCCGCCTTGAACGCCAGCCTGGCGGACAATTTACTGGAATCCAGACAGTTTATAGATTAGTGTTTTTTTGCGGGATCAGCGGTTCGTGGCGGAGTTTTTCCGCCGGTGCCGTAATCCTTTCCGCCGGAGGACCGGAATGAGCAGTAGCGACAGATATGAAAAGGTCCTGGCCCGCTTCGACCAGCTCGGCGAGGAGCTGGGGAAGCCGGAGAACATCAGGGACCAGAAAAAGTACAGGGAGCTGGGCCGTGAGCGCAGTGACCTGGCAGACGCGGTGACAGCCATAAAGGAATGGCTCGGTCTCAACACGACATCGATCGACGACGAGGAGGTCATCGAGGCCTCGGACGACGCCGAACTCGTCGAGATGGCAAAAGCCGAGCTCGAGGAGATAAAGCCCCGGATGGCCGAGCTCGAGGAGAATATAAAACTCCTCCTGATCCCGAGCGACCCTGACGACTCCCGCAACACCGTCTTCGAGATAAGAGCGGGGACCGGTGGGGACGAGGCTGCCCTCTTTGCCGCCGACCTTGCGAGGATGTACAGGCTCTACGCCGAGGGGCAGAAGTGGAAGGTCGAGATACTGAACAGCAACGTGACCGAGAAGGGCGGCTTCAAGGAGATCATCTTCCTCATCACCGGAGAGAACGCGTACGGTAACCTGAAGTTCGAGAGCGGAGTGCACAGGGTCCAGCGGGTCCCGGTCACCGAGTCGGGCGGCAGGATACATACATCGGCGGTCTCAGTGGCGGTACTCCCCGAGGCGGAAGAGGTCGATATCGGGATAGCGGCGAACGACCTCAAGATCGATGTCTACAGGTCGAGCGGTCCCGGTGGCCAGAGCGTCAACACGACCGATTCGGCCGTTCGCATAACGCATATACCTACGGGACTCGTCGTCACATGCCAGGACGAGAAATCCCAGCACAAGAACAAGGCGAAGGCGCTGAAGGTCCTCCGTTCGCGGCTGCTCGAGAAGGCGAAAAGCGAGCAGGAGGCCGAGGTCGCCGCGCAGAGGCGGAGCCAGGTCGGCTCGGGCGACCGGAGCGCCAAGATCAGGACATACAACTTCCCGCAGGGAAGGGTCACCGATCACAGGATCGGGCTGACCGTGCATAATCTCGGCGGTATCCTCGACGGCGACCTCACGCATGTCATCGGGGAGCTCGCCGTGGCGCGTCGCGAGGAGCTTCTCGCGATGGAGATGGAAAAGGGAACAACGGAAGGTTGACGGGATGGACCGCGCACCGACCGTTATCGAAGCGGTCAAGATGTCAGAAGGTTACCTCGCCAAACACGGGGTTGAGTCGGCGAGGCTCAGCGCTGAGCATCTTCTCGCGAAGGCGCTCGGATGTACGAGGCTCGATCTCTACCTGAGATTCGAGGAGACGCTGGGCGAGCCGGTCCTCGTCGAGTACAGGGGGGACCTGAAGAAGAGAGCGAACCGCATACCGCTGCAGTATATCCTCGGCGAGGTCGATTTCCTCAACCTGACATTGAAGATCGAAGAAGATGTGTTCATTCCGCGACCCGAGACCGAGCTCCTCGTCGAATTTGCCGCGGAGCTGATGGGGCCGAGGGAAGCGGTAAGGTTCATAGAGTTCGGTACCGGTTCGGGCGCGATATCGGGGGCCCTTGCCTCGACCGGTCCCCGGTGGAGCGGGATCGCGTTCGACATATCTCCCGGCGCTGCCGCGCTGGCCGCTGCCAACATCGAGGCGATCGGCGTCTCCGACCGTGTCGAGGTCGTCGTCTCCGACGGATTCGGGGAATTCGCCGGTGATGGAGCATTCGACCTCGTCATATCAAATCCGCCATACATCCCGGCCGGTGATATCGAGGGTCTCCAGGAGGAGGTCTCGTCCTGGGAGAGCCGCGCCGCTCTTGACGGGGGCGAGGACGGGCTCGACTTCTATCCCGTTATCGCCGCGGAGGCCCTGCGTCTGCTGAAGCCGGGTGGGGCGATCGCTGTCGAGATAGGGCACGGACAGGGAGAAGCGGTACAGAAGATTTTAAAGGCGGCCGGTTTTACCGGCGTCGAGATGAGAAAAGATTATAATGGACTCGAGCGGATGGTCGCAGGAAAGCGGGGGGACTGATGGACAGTTTCATAATCAGGGGGCCTTCGAGGCTCGAAGGGAACGTCAGGATAAGCGGGGCGAAGAACGCGATGCTGCCGCTGATGGCGGCGACGATCCTCACCGGCGGTCGCTGCGTTCTCGATAATGTCCCGAGCCTTCGCGACACGAGGACGATGATGGAGGTCCTCGAGATGCTCGGGATACCGTCCGACCTTGAGGACGGCACACTCACGATAGACGCGACCGAGGTGACCTCGTTCGAGGCGCCGTACGACCTGGTCCGCACGATGCGCGCCTCGATTTACGTTCTCGGGCCGCTGCTCGCGAGATTCGGGAAGGCGAGGGTCTCGATGCCGGGCGGATGCGCCTGGGGACCGAGGCCGATCGAGCAGCACCTCAAGGGGATGATGTCACTCGGAGCGAAGTTGAAGATCGACCATGGATATATCGACGCGCAGGCGGACAGGCTCAAGGGAGCCTCCGTGATACTGGCTATGCCGAGTGTCGGCGCGACGGTGAATATAATGCTCGCCGCCTCGCTGGCTGACGGCGAGACGGTG
Source organism: uncultured bacterium (assembly GCA_964457905.1). Classification (GTDB taxonomy): domain Bacteria; phylum Krumholzibacteriota; class Krumholzibacteriia; order Krumholzibacteriales; family Krumholzibacteriaceae; genus JAUWCL01. The sequence continues at coordinate 21,540 of CAYWGA010000017.1, read as the reverse complement.
ATCGAGAACGCCGCGCGCGAACCTGAGATAATGGCGCTCGCCGGAGCGTTGAGGTGCGCCGGTGTCGAGATCGAGGGGGACGGCACCTCGACGATACATGTACAGGGACGCGATTCGATCGAGCCGTTCAGGCACTCGGTGATCCCCGACAGGATCGAGGCGGGCACGTACGCGGCGGCCGCGCTTATCACGGGCGGCGACGTCACCCTGGAGAACTGCCGGCCCGAACATATGCATTCGGTCATAGATAAATTAAAGGCCTGCGGTGCCACTGTGACCGAGACCGATGACACGATGAGGGTCGTCGGCCCGGAGAGGATATCGCCGGTCGACATCGACACGGGATACTATCCCTCCTTCCCGACAGATATGCAGGCACAGATGATGGCGGTCCTCTGTATCGCTGACGGGGCGAGCACGATCATCGAACATGTCTACCCCGACAGATTCACCCATGTCCCCGAGCTGAAGCGCTTCGGAGCGAAGATCACACTCGACGGCCATGTCGCCGTCGTATCGGGCGTCGAAAAGCTCGAAGGGGCGCCGGTGATGGCTACCGATATCAGGGCAAGCTCGGCGCTTCTTCTCGCGGCTATGGTCGCCGAGGGGGAGACGAAGGTCCTGAGGATCTATCATATCGAACGGGGATACGAGGATATCGAGAACAAGTTGCGCGCCCTCGGCGCGGATATCACGAGAGTAAAGGACTGACCGATCCCGCAAAGGGAGCCTCTTTTTGAAACACGTCATCATAGGAACGGCCGGCCATGTCGATCACGGCAAGACCGAGCTGGTCAAGGCGCTCACCGGGCATGACACCGATCGTCTCGCCGAGGAGAAGAAGCGCGGGATCTCGATCGTTCTCGGCTTTGCTCCGATCGATCTCGGCGCCGATGTCGAGGCCGGGGTCGTCGACGTTCCGGGACACGAGCGTTTCGTCAAGAACATGGTCTCCGGCGCGGTCGGCGTCGACATAGCGATGATCGCCGTCGCCGCCGATGAGGGCGTGATGCCCCAGACCGAAGAGCACTTTGAGGTGCTTCGGCTCCTCGGTGTGCGCAGCGGAGTGATAGCCCTGACGAAGATCGACCTCGTCGACGAGGAGATAGCCGGCGTGGTCGAGAGCGAGGTCGCCGATCTGCTCGCCGGGACGCAGCTCGAGGGGAGCCCCTTCGTGAGGACCTCGATCGTCAGCGGCGAGGGGATAGAGGATCTGAGAGCGGAACTCTCGCGCGCCGCGGCCGGTGCGGCCGGAAGGTCGCCGGGCGGATTCTTCAGGATGCCTGTCGACAGGATATTCACCAGAAGCGGAATAGGAACGATAGTAACCGGGACGACATGGAGCGGCCGGGTGAGCAGCGGCGACGAGGTCTCGCTTGAGCCGCAGGGGCGCATGGTCAGGGTCAGGGAGGTCCAGTCGTTCGAACATGATATTGACGAGTCCGTCTCGGGGATGCGCACTGCGCTGGCCCTTCACGGGGTCAAGGTCGCCGACGTCCACACGGGAAACCAGCTCGTAAAGCCGGGCGTGCTTCCCGTCTCATCGATGATCGATGTACGGATCGAGATGAGCAGGCTTCCCGGCTCGAAGCTGAAGAACAACCAGAGGGTGAGGTTCCATCACGCCGCCGCCGAACTCCTCGCGCGGGCCGTTCTGCTCGACAGCGAACATCTCGGCCCGGGAGAGAGCGGGATGATCCAGCTGAGGCTCGAGAAGCCGGCGGCCGCCATGACCGGCGACCGGTTCGTGCTGCGGACATATTCGCCGATGAGGATACTTGCCGGCGGGCGGATCATCGATCCGTCGGCGCCGAAAGAGAAGCGGTTCCAGGATGGCAGGCTGGCCCTGCTTGCGGAGCTCGATTCGGGAGAGGCGGATCGTATGGTCGCCGCTCTCGCCGCGGATGCAGGTCCGGCAGGGATCGTGGCTGGAGATCTCGCGAGGTACGGGGTCGGTCCCGAAGAGGCGGCGAAGACTGTGCGGTCCCTCGTGTCGGCCGGGACACTCGTCCCCGGCGGCGACAGGTTCTATCACGGTGAGACTGTGAGACTCTACGATGAGAGGATCGTCTCTGCGCTGGAGAACGTCACCGGCGGCAACGAACTGAAATGGGGCGTCGACCGCGAGGAGCTTCGCGCCCTTGCCGGCCTGACGGGCAGTCCGCTCTTCGACCATCTTCTCGAGAAGGGGAAGTCGGAATCCCGGCTCTTCTTCAAGGGCGGAAAGGTGAGGGCCGGTTCGGACGAGCTCGAGCTGACAGGCGAGACGAAGGTCCTCGTCGAGAAGCTCGATGCGTTCATTACCGCGGCGGGCGTGAAATTTCCGATGAAGGGCGATCTCCTCTCGGCAGCGGCCGGCGATGAGAAGAAGATGAACAGCTGTATCCATATATTGCAGGATGGCGGTAAGATAGTGAGGGTGGGCTCGGATGGATGGATCTCCGCCCCCGCGTTTGATGATGTTGTCGCGAAGGTCGCCGTGATGATCGGGGACAAGGGATCGATGACGATAGGCGACTTCAAGGACCAGTTCGGGTTGTCGAGAAAGTATGCCGTTCCCCTGCTCGAGTATCTCGACATGAGCGGCTACACGAGACGCGAGGGCGACGCGAGAGTTGCCGGCCCCTCACTGAAGGGAGATTCGTGATGGACGCATCGGCCGGGAGAAAGAAAACGAGGCAGGTCTCCTACGGCGAGGTGGCGATAGGCGGAGAGGCGCCGGTCAGCATCCAGTCGATGTGTACCTGTCCCGCTTCCCGCATCGATGACACACTTGCCGAGATCGGTTCCCTTCACCGGGCAGGCTGCCAGGTGGTCCGTGTAGCGATCCGCGACGAGGGCGACCTTGCCGCGCTTCCAGCTATCCTCGGCGAGAGCGGCATGCCGGTCGTGGCCGACATACATTTTCATCACAGGCTCGCCATAGGCGCCGCGAAAGCGGGCGCTGCCGGATTGCGGATCAACCCCGGTAATATCGGGAGCGAAGAGAAGGTAAAGGCCGTGATCGAAGCGGCAGGCGAGGCCGGGATACCGGTCCGTGTCGGAGTGAACGCCGGCAGCCTCGAGAAAAGGCTGAAGGAGCTCGCGCGCAGTGAACCGGCACGAGCCCTCAGCGAGAGCGCCGCGGGATACATGGAGATGATCTCGGGATGGGGATTTAACGAGATGATCTTCAGCCTCAAGTCTTCCGATCCGGATGTCACCGTCGAGGCGAACACGATATTCGCCAGGGGATGCGATTACCCGCTGCATATCGGTGTGACCGAGGCGGGCCCGCCTCTCAGCGGAGCGGCCAGGTCGGTCGTCGCGCTGACGAAACTCCTGTCGATGGGGATCGGGGATACTATCCGTGTCTCGCTCTCCGGCGACCCGGTCAACGAGGTCATCGTGGCGGCGGCCCTTCTCTCGTCACTCGGTCTGCGTGACGATTTTCCCAGGATCATATCGTGCCCTACCTGCGGAAGGTGTCATCTTGACGTCGACACGATCGCCGGCAGTCTCGAAAGGGAGATCAGCGGGTGCGGCTCGGGGATAAGTGTCGCCGTGATGGGATGCGAAGTGAACGGCCCCGGGGAGGCCCGTGAGGCTGATATCGGTATCGCCGGCTCACCTAAAGGCGCAGTGCTCTTCCGGAAGGGCAAGATCATCCGTACGATCGAGGGGGACCCCCTGGAGACCCTTCTGGCGGAAGTCAGGGACCTCCTCAGCGGACCGTAAACTATTTTTACATGCCGCCCGCATATCACGTAAAATCATCTAGAAAAATTAACGAAAGTGTGGTATATTCGGCCCCATATGAAAGTATGACCTATTTCGGGGATACTTTGACCGGACATTGTGTGCTGTGACATCTACCTGAATGGTAGAGAGGAGGTCTTTGATGAGGGGCAGCAAGATATTATTGGCGCTGGTCGCCGTATTGCTTCTCGCCGCGCCGTTCGCAAGCGCGGGAGACGACCTGGGCCTGCCCACAGATAAGACATCAGGGACGACGTACAAGCTGGTCAGGTTCGAAGGCGTGGTCTACAGGATAGCCACTGAGGTTGCCTGTAATCTGTACTTCTACAAGCTTGATGACGGGCATCATCTGCTTTCGATCAAGCCTGTCGAAGAGGGTCCGACACCCGTTTGCATAGTAGTTGTTCAGTGGGGCATGTTCCCGCCTGTGAGCCTCGGGCTCGGCATGGGGGGCACGAACGACTGGATCCTGGGTACGGAGACCGGTTACGCCGAGAAGTAGACGAGAAAAAGAATTTAACGCGCCTTTAAGAAATTTTACCCGGCTTCGGGAGGCCCGGCATGGGGAAAGTGAGAACTTTTTCAACCGGGCCTCGATTTGTATTTGCGGCAACAGTTTAGAGTGACACCTCTTTCGGCCCCTTTTTGCCCCTCTGGTACGGCTCTTGCCCTTTGTATATACCCCGTGGTAACAGGAAGACGTGGCTGATGCGGTGCGGACGACAGGATGTCCCGGCCGCGCAAAAAAAGGGGGGCTCGGCAGAGCCCCCCTTTTTTTATTGGGAAGTCTCGTCGGGCAGGCGCGGGGAGACGAAGAGTGTCTTCGACCTGATGCATGATGCCGTGCCGGGCTTCGCGCTGCGGGGGCGCCTCACGTATCTCTTCTCGGCGCAGATCACGGGGACCGTTCCCGAGCCCCTCGCCTTGCTGAACCAGGCTGCGATCTCGGCGGCCATCTCTATGACCCGTGCCGGGGTCGAGCGGTTCGCGCCCTTGAGGACCACGTGAGATCCGGGCGTTCCCTGTGCGTGGAACCAGAGGTCGGTCGGTTTCGCGAAGCGGTGGGTGAGCTCGTCGTTCTCCTTGTCGCTTTTACCGACGTATATCGTGTGGGTGTCGTCAACGGGGAAGGCCTTGAAGCGGGGCTTGTCTTTATCTTTTACTTTTCCCAAACGGGTGACAGCGGTGCCCTCCGGGATTATCATCGCTGCGAGTCTGGCAGGGTCGTCTATCGCGTCGGTCCTGGCGATGCTTTTCTCGAGTTCCGAGACATCCTCCCTGATACTTGCCCTGCGCGCCTTGATTATCTCGATCCCCTTCTCGCCCTTCTTTGCCTTGCGGAAATAGACCTGTATGTTTCTTTCGGGGTCGAGCGCCGGATCGAGAGGGATCGTGATCTCGTCCTCACCGTTGAAATCCATCGCGGTGATCTCGCTCAGTCCCGTCCTCAGCCTGTGCCGCCATGTGACGAGAAGGTTTCCCAAGTATCTGAACTCCTCGGCGCGCCTGGCCGATTCGAGGTCCTCTTCTACATTCTTCAGCAGGCGGCGTGCTTTCTTCAGAGCACGTCGATGATGTTTCGATGCGGCCTTTTTCAGCCAGACGGTGAATACGGGAAGGACCTTCTCTTCGGTCCTTGTGTCGAGGACGGCTTTCAGCGAATCCGGGCTGCCTGGCCTCGGGTCGAAATCGATCCCGACCGGATAGACCGCGCAGGTGCCGCGGTCGCTTGCCCCTGGGAAATCATAGATCTTCCAGTCGAATGTTTGAGTGGATAGCCGTTTGCCAATGGTGATAAGAGCCGCAGTCAGCCCCTCGTGATCATCTGCATGACGCTCGGTGAGCGCTCCTGCGAGCACCGGGTCGATTCCGCCGACGTTGCCGGTGAGGAACGAGGAGAGTCCTTTCTCCTCTTCATCGTCCGGGGCGAACTCGAGTTTCCAGCCGTCAGGGAGACCGAGAAGCGTCCATCGCCGCGGTGGGGGCAGCTGGTCCGGCGAACCGGGCGGCCGCGATCCGGGAGCGCCGAAGGTCTCGAGGGCGTGGCCGGTCCCCTCCCTGAAGAGCGCCGCGCTGCGGAACACAGGGGAGAGGTCTATCCTGAGGGTCAGCTTTGAGCTCTCGCCCCAGCTCTTCTTCTCGTTAAAATTAATAAGGATCACGCGGTCGAGGCCGAGAGGCTCGACCTCTGTGACTTCCGTTCCGTTCAGGTCCCCGAAAGCAGGCTTTGACGCATCTTCGGGGAGCAGCCTTGCCTCCGAGATGATGATCTCGGATTCCCTGCCCGCGCTGACGAGGTGAAGGAAGCGGCGGCCCTTACCGGAGAAGACAATAGTCATTCCCCCGGCGAACCGGACGGCCGACTCGACGGTCCTCCCCTTCAGAAGGCTGTCGAGTTCGAGGGCAAGTGCGTATGCGGTCAATGCGTTCACGGCGGAAGCATAAGTGTCGGGAGGCCCCAAGTCAAACTGAACCGCTAGCGCCGATTGTGTGGACATCAGGGGCGGATGATTGTAATATCACCTGAAAAGCGGATGTAATCTGGAAGGAGAATATCAGATGGTGACCAGTATGACCGGGTACGGTAAGGGCTCCGCGCCGATCGGCGGAGGGAAGATAGAAGTCGAAATACGGACTGTGAATCACAGGTTCATCGACTTTTCTATAAGGGTTCCCAGACCTCTGAACGGATACGAAAGGGAGATAGAGAAGGCTGTGAGACGCAAGGTCAGGCGCGGCCACGTCTACGTCAATGTCAACTTCGACAAGGGAGCCGACTCGACGACCTCAGCGGTCAATAAAAAGCTCCTTCGCCAGACATACAAGGAACTGACCTCCTTCGCGAAGAAGGAAGGGATCCCCGGTGACCTCGAGATAGGCACGCTGCTCATGCTGCCCGACATGTTCAGGCCCGAGATCGACACGATCCCGGCCGTACAGCTCAAGGCTGGGCTGAAGAAGGCCCTCGCCGAGGCGGTCGACAAGCTGGCCGATATGAGGAACAGGGAGGGAAAGACGCTTCAGCTCGATATGCAGAAGCGGCTGAAGGATATATCAAAGATTGCCGCAAAGATCGAGAAACGGGCCCCGAAGGCCCTGGCTCAGACACTGGCGCGTGCGCACAACCGCCTGGCAAACCTTCTCGGCCGGAGCGAGGTCAAGGAAGAGAGATGGGCTATCGAGGCGGCCGCGCTGGCAGACAGGACCGACTTTTCCGAGGAGCTCGTCAGGCTCAACAGCCACCTCGTCGAGTTCGGCTCGGCTCTCGATAAGGGTGGAGAGGTGTCGAAGAAACTCACCTTCCTTCTCCAGGAGATCCATCGCGAAGCGACGACGATGGGAAACAAGTCGGCCGACCCCGTGATCATCAGGGACTGCCTCGCGGTCAAGGAGCAGGTCGAGAAGATAAGAGAACAGGTACAGAACCTCGAGTAGCGGTAGTGCCGCAATAACGGGATATTCGCTGTGGAAGAGCTGATAGTAGTAATATCCGGCCCCTCCGGGGTCGGCAAGTCGACGGTAGCCGGGATGGTCCTGGAAAGGGCCGACTGGATGGTCCGGTCGGTCTCGTTGACAACGAGGAAGCCGAGGCCGGGCGACGTCGACGGCGAGGACTACCACTTCGTCTCGCCTGAGGAGTTTGCGGCGAGACGAGACGCGGGAAAACTCCTCGAATGGGCCGAGGTCCACGGTAATCTGTACGGCACCGAGGCGCAGCAGGTCGACCGGCAGCTCGCAGGCGGAAAGAGCGTTCTTCTCGAGATTGACGTTCAGGGAGGCAGAAGCGTAAAAAAGGCCCGCCCTGGCGCGGTCCTCATATTCCTCCTTCCGCCATCCGACGAGATCCTCGAGGACCGGTTGAGGGGCAGAGGCACCGATGACGAGGATGTCATCCTCAAAAGGCTCGCAAACGCCTGCAGAGAGCTCGAAACGGCCGAGCACTACGATTACAGGGTGAAAAACGACGGTCTCGAGGGGTGCGTTTCGGAGGTGCTGGGGATAGTCGGCGCCGAATCGGATAAAAGGAGCGCCGAAGGGACCTGAACTCCTGTATTTATATAGGTATTGATAATTACCGGGATTTGTATTAGTAATATATATTCCAGCAAAATCCGGCCGGAGAGGCATCCAGCAGGACGCCGGCGGCGCCCGGGGTGTCGTGTCTCTGATTCGGATGGCGGAAAGAGGGGAATTACCGCTTAAGTCTGAGAGAGGTTTATGGATGAAGACTGCATCAATGGAAAAGATCCTGGAAACGATAGACAACCGTTACGAAGCGATCAGGGTAATCGCCAAGGAAGCCAGAAGGATCAACACCCTTATCAGGCTCTCCGGTGAAGAGTTCGATGAAAAGCCCACCACTATCGCGATCAATCGTATGATCGACGGGAAAGTGAAATATTCGTATGAGCAGGATCCGGAGGAGCAGGAGTAAGGGGAAAGGTGGCCTCAGGGACAGAAAGATCCTGCTTGTAGTCACCGGAGGAATTTCCGCTTATAAGTCCGCTTTTCTAGTCCGCTTGTTCGTGCGGGCAGGTGCCGTCATAAGGGTACTTATGACGGACGCGGCCACAAAGTTCGTTACTCCACTGACATTCGAGGTCCTTTCGGGCAATCCGGTCCCGATGGAGATGTTCGCCTCACGCCCCGACGCGCCGGTCGAGCATGTCGACCTCGCCGTATGGGCCGACGCGGTCATCATCGCTCCGGCAACCGCTGATTTCATCGGAAAAGTCGCGGGAGGCATCGCCGATGACCTTCCCTCCACGGTAGTATGCGCAGCGCGCTGTCCCGTATGGCTCGCGCCAGCGATGAATGACGGTATGTGGGACAACCCCGCCGTCAGGCGCAACATCGCGACCTTGGCCGGTGACGGCCGACATATCATCGAGCCGGACGCTGGCGACCTCGCCTGCGGAACGAGTGGCGCCGGCCGTATGGCCGAACCGGACGCAATACTCTCGAAGCTTGAAGCCTCATTCGGCCCCGGGCCCCTCGATGGCGTACGCGTCCTCGTAACGGCTGGGCGGACCGAAGAGGCGATTGACCCAGTAAGATATATATCGAACCGTTCGAGCGGAAAGATGGGATTCGCGCTGGCACGCCGCGCGGCGGAGCTCGGCGCCGAAGTGACCCTGATACACGGGCCGGTAGATGTAGCGCCGCCCGCGGTTAAGACCGTTACCCGTATCGGCAGTTCCGCCGAGTTAAAGAAAGCGGTCACGAAGGCATTCCCGAAATGCGACATGCTCATCATGGCTGCGGCAGTAGCCGATTACACGCCGGCGAAGAGATCTGGTGGAAAGATCAAAAGAGACAAGTCATCGATGGCTCTCGACCTCGAGCCTACGGCCGATATCCTTGCTGGACTGGCCGGGAAGAAGAAGCCGGACCAGGTCGTGGTCGGGTTCGCGCTGGAGAGCAGCGGGGATGGAGAGGCCTCGGCGCGCCGCAAGGCGAAGGCCAAGGGGTGCGATTATATCATCCTGAACATGATAGGCGGCGGGACGGGCTTTGATACAGACACAAACAGTGTCACGATATTCAAGGGGACAAAGAAGATCGCGGAGACCGCTCTTGTCATAAAAGACGAGGCGGCCCGGACGATTTTAGATATACTGGCCGGGGACAGTCGCGTGAAGAAAGCTGTCCGATGAAAGAGGCCATCAGGCATCTGAAGCGGCGAGGTTCGCTTTCAGGCGGAGTGATCTATGCAGTTCCGGCTGAGGAGAGCCCCGCGGTGGTCGAGCCATCTGCGCCAGCGCCTGAACCTGCAAAGGATGAGATAATAGTGAAGACATCACCGGCGAAGCCGGGCGCACTTGACGTGGATCTGGCTCAGCTAGGGGAGATGGTGGCCGGCTGCACGAAGTGCGGGCTCCACAAGACGAGGACCAGAACTGTATTTGGGGACGGGAACCCTTCGGCCAACATCGTCTTTATAGGCGAAGCGCCGGGGAGGGACGAGGACCTGCAGGGTGTGCCTTTCGTTGGCAGGGCCGGCAAGCTCCTCGACAAGATGATAGCGGCGATAGGTTTCTCACGCGACGAGGTATACATCGCCAATATCCTCAAGTGCCGGCCGCCGAACAACAGGGACCCTGAAAAAAACGAAGTAATCGCCTGCGAGAAATATCTCGCAAGGCAGATAGAGCTGATAGATCCGGTAATAATATGCGCCCTGGGAAGAGTGGCGGGCCAGAACCTGCTCGGGGAGAAGGCGCCACTGCGGGTCCTGAGAGAGGGCGAGCATCATTACAACGATAAACGCGTAATTGTGACATATCATCCCGCGGCCCTGCTGAGGAATCCGAACTGGAAGAAGGGCGCGTGGGAGGACCTGCAGCTGCTGAAGAAGCTGCACGATGAGTTTATGGGAAGCGGAGGGTGACAGAATGGCTCGGGAAATCAATCTAAGCAACACGGACCTGATAGAGAAACTGCCCCCCCAGGCGACTGAAGCGGAGCGGGCTGTCCTCGGCGGTATCCTTCTGGATCCGGAGGCGGCGACCCGCGCGATCGAGGTCGTTCTGCCGGAAGCCTTCTACCATCCCGCGCACGCGAGGATCTACAGGGCGATGATCGCCCTCTTCTCGAAACACGAGCCTATCGATGTCATGACACTCTCCGAGGAGATGCGAAAGTCAGGCGACCTCGAATCGGCAGGAGGCATCTCGTTTCTCGCCGAGCTGGTCGACAGCGTTCCGAGCGCCGCCAACATAGAGCATTACGCCAAGATCGTGCTCGACAAGTATATCCTCAGGCAGCTGATCGGTGCGTCGACCAATATCTCCCGTGAGTGCTACAGGGCGGAACACGACGCCGGCACGATTCTCGACGAAGCGGAGCAGAAGATTTTCCGCGTCTCCGAATCTAGGGTCAGCCAGGGATTCGCTCATATCAAGGATATTCTCAAGGAGAGGTTCGAGGAGATACAGCGCGTGCATGAGTCGCGCGAGAGTGTCACCGGCCTCTCGACAGGATTCATAGATCTGGACAAGTACACCGCCGGTTTTCATCCGGGTGACTTGGTCATCGTCGCCGGCAGGCCCTCGATGGGAAAGACAAGTTTCGCGTTGAACATCGCCCAGCATGTCGCGCTCGACTCGAAGAGGCCCGTCGCGATATTCTCCCTCGAGATGTCGAAGGAACTCCTCGTGCAGAGACTCCTCTGTTCGGAGGCACAGGTCGACGCGCAGAAGGTCCGGAGAGGTTTCACTTCGGCCAAGGACATCGAACGGCTAACCAACGCCGCCGGCCTTCTCGGCGAAGCGCCGGTCTTTATCGACGACACTCCCGCCATCACGACGCTCGATATCAGGGCGCGGGCGAGGCGGCTGAAAGTCGAGAGAGACATCTCGATGATAGTGATCGACTATCTTCAGCTCGCTCGAACGAGTGACAGGGCAGAGAACAGGCAACAGGAGATATCGTCCATCTCGAGATCGATGAAGGCGCTCGCGAAGGAGCTCAAAGTGCCGGTAGTCGCGCTGTCCCAGCTGTCTCGCGCAGTCGAGGCCAGGGGCGGGGACAAGAGACCGATGCTGTCCGACCTGAGGGAATCGGGAGCGATCGAGCAGGACGCTGATCTCGTCCTCTTCCTCTACAGGCCCGAGTTCTATGACCCGGGCGACCCCGAGAAGGAAGGCAAGGCCGAGCTGATAATCGGAAAGCAGAGAAACGGTCCCACCGGCACAGTGCAGCTGATATTCGAGAAGCAGTACACGAGGTTCCTCTCACTCGATTCATCACATGTCACCGAGCCGGACGGGGTCTTCTGACCGGAGGCGCGACTTGAGGATATTCGCGATACTGGGAAGGTTCTTCCTCGGGTTCATCGAGGAGATAGGAGGCATCTGCCTCCTTCTCTGGCGTGTGATCCGTATTTCCCCGCGTCTCTTCAGGAATATCGGCAACACCCTTATACAGATGGAGAAGATCGGCATCGGCTCGATCCCCCTCGTCATCGTCACCTCGATATTCGTAGGAGCGGTCGCGTCGGTTCAGGCCGCGTACCAGTTCCAGGGATATGTTCCGCTGAGGTTTCTCGGCGCAGTAGTCGGAAAATCAGTGACCCTCGAGGTCGGCCCGGTGCTGACGGCCCTTGTCGTGGGAGGGCGGGTCAGCGCGGCTATCGCCGCCGAAGTCGGGACGATGAAGGTCACCGAGCAGATCGACGCGATGGAGATGATCGCGATAGACCCGGTCGAGTATCTCGTCCTGCCGAGACTCGTCGCCGCGACCCTGATGCTTCCCGTGTTGACAGTATTTGCCGATTTTCTCGCGATCCTCGGAGGAATGGTAGTCGCCAATCTCGCTGTCGGCGTGACCTTCAATACCTTTGAGACGGGGCTGACGATGTTCTTCAAGTACCAGGACGTTGTCGGCGGGCTTCTCAAGACATTCACATTCGGATTTATTATAGCGCTCATGGGGTGCTACAACGGATTCCGTACACAGGGCGGAGCGGAAGGTGTCGGCCAGTCGACGATGAAGGCGGTCGTCTCTTCGTGCCTGCTCATACTTGTCGCCAATTACCTGCTCGCATTCCTGATATTCAACGTACTGTTCGGAGCGGATTAACGGGATGCGGAACGGAGCGGTTTTGAACGAAAGCTGTGACGGAGCGATAATCAGCATCAGGGACCTTCACAAGGGGTTCGGTCCTCAGGAAGTGCTCAGGGGTGTCGACCTCGATATCGCCTCGTGCGAATCTCTCGTAATACTCGGGAGGAGCGGATGCGGGAAAAGCGTCCTGCTCAAGCAGATCACCGGGCTTGTCGCCCCGGACCATGGATCGATCATGTTCGAGGGCGAGGACATCACGAAGTTCAGCAGGCGAAAGCTTTTTGAGATGAGAAAGCACTTTGGTATGCTTTTTCAGGGTGCCGCCCTTTTCGACTCGATGACGGTCGGCGAGAACGTCGGCCTGCCGCTGGTAAAGCACGGGCACAAGTCGGATGAGGAGACAAGGGAGATAGTGCTAGAGAAGCTCAGGCTCATCGGCCTCACCGATGTCTTCGACAGCTACCCGTCGGAACTGAGCGGCGGGATGAAGAAGAGGGTGGGCCTGGCCAGGGCGATCGTCATGGATCCTCAGGTAGTTCTCTATGACGAGCCGACAACGGGCCTCGACCCGATAATGGCCGATGTCATCAACACCCTGATTCGTGACCTGCAGCACGAGCTGAACATAACCTCTGTCGTCGTGACGCACGACATCAACAGCGCCTACCGGGTCGCCGACAGGCTGACGATGCTTCACGAGGGAAAGATCATATATTCAGGCACTGTGGAAGAGACGAAAGAAACGGATAACGAGATCGTAAGACAGTTCATAGAGGGACGCGCCGACGGTCCCGTAAGGGCCGTTTAAACCGGATATCGGGAGAGTGAGATGGAATACAAACCGCTCGAGCTGAAAGTCGGATTCACTGTCTTTATAGCGATCCTCGCATTCTCGTTCGGGATGATGTGGCTCGAGGGATTCAAGCTGCGCGGTGAACGGTACGAGGTGCACGCGGTCTTTCCTATGGTGGGAGGCGTCAACTCCGGCGATGCCGTCAATGTAAACGGTGTCGAGAGGGGAGAGGTCACCAGGGTCAATCTCCGCGATGCCGACGTGATCGTCTCGATGTCGATCGATATCGAGACGAAGATCCCGGAGGACTCGAAGGTCGTCCTGCAGACACAGGGGATCATGGGCGAGCGCATCGTCACGATCATCGTCGGCCGCTCCGAGGTGATGATGGAGCCGGGCTCGATGATAGAGGGCGTTTATGATCCGGGTATCTCCGAGGCGCTGTCGTCGATGGGAAAGGTGATGGAGGATCTTCACTGGCTCACATCCGACATCAGGGAGATCGCCAAGGTTCTCAGGGGCGAAGAGATCGCTGAGACCCTGAGGAACCTCGCCGATGCAAGCGAACAGATGACGATCATGATCCAGGATCTCTCGCCCGATCTCAAGATCGGCGCCGCGGCGTTCAGCTCGTCGGCGACGAGAGCCGACTCGATGATGGCGCGCAACGAGGCGAAGTTCGACAGCATCATCGTCCATCTCGACCAGGCGACGAAGAAGATGCCCGCACTGGCCGAGAGCCTCGGTGAGCTGACAGTCGCGCTCAAGGATGTGACCGACAGGCTCAACAGCACGGATAACACGATGGGCACGCTGCTCAACGACAAGGAGCTGCTACACAAGCTCGAATCGGCCATCATGGGCCTTGATGAGCTTGTCACCGATATAAAGGCTAATCCGAAGAAGTATCTCACGGTCGAAGTGTTCTAGATAACCGGCGCCCCGGGATACCTTCCGGAAGGAGACATTGAACTATGACTGACGAGAAGATCGTATGCCTCGTCGCGGCAGCGGGGAAAGGCAAGCGGTTTGGGCGGGAGACGCCGAAGACATTTCATGCGGTCGAGGGGCTGACCCTCCTCGTAAGATCACTGAAGAGCCTGAGCGCCTGGGACGGGATATCCCGCTTCGTCGTGATGGTCCCCGATGGATGGGAGCAGCAGGCGGAGGAGGATCTCGCGGCGAACTTCAGCGGCATCGAAGCGACAGTGACCGTTGGCGGCGAGACGAGGCAGGAGTCGGTCGCGATCGGGCTCGAGGCTGCGGGAGACGCAGATATCATCCTCGTGCACGACGCGGCGCGGCCCTTCGTATCGCCCGCCCTGATCGAGCGCGTCGTGGCGGGTGTCCGTGAAACGGGAGCGGCGGTGCCGGCCCTTCACATGACCGATACCCTCGGAAGACTGAGGGGAGAGGAACTCGACGCGATAGTCTCAAGGGACAAGGTCGTCGGGATCCAGACCCCGCAGGGATTCAGGACCGAGGTCCTGAGGAAGGCCTTCGAGGAAGCGGGGGGTTCGGAGAAGATGACCGATGAGAGCTCCCTTGTGCTTGCCGCCGGGATGCCGGTCAAGGTCGTCGACGGCGAGAGATGGAACGTCAAGGTGACGGTCAAGGATGATATCGATATAGTGAAGAGTTTTCTGTCAGGCACTCCGCTCGATCTCGAGAGCATCGATGAGGCCTGACCGGTGGTAATGATATGAGAGTCGGAATAGGTTACGACATACATCCGCTCGTCGAGGGCAGGCCCCTCGTGCTCGGCGGGGTGCGCCTCGATCACCCGATGGGCCTTGACGGCCACTCCGACGCGGACGCGCTCGTACATGCCCTGTGCGACGCTATCCTCGGTGCGATAGGCGAGGGCGATCTCGGCCGGCATTTCCCCGGGACCGACGAGTTCAAGGATATCGACAGCCTCGTTCTTCTCGCAAGGGTAGCGGCGATGGCGCTAGTGAAAGGATACAGGCTGGTCAATGCCGACTGCATTGTCCACGCAGAACAGCCCGCGATATCTCCGCATGCGGGAGCGATGGAAACGGCGATGGCAGCGGCGGCGGGGACGGACCCCGGCAGGATATCGGTGAAGGCGACGAGGGGCGAGGGCCTCGGGCCGGTCGGAGAGAAGCGCGCCATAGCGGCGAGAGCTGTAGTCCTGCTCGAGGAAACAGACTGAAGAAAGGTATCGGGATTTGTCAGATATAAGAGTGAGATTTGCTCCAAGCCCCACGGGGCTCCTGCATATAGGCGGCGCGAGGACAGCCCTGTTCAACTGGCTCTTCGCCAGGCACGAATCGGGAAGCTTCATACTGCGGATAGAGGATACCGATCTCGAGAGGTCGAGCGCCGAGCTCGAACAGGGACTGCTCGATGACATCGAGTGGCTCGGGCTCTCGTGGGACGAAGGCCCCGGGAAAGACGGAGGGCACGGCCCCTACCGTCAGTCTGAGCGGGCCGGGATCTACAGGGAATGCGTCGACAGGCTGATCGGGACGGGCCACGCATATCCCTGCTTCTGCACGGACGACGAGCTGACGGCAAAGCGCAAAGCCGCGAAAGCGGAAGGGCGCCCGCCGCAGTACGACGGCACGTGCAGGGACCTCAGCCCGGAACAGAAGCAGGAGAAGAGAGACGCCGGCCTCCCGGAGAGCATCAGGTTCCTCGTCAGGGGCGACGATGTGAGAACTGTCGAGGATATGGCGCGGGGAACGGTCGAGTTCCCTCCCGACATGGTCGGCGACTTCGTGGTAATGCGCTCAAACGGGATGCCGACATACAATTTCGCCGTTGCCGTCGATGACGGTCAGATGGGTATCACCCACGTCATCAGGGGGGCGGAGCACCTGTCGAACACGGTCCGTCAGCTCCTCGTCTACGAGGCGCTGGATATGCCTGCCCCGCGATTCGCGCACATCCCCCTCATACTGGGGAGTGACAGGTCGAAGCTGAGCAAGAGGCACGGCGCCCCGAACATAGATGACTACAGGAAGCGGGGATATCCCGCCGAGTCGCTGTTAAACTACCTCGCCTTCCTCGGATGGTCGACGAAGGGCGAGGATGAGATACTCTCGGTCGAGCAGCTGGTCGCCGAGTTCGAACTGTCGCGTGTATCGGACAGCCCCAGCATATTCGACGAGGACAAGCTGAACTGGGTCAGCGCCAATCATATCCGCCGGGGCGGCTCGGAGAAATATCTCGAGCAGGCGATGCCGTTCTTCCCCGAAGAACTGACGGAGCGATACGGCCGCGAGGAACTGACAAAGATATTCGACATGGCCTCGGAGAACCTGCCCTGTTTTGAAAGGCTGCCCGGTGAGACCGCGTCGTTTATGCCGGGGCCTCCCCGTTATGACGAGGAAGCTCTCGGGATCCTGGCGGGAACGGAAGAAGTGCTCGCCGCACTCAGGGACAAGTTCGCCTCGCTTCCCGACTGGAGCTACGATCCGGTCAAGGCGGCTATAAAGGAAACAGGTAAAGAGACCGGGGTGAAGGGCAAGGGACTGTTCATGCCGTTGAGGGTCGCTCTCACGGGGCTGTCCCACGGGCCCGACCTCGCCGCGATATTGATCCTGAGAGGCAGAGAGGATGCCGGTGCATCGATAGGCGCGGCCATCGAAAATATTACGAGGCAGGGGGGATGATGACTAAAAGTAAAAAGATGAATATCGCCGTTCTGATGGGCGGCTCGTCCGAGGAGAGGGAGGTATCCCTCGTCAGCGGGCAGGGTATCCTCGAGGCGCTGCGCAGGCGCGGACACAGGGTATGCCCCGTCGATCCCGCCATACTTGCCTCGGAGCAGTCGGATTCATGCAGGGCGGTCATCGGTGACGCGCCCCCCGAGGCGATCGCTCCTCTTCCGGCGGGCGAAGTCTTCGAGTGGCTGAAACTTCCGAGGATCCTCGAGGCAGACCTCGTTTTCATCGGGCTCCACGGCGGAGCGGGGGAGGACGGGAGGATACAGGCCCTTCTCGAGACGGCCGGCAAGGCATACACGGGGACGGGCGTGCTCGGCAGCGCGCTGGCTATGAACAAGGACAGGTCCAAGGCCCTCTTCAACGAGGTCGGTGTTCAGACGGCCCCTCACGCTTTGACGAGGATCAGCGGCGAAGTGGAAATTCACCGCGTACTTGACACTATCGAGACGGGAATCGGGTTCCCGGTCGTGATAAAACCGAACGATCAGGGCTCGAGCGTCGGGTTCTCCTTTGTGGAGAAGGCGGAGGGACTGGTCCCCGCTCTCAAAGAGGCGGCGCAGTACGGCGAGGAACTGCTCGTCGAGAGATACGTCCCGGGCAGGGAGGTCACAGCGGCCATTCTCGATGGAGAGGCCCTTCCGATAGTGGAGATCATCCCTGAAGGCGGGTTCTACGACTACAAGAGGAAGTACACGAAGGGATCGAGCAAGTACGAGGTCCCCGCGAAGATAGAGAAAAGGATCGAGGACAGGATAAAGCGCGAGGCGCTCCTTGCCTGGAACGCTCTCGACTGCAGGGATTATGCGAGGGTCGATTTCCGGCTGAGCGAGGAGGGTGAGCCGTACTGCCTCGAAGTCAATACCCTGCCGGGGATGACGGAGCTCAGCCTCGTTCCCATGGCGGCGGCCGAGGCCGATATTCCGTTCGACGAACTCATTGACAGGATCTGCCTGATGGCCCGCGAAAGGGCCAGATAGGGAGGGGAGACATGGACAGTACAGAAAAACTCCTGAAGGAATTCACTGAAGCGGCCGGAGTCTCCGGCGCCGAGGGCGATGTATTCGCCCTTATGAAGAAACATCTCGGAAAGATCGCCGATATCGACAGGGATCGTCTCGGCTCGTTCATCGGAAAGCTTTCGAACGGGGAAGATTCTCCCAGGATAATGATGACGGCCCACATGGATGAGATCGGCCTGATGGTCTCACACTTCACGGGAAACTTCGTGCGGTTCAATACGCTCGGCGGATGGTGGCCCCCGAAACTGATCGGGCTCCCGGTGAAGATCATTACGGGCAAAGGCGATATCCCCGGTGTCGTCTCTACAAGATCCCCCTTCCTCATGGAACGGGAGGAGAGGGACAAGCCGGTCAAGTCGAAGGATATGTTCATCGATGTCGGCCTGACAGGGAAGAAGAAGCCGGAGAGTCTCGGCATCAGGCCGGGCGATCCTGTGGTCCCCGTCTTTCCTTTCACCGTTCTGCACGGAGGAAAGACATACATGGCCAAGGCGTGGGACGACCGTCTCGGCTGCGCGGTGATCTGTCAGGTCATGCACAAGCTCTCGAAGCTGAAGATGCCGAACAGTGTCTACGCTGTCGGCACGGTGCAGGAGGAAGTGGGGATCAGGGGCGCCGTGACGAGCGGGCACGCCGTCTCGCCCGACGTCTGCTTCGCCATCGACGTCAATATCGCGAGGGACCTGCCAGGCTCGTCCGACGATGAGCCGGAGAAGCTCGGCAGTGGGGTGTCGATATGCGTCTATGACGCAACGCTCATCCCCAATACGAAGCTTCGGGATCTCGTCGCCGAAATCGCCGCCAAAAAGAAGATCCCTTACCATTTCAGCGCCATCCCGTTCGGAGGAACGGACGGGGGACGTATACATCTGAATGAATCGGGTGTCCCGACACTTGTCATCGGGATTCCCACGCGCTATATACACAGTGCCGCCGGAATCGTCCTGCGGAAAGATTTCGACAGCGCAGTGAAGCTCCTCGTCGAGGTGGCGAGGGCGCTGGACGCGAAGACAGTCACCGGGCTTTCCTGAGAAGGCTGCGGGAGGAAGGATCAGATCGATGTCACTGCAGGTCTACAACAGGTACAAGGGCAAGAAAGAGGAGTTCCAGCCGGTCCATGACGGGAAGGTCGGGATCTATTTCTGCGGGATGACCGTTCAGGACAAGCCGCACATGGGACACATGCTGGCCTTCGTCGCCGGCGACATGATAAGGCGCTACCTGAAGTTCAAGGGTTATGACGTCAAGTACGTGCAGAACTTCACTGATGTCGACGACAAAATCATAGCGAAGGCGAACGATGAGGGCATCGAGTTCATGGAAGTGGCCCAGAGAAATATCGACGAGTATTTCAGGTTCGCCGGCGAATTGAACATCATGCCGGCCGACCTCTATCCCAAGGCGACCGAACACATCGATGACATCATCGGGCTGATAAAGAAGCTCGAGGAGGACGGGTATGCCTACAAGGGCGGCAGCGACGTCTACTACAGGGTGAGAAAATTCGCTCCCTACGGCAAGCTGTCCGGCAGGATCATCGACGACCTGCAGTCGGGCGCGAGGATCGAGGTAGCCGACGAGAAGGAGGATCCTCTCGATTTCACCCTCTGGAAGGGAGCCAAGGAAGGGGAGCCCGCCTGGGATTCCCCGTGGGGTCCCGGCCGGCCGGGTTGGCACATCGAGTGCTCAGCCATGTCTATGAAGTACCTCGGTGACACCCTCGATATGCACGGCGGAGGGATGGATCTCGTGTTCCCTCACCATGAGAACGAGATCGCGCAGAGCGAGGCGGCCACCGGCAACGAGTACGTGAAGTACTGGATGCATAACGGCCTGCTCAACCTCAGCGGCGAGAAGATGTCGAAGTCGACGGGGCATTTCTTCCTCATCGAAGATATTTTGAAAGAGTTCTCCGGTGAAGTGGTGAGGTTCTACTTCCTTTCGACCCATTTCAGGAGCAACAGCGAATTCGGACGCGAACGCCTCGCCGAGGCAGCCGCCGGATTCGAGAGGATAAAGGAATTCTGCACAAGGCTCGACGAGGCGCAAGGCGCCTCGGAGGGTGGAGGAGGATGGGACGAGAAGATCGAGGTCCTGATACGCAAGGTGCGCGAGGATTTCATGACCTCGATGGACGACGACTTCAACGGCGCCGAGGCGATAGGCCACATATTCCACCTGATCCGTGAGCTGAACGTGATCACCGGCGGAAACATCGGCAAACTCGCCGAGTATCCCGCGACTCTCACCGACCTGCTCAAGGACTTCGAGACGTTCGACTCTATCCTCGGCCTTTTCGCCGACGGCCTGCCGAAGGCGAGCGGCGATGTTCCCGACGAAGTGATGCAGATGGTCAGGGACAGGGAAGAGGCGAGGAAGTCGAAAGAATGGGCGAGGGCCGACGAACTGCGCGACGCGATCGTCGCCGCCGGTTACGCGATAGAGGACAGGGCGGAAGGGACGAGGGTCAGTCGCTCGAAGGATTGACGGGCATCAGGTCGCCCTTGGGCATAAGGATGACCCAGAGCAGGATCGGCAGGAAGAAGTTGACCGTCAGGTTGAGAAACTCCGTTCCGGACCAGAGCTGCTCGCTCTTTGTGAAAGCACTTAGAAACATGAAGAAGACGGTGATGATATTCGCCGCCGTCAGGACAGCCACTCCGATTAACGCGGGCTTGAGCCGCGCCTTCCACGCAACCCCCGTTACAGCTATCACCAGTGAGACGTAGACTATCGGGTTAAGCGAGATCTCCTCGGTGACGAGGAGCGCCCGGTCCACATCGAGCGAGTTCCCCGTGAGAGCAACGAAAGGCTTTGCTCCGTACGCGACGCCAAGGGCGTAGAATTTTTCGGCGAACATCCAGGCGGTATAGAGGACAAGCGAGACCACGATAAACCGGACAAAGAAGACGAGTATCTTCTTCATGTCGGGTCTTGTGTCTTTTGCTTCGGCCATATCCGTCTATTCCGCCTTCCTCGGTTTGACTATCTTCGCCATCCAGAATATCACCAGCAGGAGCATGAAGATGACAAAGACGATCTGCCAGAAGTACCCGTGAAAGAAACCGAACCATTCCCTCTTGTGAAAGAGTACGAGGGAGACGACGACCATCCGCACCAGGTTGAGGATGTGAATGGCGGGGATGCCTATCAGCAGCCCGATCAGCTTCTCCTTAATGCTGGCCGGGTAGGCCCCGATGATCGAGAAATAGATCATCTTGGTATAGATCCCGGTGCACTCAGTGATGACTACGAGTCTTTCTCCGCCGTGATCGGTATGGAAGGTGAATACGTTGTCTATGCGGGTGAACCAGTAGTTCAGCTTGTCCAGGCACCAGGCTACTTCGCTCGATACGAGGAGCTGCATGAACCCTGGGCCGCCCGGTGCATGCAGGCTGTGAAGAAATCCGGGGATCCTCTTGGTCACTAAATAGGAAAAAAGCCAGAGGGCAAAGAAGAGAGTCAGGAATACGATAAAATCCCTGCGGAAGGATCTTGAAATCCCTCGCGTTTCTCCCGTTTGACCTTCTGGCTTCTTTCCGTGGCCCAACCGTTACTCTTTCAATACCTCACGATATAATCGGCAATTCGGTTCTTAGGCCTTGCTTACAGCGTGCCTCTTCATAATGACGGCGGCAGCGAGGATCATGGCAAGAACCAGGATCGTTACGACCGGAGCAGTGAAGAGAGGTACGGGTACGGGCTCGACCACGTGGATCGCCTGTAC
>CAYWGA010000016.1:0-39898 GCA_964457905.1 uncultured bacterium | reverse complement strand
GCCGTCGGAGCGGAGCTCAACATCAAGGAGATCGTCGGTGTCCGGGTCGGTTACAACGGGGAAAAAGATAGGGCGAACGGCGGTCTCACAACGGGTGCCGGCGTAAAGATCCTCGAAAGTCTCTGGCTCGATTACGCGTACACGCCGTACGGCGACCTCGGCAGCTTCCACAGGCTTTCGCTGTACGTGGGATTCTGAGAATAACGGCTGACTCCGCGCCTCGATTCATATTATAATCCCTTCGATGACTGAACCCCGTCCAGATGATATATCGAGTGTCCGCAACCATCGGATACAGTCGTTTCTGAGCCTCGGGAAGAGGCGGGAACGCGACAGCACCGGTCTGTTCACGATCGAGGGGATCAGGGAGATCTCGCGAGCCTTTGAGAACGGCATCGAGATATCAGAGATCTTCTACTGCCCGTCGATAGTCGAGGGAACCGGCGCCGCCCCGCTGCTAGAGAAGATAAGTTCATCCGGGAGCCCCGTCTTCAGCGTTACATCGAGGATATTCGAGCGGATAGCGTACAGGGGAAGCACCGGCGGCCTGGCGGTAACGGCTGTCCGGCCCGGCACCGGCCTCGAAAACCTCCCCGAAACCGACCTGCCCCTCTACATGGTAATCGACGGGATCGAAAAGCCCGGGAACCAGGGCGCGGTACTCCGCTCAGCCGACGGAGCGGGGATAACGGGGCTCATACTGACCGGGAAA
Source organism: uncultured bacterium (assembly GCA_964457905.1). GTDB lineage: Bacteria > Krumholzibacteriota > Krumholzibacteriia > Krumholzibacteriales > Krumholzibacteriaceae > JAUWCL01. The sequence goes on along the minus strand of CAYWGA010000016.1, from coordinate 39,186 downwards.
GGCACTGACCTTTTTAATCCGAACACAGTCAGGGCAAGTCTCGGGACCGTCTTTTCCGTTCCGGTCGCGACCGCTTCCGCCGCGGAGGCGATAGAATGGCTCAAATCGAGAGATATCTCCATAGCGGTCTCTACCCCCGATGCGGATCTTCTCTATACCGACTCGGACCTGACGGGAAGATGCGCGCTTGTCCTGGGAAGCGAGGCCCACGGAGCTGGAAACGAGTGGATCGAGGCGGCCGACATAAAACTGTCGATCCCGATGCGCGGCCTGGCCGACTCACTGAATGTCTCCGCTTCAGCATCGATCCTCGCCTATGAATCGCTCAGGCAGAGGGGCGTTGAAGAATAAGATCGTCACGAAAGGAGTCCAATTGCCCGCAGATATAGTATTCGCCCGGCGAAGCATAAGAAAATATTCCGACGAACCTGTCAGCGATATGGATATGCAGACACTGCTCGAGGCCGGCATGGCAGCGCCGTCGGCCAACAACCTCAAGCCGTGGCACCTCGTAACGGTCACCTCGCGCGAAACTCTCGACAGGCTCGCCGAGGCCCATCCATACGCCAAGATGCTGCTTACTGCGACAGCTGCGATCGCGGTATGCGGACAGATCGCTATCTCTCCCGACTACTGGGTCCAAGACTGCTCCGCGGCCACGGAGAACATCCTCGTCGCCGCGGCGGGACTCGGGCTCGGTTCGTGCTGGCTGGGGGTCCACCCCCGCGAGGAGAGGACCACGGCGATCAGAGCGGTCCTCGGCATTCCGGAGGATATCGGGATATTGAGCCTCCTCGCGATCGGCCACCCCGCCGAGGAGAAAGAGGCAAGGACCCAGTTCGACGGATCCCGCGTTCACCGCGAAGTGTGGTAAAGAACGGGAGAACGATCTCCAGAGAAGGATTCACTATGGATCTGCTTAGAGACAATGTCTTCGAGACGATTCTGGACCGGATGGAAGACGAGTTCGAATCTCACGACTTCATCTTCGAGATGATGAGGCATTTCCCGCGGGAGTATACCCACTCTCTCTACGAATGCCGCAGGGCAAAGGACCCGATCCAGACCCTGCACGCGAAGATAGGCCGCAAGCTGTCCAATATGAAGGGACGGATATCCAAGACGCGCAAGAAAACGTCGAGGAATGTCCGCGGACTTCCGTCCACCAACCAGTTCTGGAAGAAACTCGGGGCCGAAACGGACGAGTAGGCTTCCGCGGCGTTCGGGTTATTTACGATTGCCCGCCGCGCTCTACTGGTGCTAGATTGAATCAGGTCAGTTTGAAGCATGTAAAATATCGAGGGGGTATCAGGTATGTCGATACAGAATGACGTGATCAGCCCTGGCGTGTTCGATGAACTCGGGCTGGAGACACTTCCGGATCTTTACGATTACGCTATCAGCATGTTCGGTCCCTCCGTACTGCTCAAGAAGCATCATCCATGGGGATACCAGTCGATCACCTACCAGGAGTTCGGCAAGCTGCTGTCGTTTATCGGAGCCGGACTGGTGGAGGCGGGACTCGACAAGGGTGACAGGGTCATCCTGATCGCGGAGAACAGCCCCGAATGGATTCTCGTTTACGCTGCCGTCACCTCGAGCGGCGGAACGATCGTCCCTCTCGATCCCCGCATGAAGGAAAATGAGATCCGTCACCTGATGATCCATTCCGAGGCGAAGTTCCTCATCACCTCGAAGAAGGTCTTCACTGAATCGATCGAGCAGATGAATCTCGGCGACATCAAGCCGGTCATCATAGGCGACGAGGATCTGCCGCCCGGGGCCGTGACTCTCGGCCTCGTAATGGCTACGGGGAAAGACAAGATCGGCAGCGGTGACGCCTCATTCTTCAAGGTAAAGTCCGAGATCCGCGCGGATGATATCGCCGCGATCTGCTATACCTCCGGCACGACCGGCACTCCGAAAGGAACGGTCCTGCTCCAGCGCAACCTGATATCCGACCTCGAATCGCTCCACAGCGGAGTATTCATCGCCAATGATGATGTATTCCTGTTGATCCTGCCGCTGTATCATACATTCGCCTCGATGGTGAATTTCCTCGTACCGGCATTCCGAGGAGCCACGGTGGCGTTCGCGCGTTCTATAAAACCCCGCATAATCCTCGAGGACATTCAGAGGGAAGCGGTGACACTCGTCGTCGGCGTCCCTCTCCTCTTCGAGCATATCGCTCTCCTCTTCGCCGGTGCAGCGAAGGCTCCGGGCACAAAGAAGGGGATCGTATCGAAGGTCAAGGGATGGTTCGGAAAACTGTTCGGCGGCAAGTCATCATCCGCCCCGTCGGGAGCAGCGGCGGGCCTGCAGAACATACGATTCTGCATCAGCGGCGCAGCCGGCCTCAGAGGAGACGTGGAGGCCGCACTGACAGGAGCCGGACTGAAGGTCCTCCAGGGGTACGGCCTTACCGAGGCCTCTCCCGTAGTCTCGGTCAATCCATACGATGATCCCAGGCCGGGCACTGTAGGCCCGGCTCTGCCTAACGTCACCATAGATATCGACCAGCCCGATGCCGAGGGAGTAGGCGAGATAGTCGTCCGCGGCGGAAACGTGATGCAGGGTTACTTCAAGAATCCCGAGGCCACGGCGGAGGTGCTGAAGAACGGCTCCCTGTACACAGGTGACCTCGGACGCCTCGACAAGGACGGGTACCTCACGATCGTCGGCAGGATGAAATCGGTGATCGTGACGGCCGGCGGGAAGAACGTATACCCCGTCGAACTCGAATCGCTTCTCGGTGCGAGCAGGATGGTCCTCGAGTGCATCGTCATGCCTGTAGATGACAGGAAGGGCAACGCACGGCCAGGCGCCGTCATCGTGCCCGATTACGACGCAATCGTCTCGATGCAGGGCGGCACGGCGCAGGTGAGCGAAGAAACGATCCGCGAGATGGTCGCCGGCGAGATCAGACGGATCAACGAAGAGCTTGCTGATTACAAGCACATACATGAATTCAGGATAAGGGACTCGGAACTTCCCAAGACGCCGACGCGTAAGCTGAAGCGCCATCTTGTCAAATGGGCCGAGGAATAGAACAGGACGAGCCGGGCGGCTCCCGGCTGCGCCCAAGGATTCCTGAACGGGCATCTCCGGCGGATTATATCTTCCTGCTCCGGCCCATGATCCTCATACCGGTCTGGACATTCTTCCTGCTCGGCGCCCGGCACGGCTCGCAGGCGACCGGCACTCCCATAGAGATCACTTCTCTTCTGGCAGGGATTCTGTCGTTCACCGCCGTGGCAGCGGCGGCCTACGTGATAAACCAGATCACCGACAGGGAGACCGACAAGGCCTCGGGAAAACTTTTTCTGCTCTCACACGGAGTGCTCAGTGTCCGGGCGGCATGGATCGAAGCGGGGATCCTTGCAGTATCCGCCGTCGCGGCAGCGGTCATCCTCCTTCCGCGCGGATCAGTCGCCATCATCCTTGTCGGAGCCTGGCTCGGCGCCGCGTACTCTATCGAACCGTACAGGTTCAAACGGCGGCCCGTGCTCGACGTGCTGGCCAATGCCCTCGCTAACGGCGTCCTGAACACGCTGGCCGGCTGGGTCGCGATCGGAGCGCCTCTCGAGAGCCTCGCTATCCTCGCCCCCTACCCTCTCGCTGTTGCCGCGGTCCACCTCTCGACGACCCTGGCCGACATCGACGGCGACAAAGCGAGCGGACTGAGGACGAGCGGCGTCCTGCTCGGACGCAGGAAAGGGATGATCCTCTCGACGCTCCTGATGGCGTCCTCGTTCGCGGCGGCTGTCCTGACACACAACACCCCGGCCCTCTACGCATCGAGCGTTTCGCTGCTCTTCTTTATCGTCGTTTCCGTGTCGGAGAAAAAGAGATCTTCGGGAGCGGGCATACTGCTTCCTGCCAAGGTCTCCACACTCACCTACTCACTGGCAGCCTGCTGGTTCTTCCCGGCCTTCATCCCGGTACTCGCCATCACTGTACTGCTGACGCGGTTATATTACGCGAAAAGATTCGGAATGAAATATCCGGCCCTGTAAAGGCTCCGTCGGGGCTATGGCAGACGGGCCTTCATCGTCGCATACCTCGCGGCGTTTCTCTCGCCGACTCCGGCCATCGGCAGGCTGGAGGCCAGGAGTTCAACCTTTCCTATCCTGTCCCTGGCTGGCGGATGTGTCGAGAGCCACTCCTCGAGTTTCGAGGGCTCCCTCGCCTCGGAATCTACAAACTTGCCGAGCAGTTCGGCCATGCCTTCCGGATCGTAACCGGCCAGCGAGGTGTAGGCGGTCCCGAGCCTGTCAGCCTCGTACTCGGCTGACCTGCTGTAGGCGAGAAATCCGGTCGTGGTGAAGATATTGGCGAGCAGCACCTTGTATTGAGCAGGATCGCTCCCGAGCAGCAGGCCGATGGCGGCCTGTGCCCCGAGCATCGCCGTAAGGCGTTCGGAAGAATGGCGGGCCGTCACGTGGCCGACCTCGTGCGCCAGTACGGCGGCGAGCTGAGATTCATCATCCAGGACCTTCAACAGCCCGGTGTAGATATATATAAAGCCGCCCGGCAGCGCGAAGGCGTTCATCTCGTCATTCCTGATCACCTTGAAGTGATACTGTATATCCTGCCTGTGACATATCGCGGCGACTCGCCCCCCGACCGACTGGACATAGGCAGACAGTTCGGGATCATCGTACACATCGAACTCACTCTCGACCTCTATCGCAAAATCTTCCCCCATCGAGACTTCCTGGGCGCTCGAGATCATATTGAAATCGCCCTTGTTGATACCCGATGTGGCGCATCCGGTCGCCGTTACGGCAAGTATCAGGATCATGGCCCATGTCCTGTTCATTCTCGATCCCCGCTTTCTTCTCTTATCCTGCCCGTCATCGGCACGAAGCGCACCGGCAGCGAAGAGAGTGGTTCCAGCCCTGAAGATGTCTTCACATATGTCATCAGTTTCTGGTGCCCGTCACCGACGGGGATCACCAGCCGTCCCCCGAAAACGAGCTGCTCGGCCAGCTTCGGAGGCAGCCCGGGGGCCGCGGCCGTCACGATTATCCCGTCGAAAGGCGCCTTTTCCGGCCAGCCGAAATACCCGTCACCGCTTCGCACGGTTACATTGCCGTAACCAAGCGAGTCGAGCAGGGCCGCGGCGCCCTCGGCCAGCGTCGGTATTATCTCTATCGTCCAGACCGAATCAGCGATTCCGGACAGTACGGCAGCCTGGTATCCCGATCCGGTCCCTATCTCGAGTACTCGCGCACTGTCACCGAGGCCGAGCGATTCGGTCATCAGGGCCACGATGTAGGGCTGGGAGATCGTCTGGTCCTCGCCGATCGGTAGCGGGCTGTCCATGTAGGCGACATCCCTGAGGCTGGCCGAGACAAAGAGGTGGCGCGGCACCTGATTCATCGATTCGAGTACGCGGCGGTCGGATATTCCCCTGGCGGCGATATCCTCGCGGACCATCCGGCTTCGCATTTCCGCGTACGCCTGCTCACCCGAGGTGCACCCGCAGGGCAAGGCGGCCAGGATCGCGAGTGCGGCGGCGGCACGGACCGCTATGCGCGCGTTTACCATCAGAACTCTCTCCTTACAGGTGAAAACCCTTTTATTCGACTGGATTCTGGCTTACATTAACTGGGAATTCAAGGCAATTCAGAGAGTCCGGATGCTGCCGGGAGGACTTTCCATGAACCCGCTGAAATGGCTCAAAGAGTCGAAGCTCCACACAAAGATCCTGATCGCAATGGTTCTCGGTATCCCCCTGGGCCTGATCCTCGGGCCGAAGGCGGAGTATATCAGGCCTGTCGGGATCCTCTTCATCCGCCTGATAAGGATGATAGTCGTGCCGCTCGTCTTCTCATCCCTCTTTGTCGGTACGGCGAGCCTCGGCGACATCCGCAAACTCGGCCGCATAGGGCTCAAGACGATGGGGTACTACCTCTGCACGACCGCCCTGGCGATCACGATCGGCCTCCTGCTGGCCAACGCCGTCGGGCCCGGCAGAAATATCGACTCCTCGACAAGAGACGGACTGATGGACTCGTACGGAGCCGAGGCCGGCGAGAAGATCGAGGTGGCACTGGAGAAACCGGGTGTTGTGGACACCCTGATCGATATCGTCCCGCTCAATCCTCTGGGAAGTCTCGCCGAGGGAAATCTGCTTCAGATAATCTTCTTCGCGCTCGTCTTCGGGATCGCCGTGACCCTCGTCCCGGAGAAACGGGCCGGACCGCTGATCAAGTTCTTCGAGGGTGTCAACGAGGCGATGATACAGATCGTATACATCGTGATGAAGATCGCGCCGCTCGGTGTCCTTGCTCTCATTGCGTCTGTGGTCGGACAGTTCGGCGCCGATATCCTCCTGTCCCTGCTGAGCTATTCACTGGTCGTCGCGGCCGGTCTGTTCATACATATGATCTTTGTCTATTCCACAGCGGTCAGGATCTTCTCCGGCATGAAAGCGCGCGATTTCTTCCGCGGCATCCGGCCGGCTCAGCTGATCGCCTTCTCGACATCATCGAGCAGCGCCACCCTCCCCGTGACGATGGAATGCGCCGAAGACAATCTCGGCGTCTCCGACGAGGTGACAAGCTTTGTCCTTCCTCTCGGAGCCACGATAAACATGGACGGTACGGCCCTCTACCAGGGTGTGGCGGCGGTCTTCATCGCCCAGGTCTACGGAATCGATCTCTCCTTCGCCGATCAGGTGACGATAGTCCTGATGGCGACCCTCGCCTCGATCGGCGCTGCCGGTGTCCCGGGCGTAGGGATCATCACCCTGGCGATGGTGCTCGAACAGATAGGCGTTCCCCTCGAAGGGATCGCCCTGATACTCGGAGTGGACCGCATACTCGACATGCTGAGGTCCTCTGTCAACGTAACGGGTGACGCTTCAGCGGCGGTAATAGTCGCCGCGACCGAGGGCGAACTCGGTAAGCCGAAAAACGAGGAGGACGACTGGTGAGCATGACTGTCAGGATCTTCTTTGTCGCGTTTATCGTACTGCTGATCGCGGCTTCGGCCTCGCAGGAGACCCTGCTCTGGGGCGCCAGCGCCTGGAGGAGTGTCTCGCTAACAACAGCGACGGTCCTCGCCGCGGCGCTTCTCCTCCTTCTGATCGGCAGGATACGCGGCGGCCTGGTGAGACTGCTCGAGATCCCTGACAGATGGTCAAAGAAGGCGGCGGTCGCCGCCACGGCGACAATCTTCGTGCTTATGTGGCTCTTGCGGAGCAGGCATTTTCTCTGGGGTGACGGATTCTCGATGGGACTGGCCGTCGAGCGGGGAGCAACCGTCCTGCCATCCGCCCCCCTGGCGACCGTGATCTCACGTTTCTTTTTCGAGATGCTCAACCGCCTCCTCTTCTGGAATTCATTCGAGAGCTCGGCGTTGCTGAGCGTCATCGCGGGACTCCTCTTCGCCGCCGCGGTCAGGGCATCCCTGCGCGACTCGCGCGGCAGCGGCGAAAGCTCATTCCCGGCGGCGGCATTCGCACTCGCGGGGGGTTACTTCGCTGTATTCTTCGGATTCGGGGGAGCCTCTCCACTGGCGGCCGCGGGAACGGGACTGTTCATCTGGCTCGCCATCATACGTCTTCGAGGAGGATCGATCCCCCTGATCATACCGGTCCTCGCCGCGGTCGCTGCGACCATGCTAAACATATCAAATATCTTCCTCCTCGTTCCGATGCTCTATCTTCTCATCTCGGCGGCGATGCGCGGAGAGAGCCGCCTCGAAGCGGTAACAGCCGCTGGAACCGCGGCAGTCTGCTGGATAGCCGCCGAGCTCGCCGCATCCCGGCTCGCAGGGATGCCGGGGATATACTCGCACCTTACCGGTTCCGCCTCCCGGGCACTATCGGCCTTCACACAGGCCGGCCCGGCCAAAGCCCTTTCGCTCGCTTTCAATTCGCTTTTACTGGCCGGCCCGGCAGCCCTTCTCGCCGTCATCCTCGCCGCCTCCCGCGGCGGAAAAGACGCAAAGAAGGACGAAGGAGGATCGATGAGGTTTCTCCTCATCACCGCCGCGTCAGCCGCCATATTTATATTCCTCTCCGCATCGAGGGTCCGCGGGGGCCTTCGCTGGGAGATCGTCGTCCCCGCTTCAGCGGCGATGTCGGTATTCGCCGCGGCGGCGCTGCGGAGAAGGGCCGCCTCTCCGAAAGCATTCGCTTCTTCCGCGGTCCTCATGGCTGCTCTCGGCCTCTTCCACCTGATACCGGTCGTCGCCACCAGCTTCTCCCTCGATGCCGGAGAAAGGCGGATACTCGACCTTCCTCTTCCCGCAGGCAGAGCCGAGACGGTGATCGGCGCCCAGGCCTGGTATTCGAAGGATTTCGCAAAGGCCACGGAATGGTTCATCATCGCTTCGGAAAAGGATCCGGCAAATGCGGATATCTGGCACAGGCTCGGCAGGACGAGGATGGAGATGGACGATCCCCTTGACGCGGTAAAATATTTTCACCGGGCATCGGAGATAGTTCCGGAGAATCATGCCTACAGGACCGACCTTGCCGAGGCATATATCGAACAGCGCTGGTTCGGCGAGGCGAGACAGGAACTGGAGGTCCTCCTTGCGGAGTTCCCGGACAGCGCGAGACTGTGGACCCGCCTTGGATACACTTGCAATCACGGCAACATGTATCCCAGGGCTGTGGAAGCTTATGAAAGAGCTCTCGAGCTCGACCCGGAGAACAGGGATTATATCAGGAACCTCACTTCGGCTGTGCTGAACAGGGGAGCCGAGCTGCAGACGGACGAGGATTTCGACGGAGCGAGAAAGATGTACCTGTACGCCAGGCAGCTCTTCCCGGGTGACTGGGTCGCGCTTAACAACACCGCCGCGCTGGAGATGGAGCTGGGGAACTGGGAAACGGCAAGAAAACTCCTGGCAGTGGCCCTGAAGGAACATATCGGGGTATCACAGCTGCATTTCAATATGAGCGTCGTCCTGGAAAATCTAGGGGAATACATACCGGCGCTCGAGCATCTTCAGAGGGCCGCACAGCTCGACAGGTTCAACCCGCCGCAGGCCGAGCATGTCGAGAGGCTCATGAGAAAGGCCGAATCGGAAGCGAATCGGCCCTGATAATTACCTGAAATATTTTTCTGTCCTGCCCGGGGCTCAGGGCGATTCCCAGCGAAATCCGCCGAGAATTCCTTTCGCGATATTCGACAGGTGGTCCCCGATCTTCTCGAGGCAGTCGACGCAATCGATATAAACGATCCCCGACAGCATCATGCAGGAGCCCTCACTGAGTCTCTTAGTGTGTGACTTCCTCAGCGAAGACTGCATCCTGTTGAGCTCCTCTTCCTTGATCATCGCCTCCCTGGCGGCTTCGACGTCCCCGGTCTCCAGTCCCCTCTCGATGTCTCTGAGCATATCCTTTACGACCTCATACATCTCGTCCAGTTCTTTGAACGCACCATCGGACAGAATCAGCTTCTTGTCGTTCCGGCGCTGGCCGAGCTCCATGATGTTTACCGCATTATCGGAGATCCGCTCGATGTCATTGACAGAATGGATGAAGACAGGTATCTGTTCCGCTTCCTCTTCCGCCAGGCCTTCCATCGAGATGTCGATCAGGTAACGGGTGATCTCGGCCTGTAGATTATCGACCGCCTGTTCCCTCCGCACGACCTTTCTGGACAGCCCGATCTTACCTGTCCGGTAAAGATCGTACGCGTTCTTCAGGGCTGAACCGGAAAGCGCAAGCATCCGGATTATCTCCTTCTTGCTCTGTTCCAGCGCGATCACAGGAGTTTCGAGTAGATGTTTCTCGAGGTATTGCGGTTCCATATCGACCGCGTCCCCGGTCGGCTTGACCATTCGCTCGACAAACTTCTGCAGGGCCGGGATCAGCGGGAAGAAGATGACCGCGTTCGACACATTGAATATCGAATGCGAAAGGGCGATGTGAAGCATGATGTTGTTCGGGGCGAGCTCGCCGGGGATTATCCACTGGATGAACCGGCCGTACCATCCCGGGTAGATAAACACGAGCATGTACGCCGTCCCTATCACGTTGAAGAGTGTATGCGCCCAGGCGACCCGCCTCGCTCCCGTCGTTCCCCCGATCCTCGCTATCTGAGCGGTGATCGTCGTTCCGATATTATCTCCGAGGATGATAGGAATCGCTGACGGGAAATCGATCAACCCGTTGAATGCGAGGATCTGCACGAGAGCGATAGTGGCGCTGGAGCTTTGCAGAAGGACCGTAACGACCATTCCCACAAGCACACCGAGGATCGGATACTTGCTGAAGTTGACCATGATGTCCAGGATACGCTCGCTGCTCTCAAGGGGCTCAAAAGCGTCCTTCATGAACCCGATGCCGACGAACAGGACTCCGAATCCGAACAGGACCTCGCCCCACTGCTTCATCGTCGACCTGCGGGCCAGTACCATCATGATGAACCCGATGCCTACAGCTGGAAGGGCGTAATGCGTTATCTTGAAGACGGCGAAGAAACTGACCAGCCACGCGGTGAATGTCGTACCGATATTGGCGCCGAGAACGACAGGCAGCGCCTGCTTGAAGGTCATCAGCCCCGCGTTGACGAACCCGATGAGCATCACTGTCATGGCGCTGCTGCTCTGGATCAACGCGGTAACACCCGCACCCATGAGTAGGGCTACGTACCTTTTCTTCGTCAGGTATGTAAGGATATTTTTAAGACGGTCGCTCGCGACCTTTCTCAACCCCTCCGACATGTACTTCATGCCGAAGAGGAAAAAGCCCAGGCCGCCCAGGAGCTGGAAAGTCAGATCTTCAAACAAGGTGTTTCTCCTCTTGCTTCTGTCTGTCAGCGGACATGGTTATTCCCAGCGAAGCCCGCTGAGCAGACCTTCCGCTATATTCGAAAGATGATCACCGATCTTCTCGAAACAATCTACGCAATCTATAAACACGATACCAGAAAGCATCTGACAGGAGCCGTTGTTCACCCTCTTCGTGTGAGATTTGCGCAGCGAGCGCTGCATCTTGTTGAGCTCCTCCTCCTTGATCAGGGCCTCCCTCGCGACACCGAGGTCGCCCGTTTCCAGCCCAGCCCTGACATCGTCGAGCATCTCGTTCACGATCTTGTACATCGTGTCGAGTTCTTCGATGGCCATCGTGGAGAAGACGAGGCCCTTGTTGCTGCGGCGCTGGCCGAGCTCGGATATGTTGACCGCGTTATCCGCTACCCGCTCGATATCGTTGACCGAATGTATGAATACGGGGATCTGCTCAGCATCCTCCTGCTCGAGTTCCTCCATAGATATATCGATAAGGTAACGCGTGATCTCGGCCTGCAGGTTGTCGACGGCGTATTCCAGCCGAGCCACCTTTCTGGACAACTCGATCCTGCCGGTCTTGAAGATCTCGTACGATTTCTCCAGCGAGTCCCCCGCAAGGACAAGCATCCTCACTATCTCCTTCTTGCTCTGTTCCAGCGCGATCACCGGAGTTTCGAGTAGATGTTTCTCCAGGTATTGCGTCCCGACCTCTACGACGTCCCCTTTCGGCTTGATCATCTTCTCAACCAGCCTCTGCACCGTCGGAATGAGCGGGAGGAAGAAGCAGGCGTTGAACACATTGAATACCGAGTGTGCCAGGGCTATATGAAAGAGGATGTTGCCGGAGTTCAGATCTCCGGGAATCATCCATTCTATGAGCCGGATATATAGTCCGAGGTATACGAAGACCATCACATATGTCGTTCCGAAGACCTTCATCAGGGTGTGTGACCAGGCGACCCTTATCGCCCCTGTCGTGCCCCCTATCCTCGCGATCTGCGCGGTGATCGTCGTGCCGATATTGTCGCCCAGTACGATCGGTACCGCGGATGGAAAGTCGATCAGTCCATTGAAAGCGAGCACCTGGACGATGGCGATCGTCGCGCTCGAGCTCTGGAGAAGCATCGTGATCACCGTTCCGACCAGCACTCCGAGGATCGGATACCTGCTGAAGTTGACCATGATGTCGAGTACACGCTGGCTGTTCTCCAGCGGCGCGAAAGCGTCCTTCATGAATCCGATTCCGACGAAGAGGACCCCGAATCCGAACAGGACCTCGCCCCAGTGGCGTGTGGAAGCCTTGCGGACCACGATCATTATCAGGAATCCTATGCCGACAGCCGGCAGGGCGTAGTGAGTTATCTTGAACATTGCGAAAAAACTCACGAGCCAGGCGGTGAAGGTCGTTCCGATATTTGCTCCGAGCACTACCGGAATGGCCTGCCTGAAGGTGAGAAGCCCTGCGTTCACGAATCCTATCACCATCACAGTCATCGCGCTGCTGCTCTGGATGACCGCCGTGACCCCCGTCCCTACGAGAAGCGCCAGGACCCTGTTTTTTGTGAGATGGTTCAGGATGTTCTTGAGGCGATCGCTTGCTACTTTTCTCAGCCCCTCAGACATGAACTTCATGCCGTAGAGGAAGAAACCTAGGCCGCCGATCAACTGGAAAATCAGGTCTTCCATCGAGCCGTTTCTCCTGTTTCCGTCCTGTCGCTGCTTCTGAACCGGAGCGGGCTTCGCCCCGCTGTTCTCATGGCAATCTTACACTCTTTGCTTTCATTAGAAAGGAATTTAACAATAGTCCAACGCCCCCCTTTGGGACAAGAATTTTTGATAGAATACGGAAGTAATTCGGTCTTTTTTCAGGGGACCCGCCTCATAATTATTCCACATGGATCCCGTGTTAGCCTGAATCTCCTGTTTCAGGCATGATTTTGGCTATTTTACTCCTCAAAACAGGGGATTCTTGCCATTTTCGGCCGGGCATATTATATTTGCTCATCCCCCTGTAATTGCTTATAATGCACCGAACTCCATTTGAGAGGTGTTTACCGTGCGACGCACGCTTCTGACAATTCAGGGGATCCTGGTGATATCGGCTTTGTCCGCTCTGGCGGTCTGGGCCGGAAGCGCCGTCCTCTTTATCAATTTCCCCTCTATATCCCCGAACGGCGACGGCGTCCAGGATGAGATGACCGTGACGGCGAAGCTGTCAACTGCCGTGGATAGATTGATCATAACGGTCGAGGACAAGATATCTCCCGCTGTATATGACACCCTGATGCTCGAGGCCCCCGCTGACACGGGCGACCATGCGGCCTTCTGGGACGGCACGGACTGGACGGGCGCGGTGCTTCCCGAGGGCGAATACGACCTCATCCTCCGCGAGACGACCGGAGCTTCGAGCGACAGCATTCTGCGGACAGTCATCATCGATCTCACTTCACCTCTCGTGAGCATTGACAGGATCGAGCCGGGCGTCTTCTCGCCGGGCTGGCCTGATACATCAGCCTCGGTGAAGGTCTATTTCAACATCACCGGCTGGGAGGCGGGCGCGGCGGTAAGGATGACGGTCAGGAATCCCTCGGGAGACGAGACGACCGACCCGGTCGATGTCCAGGGAGACGGTGACTGGATAGCCGCGTGGAAACCTGTCACCGCTGAGACCGGCTTTAACGTGATAACGATCACGGCGGCGGACGAAGCGGGCAACTCAGATGCTGACAGCGGCAGTGTCTACGTGGACTCTGACGGCCCGGAGCTCGAGATCCTCACCGAGATACCTACCAGCACACCCGAGGCCCCGCACGAGATCACCGGACGCACGTTCGACCGCGCGGGCATCTCGTGGATAGAGTGCTCCTGGACAGGGCCCGACCTGATCGAGAGCGCGAGGATACAGCCCGATTCAACATGGCTCGATGCCGACACCCTTTACTGGAGCGTAGACACTCCTGACACATCGAACGGCGACGCGGGCTACGTCGAAGGCGGATACCTTATGAAGGTCTTCGTCAAGGATGCCTTCGGCAACCAGTCGGACAAACAGATCTCGTTCATGCTCGACCGAACGGCGCCGACTGTGCCGCGGATCGCTGATCCTCCGGAAAGGATGATCCAGTCGCAGCTGAACCTGTACATAGATTATGACAGCGGGACCGACACACTGAACGTCTACTGGCAGGCAGGCGGAACGGTCGTAAGCGAATCGTTCATAACACTGGGCCGCCCGCCTGAGGACCCCTTCGAGCTTACCCTGGCTGAGGGCGAAAACGAATTCTGGGCCACCGCCACGGACAATGCCGGTAATACGAGCGGCCCCTCAAACACGGTCCGGACGACCTTCGACCCGACTACAGGCATCACCTATCCCGAGGTCTTCAGGGGTCCCAATACGATCCAGGTCGTCTCAGCCGAGACTGCCTTATCGGTGACTCTCGAGATTTACGACATGAGAGGCGAAAGGATCCGGAGGTTCTCGGTACCCGGCCCCGGCACAAACTTTGATATCGCATGGGACCTGACCAACGACGATGGGGAAATGGTTAAAAACGGCCCCTGTCTCTTTGTGATCGTCATAGAGACCGCAGGAAGCAGGATAGTCGACAAGGCATTCATAGCGGTGGTGAGATAGATGGCCAGGCGCTTATTCATAGCGGCGGCTGTAGCGCTGCTTCTTCCCTGCGCCGCGATGGCGGGGGATGGATCGCAGGGCGGGACATTCCTGCCACTGGGATGGGATGCGCGCGGACAGGCGCTCGGCGGAGCGGGCACTATCCTCGTCCGTGACGAGGCAGCGGCATACTGGAACCCGTCGAACCTCGTCTTCATGACCTCCCCCGGTATCGGAATCGGTACTACAAAACCGATCCCCGGGATGGACAATCTCTATTCGGTCGTGTCATTTGCTACGGGTCTTCTCGATTCCCGGACATCGGTGGACCGCGCGGTCGAAGTGAGGCGCCTCGCCGTTGGAGTGACGATGTCGCACCTCGGACTCAAGCTCTCGGAAGGGTCGGGATGGAACGAGGGGACACTGGGCCTCTCAGCGGCGTTCAGCTTCAACCCGTACAATTTCATCGGTGTAAGCTGGAGAGGGATGAAGAGCTGGTCCGATGTCGACGACGCGGGCGCATGGGGATCCGCTATAGATATCGCCTTCACCACGAGGCTCACCCGGCACATGTGGCTCGCCGCGGTGGCAAAGGACGCATGGAGCAAGGTCCATTACCCCCAAAGCTCCTGGGAGATCGGCCCCACGGTCTCATTTGCCGCATCGATCGAGGAGATCATATTCGGACGGTTCTCCGCCGAGCTGGACGTGATCTTCCGCGAGGGCGAGCTGAACAGTTACCGCCTGGGCGGCGAACTGAACCTGATCAAGAACATCCTCCAGCTGCAGGCCGGAGCGGATGTCCGTGTAGTAAACTACTCGAGGACCGTTCCCTGGTGCGGAGTCACAGCGGGGCTTGGCGGCGCGAGGATCGCGCTGGCATTCGGATTCGACCCCGAGGATGAACTCGGCAGGAAGACCAGGGTAACAGCCGCTTACCGATTCTGATAACCTCTACGGCCCGTCCGTTCCCGCTATCTTCACTATACGTTCGAACCTCGCCCTTTCCCTTTCCGTCATAGGCAGCGCCGTGCAGATTCCGAGCGTTTCACGCGCCCCTGCCCTGTCACCAGCGGCGAGCCGGCTCTCGGCGAGCGAGAGGCATACGCCTGGCCTCCACGGATCACTGGCCCACGCGAATTCGGCCAGAACAAGCCGTTCACGGGTGAGCTTTTCCTTTGCGTAAAGCATGTCGAGTATCTGCCAGGCCGGGTGGAAATACTCGAGCCTGAGGACCCCGGCAAGAAGATCTTCCGCCTCTTTCCACATCCCCGCCCCTGCCAGTCTCGAAGCGCGGGCGGTAACTGCATAGATGTGCATCACTGTGTTGTAGAACTCCCCGGTATCTCCTCCCGCATTCCTCAGCAGCCTGCCGCTGTAGAAGATCGGCGAGGCGGGGCGCCGCCGTTCGACCGGTGGTTCTCCCACCCTGAAGATGCGATAGAGCTCGTTCTCATAGACAAGATCGAACGACCTCAGGGTCCGCGGTTCGAACATCATGCGCCGTGCCGCGCAGCCCTGCGGCAGATCGCTGAATCCCGCCTGGTAGAGGGGGGAATCCTTCGTCGGATCGCATCCTGTAGCGGCGCTGAGCACGAGGTAGTCGCTGCCGTTCTTCTCACAGAATGACAGCAGGGTACCCTCGTCCGAATAGAGGCTGCGCAGCATCGTGTGAGCTTTCGCCCGGAGCCGCGGAGCCTCGAAAAAATCGTTAAGATTAACCGGCCGGCCCGTGTACGTGAGGATCTGTGGCGAAAGGTAATGCAGGGACATGACCACATCGTCAGGAGCCGTATTGTTCGATATCCACTCGAGCATTGCCCCTTCAGGGTCCCTGCCGAACGGGAAGACGACATACTTCGTCCTCCGGGGAAGATTCAGCGCCCTTGATGTCTCCCTCCATATATCGGCCCTTCCCTCCCAAAAGAGGACCTGGAGCAGCATAAGCACGGCTACTGCAGCAGTCGCGCCATATCCGGCTATCCTCTTCCCCCCGGCAGATGTGCCTGCTGTCAATCCACCCGCGATCACTATCGCGAAGATCCCGAAGAAGGGCAGCATCCTCATCATCAGCAGAAAAAGCACAAAGAATACCGCCGATAGCCATGCTGTCAGGACAGCGGTGAATTCGCCGGACCTCACCCTCCCCGCGAGCCGCTTCAGGGGAACGGGCAGAAGCATAAGAAGGGGCAGGGCGAATACGAAGATATGCAGCAGGTCCGGGGAATGGAAAGGCCCGGCCCAGAAGGCCCTCACGTCGAACGGCAGCAGAGCCGGATCGGAGGGCTTGCTGATATATCTGAGTTTGTAGAGGATCACTCCGAGGAAATGTGAATATGCTGCGAAATGTTTGCCGGCAATGAGCGCCGCCGCCAGCACCACTGTTGTACCCGCCGCTCCGGCAGCGGACCTTATCCATAGCCCCCTCTTCCCTGGCCCTGCGAACCGGCCGGCTGCCAGGATCCCTGCCAGCCCGGCACAGAGGGCCGCTGATGGAGAGAGATAGAATCCGCCTGTCCTGAGGAAAGGCACCGCCGCTGCCGCTATTGCTGCCGCAGCCACGACCGACCATCCCGCGGCCGCCTCCTCCCGCCCCTTCCCCGCGAGGGCACGCACGGCCAGGAGCAGGACGAGAGGTACGAGGTAGAACTGTGTCCCCTGCCAGGTAGCGAGGGCCGAAAAGAGAAATGCCGCCGACAGGACGGCGGACACCCTGCTTCCGGTACGGACTGTCCGAACGAGCAGCCAGGCATGGAAGATGATCAGTGGCAGGGTGAGGTTCTCCCTGATCATGTCAAAACCGCTCGACCTTCCCGCAACCGGCAGAGCGATCGCGAAGAGAAGTGCCGTGATGATCCCGGAGCTTCTCTTCCCCCATAGATAAATGGACAGGAAAGATAAAGGAACAGCAGCCAGAGTGAACAGGAACACGGAAAACCACCTGATAAACAGATCCAGCGCCGGCCTCTTTCCCGGGATAAGCCTCCAGGCCGTTCCGTAGATATATTCCATGCCTGTAGAGGTCTCTTTGAATACATTCAGGCCCTCGGGGTATTGAGCGTCTATATCGAGGCGGGGTATATTCTCTCCGGAGGCTATCATCCTTGTATAGCGGAAATGGGCGGCGCTCTCGGCAGAAAAGCGTTCACTGCTCACACGGGACCTGTACGCCCATCGCGTGAGATTGGCGAGGCATAGGATAACAAGGAGCAGTATGAAGAATGTCTTACGGTTCATGGTCGTCCACCGGCCAGAATACATCCCTGGATATCGAGGTGTCATCCCAAATCGTATTGACCGGCGGTGCACGACTGCTATAACTTTGGGACGCACAGATAGAAATTCACAGATAGAATGCGGAGGCGGCCAGAAAAAAGGGGATCGACCATGAGAGCCAGAGCATTTGTGCTGATCAATCTCGCGGCAGGCGCTTCGGAAGCGGTGCTGATGAAACTTCAGAAGATGGATTTCGTCGCCGAAGTCAACGCGGTATCAGGGCCATACGACATGATCGCGGTAGTAGATGGAGCGACATTCAACGAGATCGGGAAATCGGTGCTGGAGAATATCCAGCCCGTTCCCGGCATCCAGCAAACGATTACGTGTAACGTGATATTCCTCGAGAACTGAACCAGATGAATCCAGCCCTGAGAAATATCATTCTGGTCGCAGTCGTCGCGGCGGTACTCGCGGGAGGCCTCTGGTATTTTCACTATATGCCGGACGACGCCTACATCGGGATGAGATACGCAGCGAACCTGTCCGGCGGAGAGGGCCTCGTCTTCAATCCCGGCGAACGGGTCGAGGGGTACACGAACTTTCTGTGGGTCATCATCCTGGCCGCGGCGGCGAAGGCCGGCATCCCGCTCGTTCATGGAGCGAGGATCCTCAGCCTGGTCTTCTCGGTGGGGACCCTGCTCCTCGCCTGGCGCATCTGCGAGAAAACATCCGGCCGGGGTGCGGCGTTCGCTGCGCCACTGATCCTCGCCGCGTCAACGCCGTTCGTCACATGGGCGCTCTCGGGCACGGAGATACCGCTCTTCACCTTCCTGCTCACGGCCGGAATGCTGCTGCTGACGACGGGGCGCGGCCCCCGCGCGGTCTTTGCCGTATTCGCCCTGCTCACACTGGTCCGGCCCGAAGGCGCCGCGTACTATATCCTCGCGGCCGCACTTCTCGTGGTCCGTGGCGAAAAGCCGCGCAGGGTCGCGGCTGAAGGGATACTCGTGGCCGCGCTTCTGCTGGGACCCTATCTAGCCTGGAAGATCCATTATTTCGGCGGACTGCTTCCCAACACATTCTACGCGAAGACCGGAGCGCCGGCGGCCCAGTTCAGGAACGGGCTCGCCTATACTCTGCGGTTCGCGGCATGGTACGCGTGGCTCCCCGCCGCGGCGGTCCTCCTGCTGCGCGCAGGCGGGAAAGCCGCCGCGGTCCGTGCCGAAAATTACGGAAGCCTGATAGTCCCGCTGTCAGTCATCGGCCTCAACTGGATCATCGTGACGGTCCTCGGAGGGGACTGGATGCCGATGTACAGGATGCTGGTTCCGGGCATTCCAGCGATAGCGGTAATGGCGGCGGCGGCGATCCCCCGTGCGGCGATGCTGCAGACTTCCGGCCGGCAGCAGGACCGGGGCATCTTCTGGAAGTCCGCCGCGGTCGCGGTAATATTCACCTGTGTGGCGATGGCTCCCGGCTCCTCCAGCTATGAAAATCTCAAAAGGGAGCGGCTCGCCGTCAGAGCCTTCGGATGGGTCGGCGAGATCCTGGGGGACAGCCTTCCCGAAGGGACGAGCCTGGGCTGTGGATCGACCGGCGCTATCGGCTATTACAGCGGCCTTCCGATCGTGGACATCCTCGGGCTCACCGAACCGGAGATCGCCAGAAACGGAAAGATCGTCTCGGATCAGCCGGGGCACATGAAGACTCTCGGATCGCACGTCCTCGACAGGAAGCCTGACCTGCTGCTTCTCGGCAATATCCAGGTGCATCGGGGAAGGCGGCAGGAGGATCTCGGAAGGATCAAGATACAGGAAAGGGATATCATCCTCGATCCGCGGTTCAACACCGGGTACGAGTTTACCAACCTGCCTATGGGCGGGGGATTCTTCCTGTCCTGCTACAGGCGTTCCGGTTCGCCGGTCTTCCCGGAATAAGCCTGGTTCGCAAGAGACGGTATCACGAGCCAGATCCAGAAGATGAACTCATAACCGATAGGGATGAACATCGCGCTTAAAGCCACCGCGGCCTGCTGAACCATCAGAAACCTGCCGAGACGCGATCTCTCGATGTCGGCCTTCGACCGCATCATCGCCCGTATGATGATGATATTCCTGACAAAGATCGTAGAGACGACGGCCATTCCAGGCAGGCCCAGCTCGGAGAATATCTGCAGGAAGGCATTGTGAACGACCTTCGTAAAGGGAAGAAAACGTGCTGCCTGGTAGATGAAGTTTCCTATTCCAACACCGAAGAAGGGATTCTCGAATCCCAGCACGAGGGCGACCTTCAGGGTGCGGACCCTCACGAGGATCGCGTGATCCTGGGAAACATGCTTCGCCGCCTCAATAAGGGATGTGATACGATCCCAGTACAGAGTCGGCGCAGCGACCGACAGGATGATCACTCCGGCTATGGCGATAGTCATGACCGCCTTGTTCTTCCTCTCGATGACCAGTAGAGCGGCAAGAATCACGACCAGGCCGACAAATCCACCCCTTGAGAAACTCAGCATCAACACAAAAACAGTGCCCCCGAGGGCAGCAAGGATAAGGGGCCTGGCTATCCAGGGCCTGTCGAACCTGACCAGCAAGAAGAGCAGGAGCGGAATGATAAATATCTGATGAAAGGCGAAGATGTTAGCTTCCAGCTGATATCCTTCATAGCGCATAACACCTTCCCCCCACATAAGGGACTTGGACGCGTAGTCGCCCGGCGGGGGGATAATGAGAGGAAGAAAATTACTGATCATCGTCGCTACAGTCACCAGGATAAGGAAGGCCAGGAATTTTCCTCTCGAAACAGTCAGCAAGAGCACTGCTGCTATGACAAGAAGCACACCCACGAGGGATTCAAAAGAATATGTCGCTGAGGGCAGATCCTCGGCAAACGCCATCGACTGAAACGCTGTCAGGACAAAGGCGAGTATCAGCGTCGATAGCAGGCGGTCCTTCAGTTCAAACTTCCGCCCATCGAGCCAGACGGCGACAAGAGATACCACAAGCAGAAGGGTCAGAGGCTTGAACAGCCTCATCGGCAGAAAGATGTCGAAATTGGTAAATCTCATAAAAAGAATGATCGCGAGGATATATTCCGGCTTCGAGACGAGGAAGAACATCGCGGGAAGAGCGAGAAAAGAGAGAATCAGGAGCCTTGTCGCTCCGGAAGGAAGAAAGATCAACGCGGCTGTGACAAGCGCCGCGGCTGCCAGAACCGCGCCGACAAGCCGCCAGGAGACTCTCAACGAACCGATCTTCATGCGCCCGGCCCCTCCTGAAGATCCTTGTCCCTCGACATCTTTTCCCGAACGAGGATAATGAAACATGCCCACAGGATGCTGGCCAGCGTAAGGATGATCACGATCTGCTTTCTCTTCGGCCAGCTCCTTCTCTCAGGAACGGCGGGAGGATCGATCACGCGGATGACCCCGACCGAACTGCTCGCCGAGATCCGCGCGTCCTCCAGCTTGAGTCTTATGAAGGCGAGGGTGAACTCCTGCGCCATCCTCTCGGCGACCATCCCGAGATATTCGGTCGCAAGCCCCGGCATTTCGGAAAGAGGCGGAAACAGTTTCTCACCATCTCCGCTTTCCGCGGTCCTCTCGATCTCGTCCCTGAGCTTGCTGATCTCCTGGTCGAGTCTCAGCATGTCCGGAGAAGTCTCCTGGCGCGTCATGCTCAACATGCTTCTTTCCACTTCGAGAAGACTCACCTGGGCAGTAAGGGCGCCGATTATCTGGAAAGCCGCCTTCGCCTGGGCCTCGATCTCGAATATACCGTTTGCCACCATGTATTCGCTCATGACCGAGTCAGCGGTCTCTCTGGCAGCCTCTCCCCTTTTCAGTTCTTTCTCGAGATACCTGGTCTTAACTTCGGCACTCTCCCTGTTCAACTCTTTCAGAATACTGTCCGCGAACTCTATATAGGCAGCGGTCATATCCCTCGCGAGGACCGGATCTGAAGCCTCCACCGCTATCTCCAGGACACCCTCGTCCCTTACGTTCACATACGTCCTCTTGCCGAGTTCCCGTCTCGCCTCCTCCAGCGTTCTCTTGCCGTACATCTCCCTGAGGTCGAAGCGCGAATCCATCATGTCAGCCATCCTGTGGCTCCGGACGATATAGTCGATGATGTAGTTCCTGCTTACACGGATGAAGGTGGCGTACGACTCGCTGAACGCGCCGAGCCGGGAGAGAAAACTGTTCGAGCCGGAAAGTTCCTGCTCGACGCCGCCAGGGATAAACGCGCCCAGGGAGATAAATTTCGCGGGAAGAACGAGGCTGAGAATAATCGACAGCACAAAACCCACCACAGCAGCCAGTATTATCGTCTTCTTTTTCCGCAGAAGCACCGACAGAAAAGACAGCATCCAATTCTCCTTGCCCGTTCATCCCCAGGGTAACCCGGCAGTTGCCGGCTGACGCCTAGGGGCCCTCGAGTCTGTGCAGCAGCTTCAGGAGTTCTTCGTCTCCCGGAGCGATTTCCAGTGCTCTTCTGACCCACATGATCGCCGCTTCTCCGTTACCCCCGGCATATTCCATCCGTGAGAGGAGTTTGGCGGCTGTAATCATCTCATTCCTGCGCCCTGAATTCCATGCATGATTGTACAGCCTG
This sequence comes from uncultured bacterium, assembly GCA_964457905.1. GTDB lineage: Bacteria > Krumholzibacteriota > Krumholzibacteriia > Krumholzibacteriales > Krumholzibacteriaceae > JAUWCL01. The sequence continues at coordinate 16,980 of CAYWGA010000016.1, read as the reverse complement.
CCCGCTTCGGCGCGCTGCCCCATTTCGTCCAGAAGGTGTCCGTATTCGAGAGCAAGCCGCGGGAAGCCCGGGTCGGTCTCCCAGGCCATTCCATAATATTCCCTGGCCCGCTGCCTGTCACCGCTCCTGCTGAGCAGCCGGGCGTAGTTTATCCTGTTCTCGACGCCCTCCGGATCGAGCCTGAGCGCTTCCTCGAAGGCCTCCATCGCCTTCTCCTCATCCTGGATACTCATGTAGTGATTGCCGAGAAAGGTGTACGTGGCGCTTCTGTTCACCGCGAAGATCTCCCTGCCTGAAACAGCCGTGAAAAAGAGCGCCGCTGCGACTGCCGCGACAGCGAACTCCTTCCACCGGCGCTTCGATATCTTTCCGGCTGACCACGCGATGAAGTACCCGGCCGAAGACGCCAGTACCGGGACAGACGGCAGTCTGTATCTCGAATTGAAATAGAACAGTACTATCGCCGCCATGGACGCTGAGAGAAATATCAGGAAAGGCCATCTGCCCGGACTGTACCTGATGATCAGGCACGCCCCGACGAAAGCCAGCACCGAGATAACCGCGAATCTTATAAACAGCAGTCCGAAGACCGGGCATTCCTTTCGCATCAGTTCGATGTCGACGATATCGCCGAGTTCTCCGCCGTTCCAGAAGAGCAGGAACTTACGGCCGATAAGCAGGAGCCATCCGCCCGGATCTGTGACGATCCTCTCGCGGGCACGGGCAGTCCAGAATGCCGACACCTCCGCGTCGGTCATCCTTTTTCCCTCGATCCCCTCAGCCGCGATCCGGGAATCCTCGATGAGACCGCGCATGTCGCGCCTCATCCCCGGCGGCGGATTGTAAAGTCCATTCGCGCCGCGCATATTGCCTATGTAGAGGTTTATCCCGCCGTGGGAAGTCACCGGCGCCGGCGTTCCTGCCCGCGATGCGTTATAAGCCGAGGCCGGAACGAGCATCACCAGTAAACCGGCAGCATAGAGAAGGGGCAGCTTCCATCTCCTGCCTCCTTTTCCCGAGACGATCAGCAGCCAGGCTGTGATGAGCGGAGCGATGAAAAGAAATATATTCGGGCGCCCCATTATCCCCACTCCCGTCAGGATGCCGAGGAATATCACTGCCGCCGCGGGCGGTACCGTCCGTCTGCCGATCATTATGTCACCGCCGCCGCGCATCGCGCGCGCCAGCAGGAGTGACGTGTAGAACGAGGCCGCCATTACAAGAGTCACCAGACTGGTCGCCAGCAGGCTCCCTTCATAGAGAAGCAGCTGGGGATATAACAGGGCAAGCGCCGCGGCCGTGATACCGGCGATGTCTCCCCTGCGGGGATCCTCCTCCGGGCCGGCTGCCAGGACTTTCGCCGTTCTGAATATCAGCCATATGGTCAGCAATCCCGACAGGCACTGTATAATCCTCGGCACGAGAAGGCCCGCGCCGGATATCTTGAAAACAAGGGCGAGGAAGAACGGATAGAGAGGATTGAACGTCAGGCCGCCCTGCGGCAGCCCCCCGCCTGACGACATCGAATTTGCCAGCTCGAAATAGAACCTCATGTCGAGCGGCAATATCCTGCCGAGGTCGCTCCCCGTGAGCTGGATCAGAAACACTATCCTGATCAATGCGGCCGCCGCGATGATCGCGGGCAGGGCGATGGTGGCGGCATTCTGCCTTTTACTCTTCATCATCGCTCTCACCCCTCCTCACCAGTCCCGCCAGTGACCTGAACGGTACGAGCAGCGCCTTGATCATCATCCAGCCGGTGTGCCACGTTGGCCTGTACAGGAAGCATGAGAAGAGTCCGGCTATGGCATAGGATATGACTGTCGCTACAGCGGCCCCCATCCCTCCATGGCGCGGAATAAGGTACAGGTTAAGGGCGACATTTACAATCGCTCCAAGACTGCTGCTGATAAACAGAAATGTCAGTTTGCCCTCGTTGAGCAGCCAGCGGCTCATCGCCACCTTCAGGAACACGAATACCCCTGCCCAGATATGTACGGCCAGTATAGGGCCGGCTGCCAGGTATTGTTTGCCGAAGATCAGTAGTATGATCCGGTCTGAGAAGAATGTGAAGAAGAGGCCCACAGCCAGCCCCAGCCATGCGAGAAAATCATAGAGCTGCTGCATCCGGGCATTGTAGACCTTTTCGCCCCGCTCCCGTGACTTGATCAACGCGGGGAAAACGGAAGTCGCTATGGCCGTCGGTATGAAGTACCACACCTCGGACAGCCGCACGGCCGCCGAATAGATGCCGACTTCCCTGTCTCCGGCGATCTGCCCCAGCATCACCATGTCGATCTTGAAATATATGATCGAGAGGGCCGCAGAAAGGACAAGGGCCCACGACTGGCTGAGAAGATCCTTTGCCCTGGCAAAGCTGAAGCGCCAGTTCCTCAGGCGGTATCCCTGCGATCTGTAGCCTGTTATCAGTCCGGCTCCGACTACGATCGCATCAATCGACAATATCGCGGCGAATACCACTACGGGCGCGTTATTCACGATTGCAAGGATCCTCAGAATATTGGCGACTACAAGGGCCGAACTTTTCGCGAAGACAGTGAACTTCGATTTCACCTGGGACTGGAACCACATATCGATGCAGTCAAAGGCCTGAAGAAACAGTGTGAGGGCTACAATACTCGTGACAAGCCGCACAATCGGATCGTTGCGTCTTACGAAGTATATCGACAACAGAACAAAAGTGAGCGCGATCAGGCCTCCGACCAGCCTCAGAACAAAAGTCGTGCCGAGGATCTCGTCCCTCGCCTCCGGATCACGTACTATATCCCTGACTACTATCCCCTGGAGCCCGAGGATCGCCAGCGGGCCGAAAAGGCCGGCAAAAGCGACCCCGTACTGAAGTATCCCGAAATTCTCCGTACCGAGGTACCTCGCCACCCAGGCCATCACGAAGAGGGCAAAAAGGATCCTGAGGATCCTGAGGCCGAACAGCCACCCGGTATTCGCGATGATATCCTTGAATGTCCCGCTTATCCTGAATCTGTTGCCGATCAAATCGTTCTTCGCTCCTCACGTCAGCCGCAGTGCTTCAGGCTCATATCCTGTTGACCAGAATGGGATTATAAGCGAGGTGCCCATGCATTGAAAGAGCAAACGGATCGTGCGGGATTTGCGCCGTTTGCCGGTAAATGTTATAATTGTTAGTACAACCGGGTCTAATAGAGGGAGTTACGCATGAGACTAGCCGTTTTTTCATTGATGGTCATCCTTCTGGCGGCATCTGTCGCCGGGGCCCAGGACAGGTTCGGGACGATCGACAGGGACCTGCTTGTAAAGTTCGAGAGGCCTGACAGGGTCCCCGGGCGATCACTGCTCTTCGCTCCCCAGCCCACACCGCAGCAGATGATGAGCGACGTCATCCATTACGATGTCGATATCGCCTTTCATGAGGTCACCGGTCTTGTCGAAGGAAGAGTGACCGCCCTCATCGAGAGTGCCGTCGATTCCCTCTTCCAGATCGATTTCAACGCGGAACCGGGCCTGACCATCATTTCTGTCGCACTACCCGGTATTGACCCCTGGGTATACACGCGCGACGGCGATGTCCTGACCGTCGTTCTCCCGGTCGGCCTCGCTGCAGGTGAACGGACGACCCTTACTATCATGTTCGAGGGTGATCCTGCCCTCGCTCCCGATGCCGGTCTCTTTCTCAGGACCCATGACACCGGGCCCGTCATCTACTCGCTCAGCGAACCGTGGAGCGCCAGGACATGGTGGCCATGCAAGGATTATCCCGACGACAAGGCGACATTCGATATCGCCCTCTCTGTCAGGCCGCCGCTATTCGCAGCTTCGAACGGTGATTTTATCGGGCAGGCCGACACGATATGCTGGGGCGAGCCTTTCGTACGGTACACGTGGAAAGAAAACTATCCGATGCCGCCCTATCTCTTCTCGATCGCGGCAACCGAATACGTACTGATGACCGATCAGTGGATCTACGCCCCCGGGGAGACGATGCAGGTGACAAACTATGTCTACCCCTACCTCGTTGCAGAGGCAGCAACTGATCTCGATATAACCGTTCCGGCACTGGAATATTTCTCGTCACTCCTCGGGATGTATCCGTTCGTCGAGGAGAAATACGGCGTGGCTATCTGCGAGATCGGCGGCGGGATGGAGCACCAGACCCTGACGAGTTACGGATCGATGCTCCTGACAGGCGACCACAGGTACGACTGGCTCTGGATCCATGAACTCGGGCACCAGTGGTTCGGCGACCTCATCACTTGCGCCGACTGGACCCATATCTGGCTCAACGAGGGCTGGGCAAGTTACTTCGAGGCCCTCTGGTTCGAGCATCTCGGCGGCCAGGACGATCTTCAGGATTATATGCAGACGATGGACACGCCGATATACTGGAGCGGGCCCGTCCTTCGTGATCCCGACTCGAACGACTCGTGGTACTACTTCAACCGCGTTGTCTACGACAAGGGAGCGTGGGTAGTACACATGCTCAGGCATGTCATGGGCGACGAGGCATTCTTCGACGCAACGAGAGCCTACATCGCCGACCCGCAGTTCAGATACGGCAACGCCGACACAGAGCAGTTCGAGGCGATCTACGAGGGCTTCCACGGCAGCCAGCTCGACTGGTTCTTCGACCCGTGGCTGACCCGCATCGACAGGCTCGCCTATGAATGGCAGTGGAACTCGTGGGAGGAAGAGGGACGCAACTTCCTCTCGATAAATGTCAGGCAACTCACCAATCCGCCGTATACGATGCCGATCGATTTCCGCGTTTCATACGGGGTGATAGATTCCGACACGACACTGTGGATAGATGAGCTTGAGGAATCATTCATCATCGAAACGACGGAGCTTGCCACCGATGTCCTGTTCGATCCCGACGGCTGGATCCTCTGCGACCACGAGAATGTCACATCGGGCATGGAGACTCCGTCCACACCATTTCTCTCGCAGAACTGGCCCAACCCGTTCAACCCCTCGACGACGATACGTTTCGGGCTGGACAGTCCGGGATTCGTGCAGGTCCGTGTCTACAATGTGCGGGGAGGCCTCGTCAGAACGCTCGTCGACGGACGTCTCGGTGAGGGCGCGCATGAAGCGGTCTGGAACGGACGCGATTCGGCAGGAAGACCCGTCTCATCAGGTGTGTATTTCTGCAGGATGACTGCCGGCGAGCAGGTATTCACGAGAAAAATGATCCTGCTCCGCTAGATCAGCTCTAGATAAACAGCAGCGGCAGCTGATCGGCGACAACGAAGCCCTCTACTGTGGGGATCACCCTGTCATCTTCGATATGCACAAGAGGTATTTCAAGGAGCTCTTCGAGGGTCTCCTCCCAGCCTGGATGCTCCTTCAACAGTGCCGTCTCCACCCCGAGGATCGTCCTGAATCCCAGCATAAGTCTCTCCGCCCTGACCTGTTCCCCGGAGAGCTCTTCCGTTCCGGCTGACGGATCTTCTCCTCTTTCCAGTGCATCGAGCCACTCCTCCACCGACCTGCAGTTCCATCGCCTGGTACGGCCGTCGAACGAATGGGCCGCCGGACCAAGCCCGAGATACGGCACCCTTTGCCAGTATCGCATATTGTGCCTCGAATAGTTCTCTTCGCCTCTCGCGAAGTTCGATATCTCGTAATGTGTAAAGCCTCCGCCGGATAATACTCTGGAGGCCTCGAGGAACATCTCTCTCTGGTCCTCTTCTTCCGCGCAGACAGACTCTCCGGCCAGCATCCGTTCTCCGAGCGGCGTGCCCGGTTCCAGGGTGAGCTGATAGCACGAGATGTGTTCGAGATCGAATTCGAGGGCCCTCTCCAGGCTTTTCCTCCAGCCGTCCAGCGTCTGCCCGGCCGAGCCGAAGATCAGGTCGATCCCTGTCCTGCCGAATCCCGATCTCTTTGCGGCTTCAATCGCGGCCACCGCTCCCGCGGCGTCGTGGCGCCTCCCGAGGAACTTGAGTTCGGAATCATCGAAAGACTGGACGCCGATACTTATCCTGTTGAACCCGCCGGCGAGATACGCTTCCAGAGCGGCTGGAGTGATATCGTCCGGGTTCACTTCTATCGTGACCTCGGCGCCGGATTCAAGGCCATGCGACCGGGATACTATGCCTGGAAGTCTCGAGACCAGATCCTGATCGATCGCCGACGGTGTACCCCCTCCTGCATAGAGTGAACCGACCGGTCCGGGGACCTCTTCTCCCCGCATGACGGCCTCTGTCTCGACGGCGCGCAGGAAACGTTCCTCCACATCGCAATCTGTCACGGAATAGAAGTCACAGTAGGAACACTTGGTCCTGCAGAAAGGGACGTGGATATATATGCCGGGAGTATCAATCATCCTGGGTCTTCAGCACGGCGATGAAGGCGGTCTGGGGAATCGAGACCCTGCCGACCGTCTTCATCCTCTTCTTTCCCTTGGCCTGTTTATCGAGCAGCTTGCGCTTACGGGTGATATCTCCACCATAGCACTTCGCCAGTACGTCCTTGCGCATAGCCTGGATCGTCGAACGCGCGATGATCTTGCCGCCGATAGCGCCCTGGACGGCGATCTTGAACATGTGCCGCGGAATCTCGTCACGCAGACTGTCGCAGACCTGCTTGGTCCTCGGCCTGGCCCTCTCCTTGTGGACAATCATAGCGAGGGCATCGACTCTTTCGCCGTTGACGAGGATATCGATCTTGACGAGATCGTTCTTCCTGTAGTCTGTCAGCTCGTAATCGAAAGAACCGTACCCCTGCGTTATCGTCTTCAGCTTGTCGTAGAAATCGTGGATGACTTCGGCGAGCGGCATGTCGAATATCAGCTCGATCCTGCCCGGAGCCGGATAGCTGAAATGCGAGTTCTCACCCCGGCGATTGAGGCAGAGCTGCATCACCGCGCCCATGTATTTTTCGGGGAAGAGGAGGCTGGCGCGGATATAAGGCTCCAGGGCGCTATCGATATGAGACGGGTCGGGATAGTACTCCGGGTTGTCGACCGACACTTCCTCTCCGCCATCGAGGACGAATTTGTACAGCACACTCGGGGAAGTCATGATGATCGACTGGTTGAATTCCCGCTCGAGCCGCTCCTGGAACACCTCGAGATGCAGCAGCCCCAGGAACCCGCACCTGAATCCGTGCCCGAGGGCCGCCGACGAATCCTTCTGGTATATCAGCGAAGCGTCGTTGAGCTTGTATTTCTCGAGTGAATCGGACAGAGCGTTATAATCGTTCGAATCGATCGGATAGATCGATGAGAAAACGACCGGCTTGACCACCTTGAACCCCGGCAGGGCTTCAGAAACCGTGTCGCCCTCGTGGACTATCGTATCGCCGATCCTCGTGTCGCTTACCGTCTTGACACCGGCAATGATGTACCCGACCTCTCCGGCACTGAGTTTCTTCCGCTTCACATGCTTAAGCTTGAAGACTCCGACTTCTTCGACCTTGTGGATCGTTCCCAGCGACATGAACCTTATCGAGTCCCCCGGCTTTACTGAACCATCCATCACGCGGCAGTGTACGATCGCTCCACGGAACGGATCGTATGTCGCGTCAAATATCAGGGCCCGGAAAGGTTCCTTTTCAGTGTCCCTCGGAGGCGGGATCTTCTCGACGATCGCCTCGAGGATCTCTTCGACTCCGGTACCGGCCTTGGCCGAGCAGAGGATCACTTCGTCCGTATCGAGTCCCAGCTCGAGTTCTATCTGTTCCTTTGACATGTTCACGTCGGCCGACGGCAGGTCGATCTTGTTTATCACCGGAATGATCTCGAGCTCATGCTCCAGCGCCAGGTAGAGATTTGCGACTGTCTGGGCCTCCACCCCCTGGCTCGCGTCGACGAGCAGAAGGACGCCCTCACACGAGGCGAGGGCTCTGGAGACCTCGTAGGTGAAATCGACGTGCCCCGGTGTATCGATGAGGTTAAGGACATAATCCTCACCTGACTTGCTCTTGTATGGCATAGCAACCGTCTGGCTCTTGATCGTAATCCCGCGCTCACGCTCGATATCCATAGTATCGAGCATCTGGTCGTGGAAATCACGGTCACTGACGAGGCCGGCGTACTGGATCAACCTGTCGGCGAGTGTCGACTTCCCGTGGTCTATGTGGGCCGTTATGCTGAAATTCCTGATATTCTTCATAATCCTGTCCGGAGATAGTGTAGGTATAATCAGCAATCTACAGGTTTCAGAAGCAAGTGTAAAGTGCAGCGTCGCAATAAAGAAGGCCCGCCGCCGCAAATGCGGGGCGGGCCTGATAACATCTGACCGGGTCCGACGGCAATTATGCCATCATCGAAGCGACATCGTCTGCCGCGTCGCCTGTCGGCGCTATACCGAATGTCTCGACCAGAACGTTGACAACGTTGGGTGAGAGGAATGCCGGCAGCGTGGGCCCGAGCTTTATGTTCTTGAATCCGAGGTGAAGCAGGGCCAGAAGCACCGCTACGGCCTTCTGCTCGTACCACGCGATATCGAACGCCAGCGGAAGATCGTTGACGTCTTCGAGCTCGAACGCCTCTTTCAGCTTGAGCGCTGTAACGGCGAGCGAGTACGAATCGTTGCACTGTCCGGCGTCGAGGACCCTGGGTATACCGCCAATATCCCCGAGGTCGAGCTTGTTATACCGGTACTTCGCGCATCCCGCTGTCAGGATGACGGCGTCCTTCGGAAGGTTTTTGGCGACATCGGTGAAATATTCGCGTCCCTTCTGCCTTCCATCGCAACCCGCCATGACTATGAACTTCTTGATCGCGCCCGACTTGACAGCCTCGACGATGTCGCCGGCAAGCGCGGCGACCTGTGCGTGAGCAAATCCGCCGACGATCTCTCCGTCCTCGATCTGCTCGGGAGCGTTCGACTTCTTCGCGATCTCGATGATCTCGGAGAAATCCTTCTTCCCGCCGGCAGTGCGGTCGTCGATATGCCTGATGCCGGGGTATCCCGCCAGGCCCGAGGTGAAGATCCTGTCCTTGTAACCATCCTTCACCGGTGTGATGCAGTTGGTCGTCATAAGGATCGGTCCGTTGAACGAATCGAATTCCTTGTCCTGCCTGTACCAGGCTCCGCCGTAGTTACCGGCGAGGTGGTCATACTTCTTGAACGAAGGATAGTAATGCGCGGGGAGCATCTCGCCGTGCGTATAAATATCTACGCCGGTTCCGGCTGTCTGCTCGAGAAGCTCCTCGAGATCCTTGAGGTCGTGGCCCGAAACGAGAATACCGGGGTTCGAGCGAACGCCCGTCTTTACCTTCGATATCTCGGGGTTTCCATATGTATCGGTGTTGGCCTTGTCGAGAAGAGCCATCGTATCGACGGCGCACTTGCCCGCTTCGAGCACGAGACCTGTGAGTTCTTCGCCTGAATGTTCCTCTGTAGTAGCAGCGAGACCCTTCATGATGAATGAGTAGATCTCGTCGCTCTCGTAACCGAGGACGTACGCGTGATGTGCGTAGGCGGCGATGCCCTTGAGGCCGTATACGAGAAGCTCTCTGAGCGAGCGGACATCCTCGTTACCTGTCGCCATGACGCCGACTTCCAGGCCCTTGGCCTCGAGTACGCTTGCGTCGGTAGCTGTGCCGGGCGCGGGTGTCCACGCGGCTGCCTCGTGGATAGCGCCCTCGAGTTCGGCCGAGTACTTGCCCATAAGCGAGTCGCGAAGGGTGATGCCTTCGTTGATCATCTCTACAAAGCGGTCGTTGTCGAAATTGCCGTTGGTGATAGTGGCGAACAGTGCGCCTGAAAGGTATCTGCCCGCGGCCATGAAATCATCGCTGCCCTCAACGGCTCTCGTACCGGGTATCGCTACACCCTTCGAAACGAAGATGAGCAGATCCTGGAGCGCGGATGTCTCAGGCTGCTTGCCGCAGACGCCCACTTTGGTGCAGCCCGTGTTTCCGGCTGTTTCCTGGCACTGGTAACAAAACATATTCATGGTCGGGTCTCCTTAATTGTCAGGGTCGATCCGGTCGGCGTAGATCTTTTCTTCGCGTTACCGGGAAACAGATAATACTCGTTGCGGCAATGTGGCGCCTTGACCGGGGTCAATTCGGCGTTATTTTTATATGATATTGATATTGATCCACTTGTGATGCAGTATAGCAGACTATGAAGATAACAGGCACATTAATGAAAACCGCCCTTTTCCGGGGCCTCGGCGAGGAATCGCTTGAACGGCTCTCGGAAAGGAGCCGCAGGATCGAGATCGCCCGCGGAGAACACCTCTTCCTGGAAGGGGACAAGGGCAGTGACCTGTTCGTCCTCGAAGATGGCGGGATAAGGCTGTACAAACTGGCCGAGGACGGCCAGGAGACGACTGTCAAGCTCGTCAATCCTTTCGAGGCATTTGCCGAGGTCGCCTTTTTTGACAAGGGAGAATACCCCGTCAGCGCCATAGCGACCAAGTATTCGGTCGCCTGGAGCATTTCCGGCTCTACCTTTCAGGAGATGCTGGAGGATCGCTCGTTTCGCGGGGAATTCATCGCGACGATCATCGGCAGGCTCCGCTACCTCTCCCAGAGGATCCACTACCTGACCGCATATGATGTCGAGCAGCGCTTCTTCCGCTTCCTGTACGAGCAATGCGGAGCCGTCGAGAAATGCACCGTCGAAATGCCCAAGAAGGAGATCGCCGCAGCTATCGGCACGGTCCCGGAGACTCTCTCGAGGCTCATCCTCCGTCTTCGAGACAGGGGCGACATATCGTGGAAGGGCCCGGTGATCACGGTACGAGCGGGATTATGGGAGGAATACGGGATGACACCGGGCGACGGAGACAGATAACGAACATGGACCTCCGTGAAGTATACAGGAATATCCCCCGCCATTACGAAAGCACCAATCACCTGCTGACATTCGGTCTCGACATCATCTGGAGAGGCATAGCCGCCCGTGCCGCCGCCCGTGCCTCAAACGGGGGCCTGTGGCTCGACATGTGCAGCGGAACCGGTGAGACGGCACTTCTCCTCTCCCGCCGGGCCCCGGCCGGTACGGCCGTTATCTCGGCCGATTTCTCCGTGCCGATGCTCCTCGAAGGAGTAAGACGCCGGGGTGATGGAAGACTTCTCCCAGCGGCCGCCTCCGCGGACGCTCTTCCTTTTCCGGACGGCACCTTCGATCTCGTGACTGTGACATTCGCGGCGCGAAATCTTCGAAGCCGAGGCGGACTCTTCGCGGAATCCCTCAGGGAGATAAGGCGTGTGCTGAAGCCCGGAGGAGTCTTTGTGAATCTCGAGACAAGTCAGCCGGCTGCAGCTCCGGTCAGAAGTGTCCTTCATTCCTACGCGGGTATTGTTGTCGGCAGGCTCGGGAAAGCACTCACCGGGGAAAAAGAGGGGTACGCATATCTTTCCGGCTCAATAAGATCGTTCCCGGATCCGGACGAGCTCGCGTCCGAGATGACCGATGCAGGATTTTCCAGGGTCACGTGGCGGAAGCTCATGCTCGGCGTCGTCGCGATCCACACTGCGGTCGTCTGACCGATCTGCCTCTTTAAACTGTACACTCCGTATAACTTCTGCCAGAATTCTCCCGGGAGGTATGACTGAATGGAAAACAACGACAGGACAGATATCTGGAAAGGTGTCAGGGACGAGTTCCCCGTCTCCAGCGATACTATATATTTCAATCATGCAGCGATAAGCCCGCTGTCTATCACTTCGCGCACGGTCCTGGACGGCCTGTCCGCCATGCTTGGCGGCGGAGCTGCAGCCGAGGACGAGGTCTTCGGGCGGGTTGCGGAGGTCAGGGCGGCAGCGGCGAAACTGATCGGCGCGGGGCCGGACGAGATTGCCTTCGTCAAGAACACGACTCACGGGGTGCAGATCGCCGCCGGCGGGATCCGGTGGGAAAAGGGCGACAATGTCGTCCTCCCTTCGATCGAGTTTCCGGCAAACGTCTATCCCTGGATGGGGCTCTGGCGAAGGGGTGTCGAGCTCCGGATGGTGGATCCCGATGAGGGGCTGGTCACCGCCGATATGCTGACCGATGTCTGCAACTCCCGTACCAGGGCCGTCACCGTCAGCCAGGTTCAGTTCTCGACCGGCCAGAGGATCGATATCGGTGGACTCGGCGATTTCTGCCGCAACAAGGGAATTCTCTTACACGTAGACGGCATACAGGGAATGGGCGCCCTCGAACTCGATGTCAGAAAATCGAAGATCGATTTTCTATCGTTCGGGGGGCACAAGTGGATGATGGCCCTTCCGGGAGTCGGGATATTTTACTGTCGAAAGGAACTGCTCGACAGGATCGACGTCTGGAACCCCGGCTGGACCGGAGTAGTGAATCCGAGGGATTTCATCGACTACGATTTTACATACCGCGACTCGGCGGAACGGTTCGAGGAAGGCTCGCCCAACCTCCACGGGATATTCGCGCTGGGCGTATCGATAGACAGGATACTTCGCCTGGGTACAGGAACCGTCGGAGAGAGGATCATGTCTCTGACCGGAGTACTGGTCGACGGCCTTGTAAAAAGAGGATTCAGGATAAAAAGCCCGCTGGAAGAGGGACAGAGGTCGGGAATCCTCTGTTTCAACCATGAATCAGAGGACGCGGCAGTGATCTTCGAGCGCCTGAAGGCGGCAGGAATAATCTGCAGCCTCAGAGAAAATGCTGTGCGGCTGAGCCCGCACATGTACAATACAGAAGAGGAATGTGAACGTGTACTTGAGACCGCAGTCGGCCGCTGACGGCCGCCGCGGAACGGAGGTAAAACGATGAGCGAGAGCAAATCCAGGCCGATCCTTCAGGGACTGGCATTGATCGTCATCGGGCTGATCTTCATTCTTGGCAATTTCGGCGTTTTCCATCCTGACTGGGAAGTCGCCTTCACATGGATGATCATGATCATGGGCGTTCTCTTCTGGATCGGGTTCCTGACGGACAGGAGCCGGAACTTTCTGATCATGCCGGGAACGATCCTCGTGATCTACGGGGTAGTCTTCTTTCTGATCGCAAAATATACCTGGGCCAGTATCGAAAGCCTGGGCCCTGTCTTCATCCTCGCTCCAGCGCTCGGCCTATATCTCACATACCTGATCAGCCAGAGGAACCGGAGCATTCTGATCACCGCCGCGGTGCTCGGAGTGATCAGCCTTGTCTTCCTGCTCAACAGCGTTCCGATATTCAAGTATATATGGCCCTTTATCACAGCCGGCCTTGGTGTCTACATCATCCTGAATCCGGAAAAAAAGATCGATGTACCTGGTGTGCATACCGACGAACAGCAGTAACGGAGGTCAAACGATGAGCGATGGCGCGAAACGACAGATAGTACCGGGGCTGATCCTGATCGGGCTCGGGTTAGTATTTCTTTTGGGCAACTTCGGAGCGCTTGAGCTCGACTGGGAAGTGCTCTGGACCTGGATACTTATCGTGATGGGAGTCATCTTCTGGCTCGGATTCATATTTGACCGGAGCAAGGACGGCCTGATCATGCCGGGGACGGTCCTTCTGACGATAGGAATAGTCTTTAATATCAGCGCGAGATTCGACTGGGCTATACTGGACCGCCTCTGGCCCTTCTTCATCCTCGCGCCCGCTTTCGGATTCTACGCTATGTTCCTCTTCGGGAAGAGGGACAGGGGCATACTCGTTCCCGCGGTGATACTGACGATAATCGGGACTATCTTTCTGATGGGAAGCATCCCTGTCCTCAAATATATCTGGCCCCTCCTCATGATCGGCATCGGTGTCCTGATAATCACCAAGCCCGGCCGGGACAAAACGAAGGAAGGCGACTGATATGGACCTGAAATCGAAGGAAGTCAAATGGGCGCTTTCCCTGATAATCATAGGGTTCCTCGCTCTTCTCGACGGATTCGGCATCCTCGACCTCTGGGGCGGCTTCTGGCGGCTCTGGCCGGTCATCCTGATCGTCTGGGGATTCAGCCTTCTCAGAAAACGCGGCAGGAGCGCGGAACATACAGGGCGCCGGATGTTCGGTGACACGGTGGAGACAACGGACTCGCCCTATGTGAAACATTCGAGCGCTTTCGGCGATATCAGTATCAGGATCCGTACGGATGATTTTTCCGGCGGGAGCGCGAGCACGGTATTCGGCTCGATATCGATCGACCTTTCCGAGGTCCAGAGAATAGTCGGATACGGACAGCTCGATCTGCACACGGTCTTCGGCGACATCTCCGTAAGGGTCCCGGCCAACATTCCGGTAGAGGTTAGGAGCAGCGGCGTCTTCGGGGAGATCAAGGCCCCCGAGGGCGGCAGCATGGACGGAAAATGCTACCGTTCACCGGGCGCCGGGAACGGTGAAGGAACACTCGTCATCGACTGCTCGCAGGTATTCGGAGATGTAGAGGTGATCCCCGCGTGATCGTCGTCATCGAACGATAACGACCTTGCGCATACGGTCGGTACTGCCGGCCCTGAGCCTGAGAAAATAGATCCCGCTCGCGACGGCTTCACCCGTTGATCCCCTGCCGTCCCACGCGTACTCGTGTCTGCCTCCCTCGAGCGAATCCTTGATCATCACAAGTACCACCCTGCCGGTAAGGTCGAACAGTGTCAGATCGACCTGCAGGCGGGATGGCAGTTCGAACCTGATCCTCGTGTGATTGAACAGGGGATTCGGGAAATTCTGATGAAGTACGACTGATGACGGGAGCGGATCTGCCTGGATAAGCCCCGCAAGTTGAGCGGCCGAGCCGGCGGCCGTCTTGACGATATCTGTCACGTAATCGAAATCCATGTTATCGGCGACATCTGTGCAGGCGTGGTAGTTCGGATTATTGTGATATTCGTTCTCTATCATCAGTATCGCCGGCACTCCCTCGATCTCCCAGAAAGCCTTGTGATCACTCGTCGGTGATGACGTGTAGAGATACCTGCAGTCAAGATCGAGCTGCAGGAATTCCGACATCTCGATGATCAGAGCTGCCAGCGCGGAATCGAGGGGTTCTGCCCTCCCTGCGATATCGACTGCGACCCCGCCCCCGTAGTCCCTGCCGATCATGTCGAGATTGAGGACCGCGTCGAAGACGATATCGATATCGCGCTGCGCGACATAGTACCTGCTTCCTATAATTCCGGTCTCCTCCCCGTCAAAGAGGATGTATTCCACCGACTTCTCGAATGTTGCGCCGGCGAATATTCTCGCGATTTCGAGCACTCCGGCGCAGCCGCTCGCATTATCATCGGCTCCGGGGGCGCAGTATGGATTCTGCCAGTTCCTCGAGTCGTAGTGAGCGCAGACCACTACCTTCTCCTCTGGCAGGGACTGTCCCTCCTGCGTAAATATCAGGTTCTCGCCCCAGATCGTGTCGGCCAGCTCCCACTGCCTGCAGCTGACTACAGCCCCCCCGAACTCCAGCCTGAGGGGTTTGTTCATCCCGACCGCCCAGACAGTATCAGGTGGAGAAAGTACCGTTTCTCTTATGTTGGCATCACGAGTGCAGTCATATGCCACAGCCGACCAGCTGGCTCCTCCATCTTCTGTCGCCCATACGTCGCCGCTGGTCCCGGCCGCGACAGCTGTCAGGGTATCGAGCATAGTCACTGTAAAAAGGTCGGCCCCGATCGCCGTCATGTTCCATGTATCACCTCCATCGGCGGTATAATAAATCACACCCTCCCCGACAGCTATACCCCTGTCAGGGCCGGCAAATGCGATGTCCCATAGATTGCTCGGGACCAGCGTCGTACCGGTCCAGTTGGCTCCCAGATCCTCACTTTCGAAGATCCTGCCCCCGGACGAGACGATCCAGATATGCATCGGCCCGGAAGCGGCCGATCCCTGAAGCTGCCTGTAGAGCAGGTCGGCCGGATCGACATGCGAGAGGTACCACTCGCCCACCACATACTGCATCCTGAACACCGTCCCGTAAGATCCCGAGACGACCGCGGCGTCCGGAGAGGAAAACACGATCGAGCTGAGCGCCATGACATTATTCGTAGTATTGCCGATCACCTTGGCCTGCCAGGTCGCTCCTCCATCGTTCGAATAATGAAGCTCCCCGTGTCCAGAACCTATAGTCTTGCAGGCGGCCCAGAGTGTCCCGTGGCTGTCGAGCGACAAGTCGTAGATCCTAGCGTCTACATTCGATATCAACGTCGTGCTGTTCCAGCCGTCTCCTTCTGTCATAAGGAATACCTCTCCCTCGTCCGTACCTGTCCACAGGGTCTCACCGGTGACGGAGATCTCCGCGGCAAGCAGGTCCGGATAATATACACTGAGGGAGAAGGGCTGGCGGACCGCGCTGTAGCCGAGTCCCGCGATACGGTCAAGGAGGTAGTCTCTCGCTATGAGTTTCTCCGGAAGAAGGGTCGAACGCGTAGATATAAGCGTTCCTGATCCATCGACCACGACCGAATCTGAACCGCTCAGTTCCCTCACTGTCCTGACCAGTTCAGCGCGATCGATCCTTCCCGCCAGATCGCAGAGTCCGCAGCCCTGGGCCGAGACAGGACCGCTGCCGGACAGTATTATCAGGATGACAGACAGAAAGACCGGGGCGAGAAATGACGTCTGCCGCATCGTGATGCTTTTCAACCGGAATTTCCTTTCCAAAGGGGGCCTTTCAATATAGTATACCACCTATTATTTCCGGGGGCAACGCTGCCCTGTCCGCCGCCATCTCGCCGGAAAGGGCGTTTCCCGGGTATTCGGAGAATATACAGCCTTTCGCGCTGCATTCGGAGGTGCTCGCGGTGCTTTCCTACACCGATCATTTCGGGATCCCCGACGAGAAGATGATCAAAGTCATGGGAACCGCCCTGTCCAGGGGAGCGGAGTACTGTGACATCTACTTTGAACACGCCGTCGAGAATCAGCTCACAATGGAGGAAGGGATCGTCAAGGAAGGGATCAAGTGGATATCCCAGGGTGCCGGCATACGAGCCATCAAGGGTGAAGGGACCGGATATGCCTATACCGAGGACCTTTCCCTCGAGAAGATGAACCAGGCGGCTCTGACTGCGGCGGCGATCGCCGATACCGGGGCCTCTCCCCCGCCGGTCTCTGTCAGCGAGGTACCGTTCACTAACCGGT
>CAYWGA010000015.1:0-42568 GCA_964457905.1 uncultured bacterium | reverse complement strand
TTCCGGTTCCGCTGTTCTCAGCGCCTGTTGTGACGCTGCTCGTACTCGCGATGATCGCGGCCGCCGCAATCGTCATGAAGAGAAGCGCCGCGAACAAAGCCTGATGACAATGTTCTGAACAAGGCGTTCACAGGGCGCGGGGCATCATGCTCCGCGCCCTTTTTATGTCCGCTGGCAGTTGCTGGTTTATCAGTGATGTCTCTTTCTGCTAGTATTCGCCGGAGGAGGGAACTGCTTGGAAGGGAATCTGTATACATCCGGTAATTTCCGGAATCTCGAGGAGGCCGCTGCAGGGGAGCTCCGTGCCCTGCGCAAAAAGGATCCTTCCGGCGAGGTCATCTTTATCGCCGGTTCAAACCTTCTCTGTTCGTACCTCAGGAAGAGGCTGTCGACGATCCTCGGTGGTCTCTTCAATGTCCATTTTCTCACTATACCCGATCTCGTATCGCTGATTGAGGAACGTTCGGATGCTGCCGGGCTCCGTTCCCTGGACGTTCTCGCTTCAAGGGTCCTTCTCGAGGAACTGGCCGGCGGGAAGGTTCCCCGCTGTTTTTCGGAGGTCGCCGTGACTGGCGGATTCGTGTCGGCCCTTCATTCGACATTCACCGACCTGGCCGAGGGAGGATGTGGAGCGGCGGAGGTGAAGACGATCATGAAAAGCGGTGATCCCGGGCTTCGTTCCGACAGGATCCTCGGTGTCCTCGAACTATATGCCCGATACCGTGACAAGGTCGAATCCCTGGGCGGCGACATCCATACGAGGTTTCAGCGCGCGGCCGGTTCCGCGGCGGGCGCTCTCAGCGGCAGCGCCGTTTTCACCTACGGGTTCTACGATCTGAACGAACTCCAGTACAGGATTCTCGCCGCAGCGATGAAAGCCGGCCCGTCTGCCGTCTTCGTTCCGCACTGCGGGGATGCCTCGTACAGGTTCGCGGAACCCCTGGTCGAACGGTTCCGCGGTGATGGATATACCGGGAAGGCGCCTGGCGGCGATGAGTCCACTCTTCCCGAAACGGAACTGTTCAATGCCCCTGACGCCGTCGAAGAGGCCAGAGAGGTCGTCAGGCGTATCATCGAGATGCGTGAGGCAGGCGGCTCCCGGTTCGGAGAGACGGCGATCCTTCCCTGGTCGAAAGGGGACTGGCCCCCTCTCCGCGAGGCGCTCGAAGAGGCGGGGATACCGTGGTACTCCCGCATCGGTTCATACAAGACGGCCGATCCGGTACGTACCGGTGCGGTCAGGCTCCTCGATTATCTCTGCGGTGACGGGGGGCGGAGCGAACTCGTCGATTTTCTTATCTCTTCGCCGGTACGGGCCGGTTCAGGCGAAGGCGCCGGCACCGATCCGTTCGCGCTCTGGGTACGCATGAGCGCCGGAGAAGGTATGAGAGGTGAGGCGGGATGGGACAGTGAGAATGAACGGCTGCTCGAAAAGGCGAGGACACATAAGGAGGAGCTTGCCGATACACTTCTTCCGGCGATCGACGCGATCTCCGCTATCGAAGCGGCGAGAGCGGCATTCGGGGAATGCGAAGACTGGAGCGGATTCTCCGCGGCCTTCGCGGGAGCCATTGAAAAACTGTTTGAGGGTGAGTCCGCCGATGAATCTGTCGGGACGGTAAACAGGCTGGCTGAGCTCGACGGGATATCATCCACCTGTGAGGCAGGAAGATTCAGGCGGATCGCGTCCTCATCTCTGGAGGGCAGCTCTGAAAGAAGGGGAAGACTGGGTGGTGACGGGGTCAATGTGATAGTCGCGAACCAGGCGCGGGGCCTGCGGTTCGGCGTCACATTCATGACCGGGCTGAAGGAGGGCTCGGTCCCCGGCAGGGTCAGGCAGGATCCGTTTATAAAGGACACGGAACGTGAAACGATAGCGGGGATAACGGGGGGCGTCGTGCACCTTTCGTTGAAGGGGGGGCGCCTCGCCGAATCAGCGATGATCTTCGGGATGGCCTGCTCCGGGGCCTCGGACCGTCTCGTTTGCAGCTGGGCCAGGCTGGAAACAGGCGGCAACAAGGAATATATTCCCACGTCATATCTCAGGTTCGTCCCGGGACTGCCCGCCGGGCCGACGGCGCGGGCAGCGGTGGCTGTCCGTATCCCACTGCGCGGCAGGCCCGAGGGTATGGAGGTGCCGCTCGGGGAAGATGATTTCGATTTTCTCATGTCGGGCCGAAGGCTCGGGAAGACGGTTCACTACCCTTCATCGACTTTTTTCGAGATGGGGGCCTCGCTTATAAGGTCGCGCTGGGGTACGAGGAGATTCACCGCCTACGACGGTGTCTTCGAATCTTCTGAAGCGATCGCTGAGATCGATGCGGCGATGTCTGAAAAGGGCTGGAACCTGTCGGCCACGACCCTTCAGTCCTGGGCGACATGCCCATTCGCGTTTCTGGTCGAGAGACTTATAGGTATCGAGTCGGTCGAAGAGCCCGAGAGGCAGCTGACGATAGACCCGATGCAGCGGGGGACGCTGACACATCTCGTGCTCGAGCGTCTGTACCGGTTCCTCTCAGGAAGGCGCGTCTTTCCGCTGACAGAACTGACTCTGCCTGCCGCTCTCCAGGCGGCCGGTGAGGTAACGCGCGAGACCCTCGATGAATACGAGTCGTCTGAGCCGGTCGGCCATCCGCTGCTCTGGGAGTACGAGCGCGAGACGATCAGCGCCTCGGTCAGGGAGCTGCTCGCCGACGAGGCCCGGGAGGGCGGGGGTGACGTGCCGACGATGTTCGAGCCCTGGTTCGGCGGGAGGACGCCGGATGAGGCGGTCACATTCGACGCCGGCGGAAGAAAGCTCTCATTCCACGGCAAGATAGACCGCGTCGACATGACTCCGGACGGAGGCTTTGTAGTCATCGATTACAAGACCGGCAGGATAGTGGCGAAGGACCAGGACATGGGCGGAGGCAGCTATCTTCAACTCCCCGTTTACCTGCTGGCGGCGTCTGATCTTCTCGGTATCCCGATCGAAAAAGGGAAGGCGATGTTGAGGAGAGTCGGTACCGGCGACAGCAGGAAGAAGGCGGTCTTCTCCGGCGCCGAGTGGGGGACGGATGGGGCGGAATTCGGCCGGATACTCGAGGTTATAGTGAACGGGATCAGGTCGGGCCACTTCTTTGTCTCACCCCCCGGAACGCGCTGCGATTACTGTGGAGTAAAACAGGCATGCCCGACGGGAAGGGGATTCCTTTTCCTGATAAAGGCATCCCGCGACGACCGTGTGCGCGACTATCTCGAGATGAGGGGGCTTGCCGGTGAGTAGCGACTACAGGGAACCCGTCGATCAGGAGGCCCGCCTGCGGGCGATATCCGATCTCGATACCTCTTTCTGCCTTGAGGCGGGAGCGGGGACGGGAAAGACGACTATCCTTGTCGAGAGGGTCCTCTCGATAATCCGCACGGGCAGGGCCGAGTGCCCCGCTGTCGCCGCGATAACATTTACCGAGAAGGCCGCCTCGGAGATGAAGGACCGGCTTTTCGCCAGGATAGAGGAACTGCTCGAAAAGGGCGGCCTTCCCGGCGAGGAAGTCATCCGACTGGAGAAGGCGCGGGATGACCTGGAGCGCGCTCAGATATCTACGATCCACGCGTTTGCGGCATCTATTCTGAGGGAGTTCCCGCTCGAGGCCGGGATCGATCCCGACTTCCAGCAGATGGACGGCTTTGACGCCTCGCTCTTCGAGGACGAATGTTTCGGTGAGTTCCTCGGCCACGCGGACAGAAAACATGAGATGGCGCTGAGAAAACTGATGCCGCTGGGCCGCCCCGCATTCTGCATAGATATACTGAGAGACCTTACTTTCAATCATTACCGGAACCGATCGCAGCTTGTCCTCGGCGGTATCTTCGAGGAGACGTCTCCCGCTATCGGCAGAGCGGACGCCGGCAGCATCCTGGATCCTGCATCACACAGGGAATATCTCGTGAACTCCGCGACGCGCCTGATGGACCTCTCTCGTGTCAGCTGTATTTCGCATGATGACGCCGGATACGAACAGATAAACGACTTCTTCGTCGAGGTACAGCATCTGGGGCCGCTCGAGGGACAGCCGCTCGCGGCGCGTATTCTCGCCGTCCCGCCGCCGAAGGCGAAGGGTAATCAGAACAATTGGAACCCCGCTGAAGCGTGCAAAGAGCAGAAGAGCCTTTGCAAGGAGATCGAAGTTGTACATGCGGAGTACCGCTCCGCCTACATGGATGATCTGCGCACCACCCTGTCCGGCTGGTGCGATGATTTCGTGGAATTCGCGGAGGATAAAAAGAGACGGGGAGGGGTGCTCGATTTCGACGACCTGCTCATCGGGGTGAGGAGGCTCCTCGGGAACAGTGACGCCCTTGAAAGTCTTCGCCGACGGTATCGCTATATCCTCGTCGACGAGTTCCAGGATACCGATCCTCTCCAGGCCGAGATAATCATGCTCCTCGCCGGCCGTCCGGGTTCGACAGGTATCGATCCCGAGCCGGGCAGGCTCTTCGTCGTCGGCGACCCGAAACAGAGTATATACAGGTTTCGCAGGGCGGACGTCGAGATATACGAACTCGTAAAGGAAGCGATTGCCGGGGCGGGGTCCCTATTGAACATAACCCAGAACTTCAGGTCGGTACCCGGCGTCATCGACTGGGTGAACCACGCCTTCTCCGCTCTGATAAAGAAACCGGACGACGGAAGGTACATGCCCCGGTACGAACCGGTCCATGCGATGCGCGATGGGGCCGGGCCGGCGGTCCATCTTCTCGACCTCGAGACACAGACCATAAAAGCAAACGAATTTCGCCGCGAAGAGGGAGAGGCTGTCGCAAGATTCATATGGGAACTCGTCGAGTCGGGGAAAGAGGTACTCGATCCGGTGACGCGGCGGAGCAGACCGGTGAGGTTCGGGGATATCGCCCTGATCTACAGAAGCACTACCGGCATCGACTACTACGAGGATCCCCTGAGGGAGGCGGATATCCCGTATCTCGTCGAGGGCGGGAAGCTCTACTATACCCGGCAGGAGGTGCGTGACATCTCCAACGCCGTCTGGGTCATCGAGGATCCGTACGATTCGGCGGCACTGCTCGCTTCACTGCGTTCCCCGATGTTCGGATTCAGCGACGAGGAGATATTCCTCTTTAAAAGAGCCGGTGGAAGACTCGACTATCTCGAGCCGGATATCCCCGAAGGAGACAGGTTCCCGGCGTTCGCCGAGGCTTTCGAACTGTTCGCCGGACTCCACCTCGAGCGGAATATCGAGGGACCCGTATCGACACTGAGAAACCTTCTCGCACGTACCGGATACCTCTCTACATCGAAGCTAAGGGTGCATGGCGAGCAGAGGGTCCTCAACCTCCGGAAGGCGATCCAGACAGCCAGGGTGTTCGAGGAGAAGCTGCTCTCCTTCAGGCACTACGCCAGGTGGATGAGGGACCAGGACATCCTCGGCGCGGCCGAGGGAGAATCGCCCGCGATCGATGAGGGCGAGAACGCGGTGCGGATGATAACGATACACAAGGCTAAGGGCCTCCAGTTTCCCGTCGTCATCCTCGTCAACCTTGTCCAGGCGCTGCGGGGCTCCGACAGCTTCATTCCGGGAGAGGGAAGGATGCCGGCGATAAGCCTGGCGGGACTGAGGACGAGCGATTACCCCGGCGCATCTCTGCGGGAGGAGAAGATGAATACCGCGGAGACGATAAGGATGCTCTACGTTGCGGCGACGAGGGCCGGCGACATGCTCGTCATTCCCAGGTCCCCCGAGGTGAAACGCGGTCGCCCGAAACTCTTCAGCTTTCTTGCCGACTCCCTCGCCGATGTTGAGAGGATACTTCTCAAGGACCTCCCTGTCCTTCCCTCAGGTGAGGGACCGTTTACCGTGATGCCGAAGATCACACGGGGCAACACGGCTGCCGGTGAGGCGGCGCGTATGAAGTGGGCCGCCGCACGGAAAGAGATACTGGAAAGCTCCCCGCCCGGACCAGTCGGTGTCAGCCCGTCGGGGCTGGAGCAATTCGAACCGCGCGAGGGCGAATTCGAAGGGAAAGAGAGGGACGAAGCTCTTATGTTCGGGACAGCCTTTCACAGGATGATGGAACTTGCGCTGGAGAGGCGGCGCCCGGCCGGGATCGAGGCCGCCGCAGCGATCGCCGCCGAAGAGAGCGGGGCGCCGTCGATGACGGATGAACTCTCCGCACTCGGATCGAAAGCTCTCGGGTCCGGACTGATGAAAGAGGCAGCCAGCGCCGGGACACTGATGATGGAGCCGCCGTTCACTGTTTCACTGCCGGGTGGTTCTCTCAATGGAAGGCTCGACCTTCTGTTCGAGAAGGACGGAGCCTGGACGGTGGTGGACTTCAAGACTGACGATATCGATGCTGATGAAATACCGGCGCGGCTCGAGGCGTACAGGCCGCAGGGGGCGGCGTACGCATGGGCGCTCGACCGCCTTGGAATATCGCCTGTTAAGAGGGTCGTCTTCTATTTTGTCAGGACCGATGTAGAGATGTCGATCGAGGCCGGCCCCGATCTTCTTTCCGAAGGGGAAAGACTTGTCACGGCCGCTGTTACTGCTTCGCTTCCTTCTCCTGCCTGAGGGTTTCGGCGATGGTCTTCGCCGCTTTCCTGCCCGAAAGAAGCATTCCGCCGAATATAGGCCCCATCCGGTACGATCCGAATGACGCGTTGGCGCACATGCCTGCCACGAACACGTTGGGGAATATCTCTTTCGTGTTGTCGATCGTGGTCTGCTCGGCCCTGTCCGCCCAGAGGGAACTCTCGCCCTCGACCTTTCCGGTCGGTGTCAGAAGCCGCGCGTCTACCTTTCGCTCTATGATCCGCACCACCTCGGCGGGGTGTCCCGTTGAATCGATGATAAATCTGCTGTCAACGGTGAGGGGGTCGACGTGCAGGCCGGCCATTTCCACCGCGGTCCAGTTGATGACGACACCCATAGCCTTGTTTTCTTTGAGGATGATGTCTTCGACGCTGACGAGGTTGAATATCTTCGCGCCGTTCTTGCAGGCACGCGCCCCGAGTGAGCAGACCGACTCGATCGCATCGGCAGTATAGTAACCCTTCTTGAACGGTTTTGTGTTTATCCCGAACTCGTCGAGGATCTCCTTGCCCTCGTCCTGGACCACGATCTCGTTCATCATCATACCGCCGCCCCACATGCCGCCTCCGATGCTCAGCTTTCGTTCGAAGAGGCATGTCTTCCAGCCGCCGCGGGCCAGGTCCGCCGCAGCCACCAGTCCTGCGGGACCGGCGCCGACGATCGCTACGTCGCAGCTTATCGCGTCGAGCAGTTTTTCCGTATAACTCTTTATGATCGCTTCTGTTATGGTTCTTTCGCTGAGCGGCATCTTCCTGTCCTCCACGTTATTGACTATTGATGAATAAACGGACAGTACGGCCTGTCCGCGGTTCTCCGGTCCCTCACTTTTAAGCGACCGGGACGCGCACGGTCAAGTCTAATCAGGGGATCCGGGAGGCATTAACAGTCTTTCATCCACTCACGCTGCGACTTATGTTATTATTGCATTCGACTGGAACATATATATCAGGACGGAAGAGAGACTGTTGATGTTCGGGAGAAAATCAAAACTGCTCACCAGGATCATCGGCGGCATCGATCACGCCAATGACGCTATCGCGATCTTTGATTCCGAGATAAGGTTTATCTACTGCAACAGGGCCTTCAAGCTTCTGCACCACCTCGATCCCGATGTCGACTATACCGGACAGAGTGATTCGGTCATGGATATCTCCGAACTGCGTCCGGAGATAGAGGCGCTCAAGCCTGATCTCGGACCCGGATACAAGCACACGACGAGGAAGAAGCTCGAGGTGGAGGGGAAGGAAAAAGTCTTCCAGATATCGGTGAGTTTCATTGAGGACAGCGGTCCTCCTGCTATCCTCGTGATGTTCAGGGACGTGACTGAACTCGAGAATGCCCGCGATGATCTCAAAAAATACCGAGACAGGCTCGAAGAGATAGTCAAGGCAAGGACCGCGGAGCTCGAGGATACGAACGAGATGCTCGCCGCCCAGATCAGCGAGCGGCTGGGTGCCGAGAAATCGTTCCGCCAGAGTGAAGAGTACGCCAGGACCCTCTTCAAGGCCCTGCCCATACCCACCTTTACCTTCAGAAGGCAGGACGGCACATTCGTGTTCGCGGAGTACAACGATGCTGCGCTGAAGATGACGGACGGTCAAGTGGCCAATGATGTCGGGAAAGGCGCCGATGTTGTCCTCAAGGGCCGGTCTAAGGTCATGGAGGATCTGGAAAAATGTTTCTCCGAGAAAAAGACCTTTGAGTACGAGAGAAAATTCAACGATGAATCGCTCGGAGTAGAATGGGACCTGTCGGTGAAGTACGTATTCGTACCTCCTGATACAATTATGGTCCATACGGAGAACATCACAGCGAGAGTATCAGCCGAGAGGGAACTCAAGGAGCACCGCGACCGGCTCCAGGAACTTGTCAGGCAGAGGACCGCGAAACTTGAGGAAGAGATCGTCGAGAGGGAGAAGGCTCAGGACGCTCTCATTGAGTCGGAACTGAAATACCGCATGATATCCGAGATGACCTCGGACTATACATTCGTGGCCTCCCTCCTTCCCGATGGCACCCTTCGCAGGGAGTGGATGGCCGGCGCCTTCGAGAAGATAACCGGTTATTCGAGAGAAGAGCTTGCAGGGATGCTCAGCGAGTTCAGTGTCATCCACCCGGAGGACCGTCCGTTGCTGATGAAGATCCTGCCCAATTTGAAGACTCAGGAGCCTGTCGAAGCGCTGGAATTCAGGATGATCTCGAAATCGGGCGAGCCTGTATGGGTTGAGGCGCTCGCGAGGCCCCTGCCGCCATCCGAGGAGGGATACCCGAGGGGCATGATCGCGGTAAAAGACATCAACGATCGCAAGACAGTAGAGATGAAACTGGCCAGGCGAAACAGGGAGCTCGCTGTCGTCAACAGGATAAGGGAGATATTCGATTCGGAGGCGAGGGACAGGGAGGTCATGGACATGATCCTCGAGGCCCTTCTCGACAACAGTGAGGCGCTGAGCGCCGGGGTCTGCAGCGTGGACAGGGATGCCGAAACCATCGAGATAATTGCTTCAAAAAACGTCTCCGATGATTTTTTGAGAGAGTACGGCAAGAATCCACTGCTCGGAGAGACTGCTGCGAGGATCATCGATGAAGACAAGGTAGTCATGATCCAGGATGAACCCGACATTTCGACGAAGAGAGCGGAGGCAATGAGGGAATACGGCGTTTACCAGACGAGCGCCTTCCCTGTAAGGGTCGACCAGCGGGAGACCGCCATTTTCCTCGTCGGGTACGGGAAGGACCGGGAACTCGGGCCTGAAAAGATGAGATTCTTCGATATAGTCCGGAACCAGGTGAGGCTTCAGTTCGAGCGCCGGGTGCTTCTCGCCGATCGTGAATGGCACGAGCGGAAGCTCAGGGAGCTTGCCATGAGCCTTATAGGCCTCCTCGAGGAGGAAAGGAACCAGATGGCCCTGAAGCTCCATGATGAGCTGGGGCAGGAGATCGTCGCCGTAAACGCGGAACTATTTGTCCTTGAAACCCAGATCAAATCCTGCGAGAATGATGCCCAGGAGACTCTCGCCACAATAAAAGAGCAACTGAAAAAGCTGACCGAGACCGTCCGGAATATGTCGTATGCGATACATCCGGCGGTGCTCGAGGACCTGGGGCTGCGGCCCGCGCTGAGCTCTTATATCGACAAATTCATCGAGAGCGATGATCTCCACGTCGAACTAGTGACAGTAGGTTTCGACGGCAAGCTGGTGGGGGATGAGGCGCTCACGATGTACCGTGTCGCGCAGGAAGCCCTGACCAATGTAGTCAAGCATTCCGAAGCGAAGAATGCGATGGTGAGGATAATCCGCGGGTATCCTGACCTTATCATGGCGATAGAGGATGACGGCAGGGGCTTTGCCCCCGGTGGAGATAAATCCAGGGGGAAGGGTCTCGGCATTATTAATATGCGGGAACGGCTCGAGGGAATGGGAGGCAGGTTCAGGATAATCTCAGCCCCGGGCAAAGGAACAAGGATACGCGCGTTAATACCGATGGAGGAACACGATGAAGAATAAAGTCAGGGTGCTGCTTGCCGAGGACCATACCATGTTCAGGCAGGGAGTCAGAAGACTTGTCGAGGATGAGTCCATCGAGGTCATCGGCGAGGTCGACAACGGACAGGATGCCATATCCCGCGCGATCGAGTTGACGCCTGACGTTGTCATCATGGATATCAGTATGCCGATAATGCGCGGTATCGAGGCTACGACCCGGATCAAGAAAGACGTTCCCGGCACAAAGGTGATAATCCTCACGATACACAACGACGACAACTACCTCTTTGGAGCTCTCGACGCGGGAGCTGACGGGTACGTGGTAAAGGGAGATGACGTGAACATCCTGTTCCAGGCTGTCGAGACCGTCATGAACGGGGAGTTCTTTCTCAGTTCCGAGGTTTCAACCGATGCGCTGGAAAAATACGAGAAGCATAAAAAATCAGGGAAAGCGAAGGATGAGTTCAGCAGGCTGACCAACAGGGAGAGAGAGATACTCCAGTTGATCGCCGAGGGATATACGAGCAAGAGGATAGGGGAAAAGAAGTTCATCAGCGTCAAGACGGTGGAGAACCATCGCGCGAACATCATGAACAAACTCGACATACACGAGACGGCGGGACTGGTCCGTTACGCGATCCAGATAGGCCTCGTCGATCTCGATCTCGAGCGCTGATTCAGGTATTGCCCCGCCATGGCCGGAAGGCCCGAAAACACTGTGAAAATAGGTCGAATCCCCTATGGTAAAAACTGACGGGATTCGCTATGATTAGATAGTTCACAGATGTGGACAACAGGCATTCGGGTAGATTTAAAACAACATAAGAGACACCACAGAGCGAACAGGTTTTCATGCCCGGAAGAACGACACCTCGGAGGTCGTGCAAGGAAAAGAGTTAAACAAATATCGTTTGGGTTTGCCGTCTGAATATAACGGGAGACTTTTCCTTCCTACCACAAAAACCCCATCTCTTCCCCTAGGAGATGAGCCGCTTATCTGGAGAAGGCTTCCACCTGACTTGTCAGGTTCGACCATCAACGCTCCGGTGAGAGTCCCTTAGGATCGCTTTCCCCTTCCAAGGAGCTAAGGTCGTTTTCAGGCGGCATTTTTTATGCTCTATACCGTCCTTACGGGTGCATCCGGATGATTATCATCCATGAGGATCTCCCGGGAATCGGACGGAAAATGAATACTGACATGACATTGAAGAGAATCAGCAGAGCCGCGGCGGTATCGGCCGCAGCGGTAATGATCATACTGTATCCGGGCAGCGGATCCTGCGAGAAGCCGCCGCACATGGAATATCCCACCAAGCTGTTCAGTCTCGATACCGGTTATATCCTCGGAAATGGCGCAAATATCCAGGTCGGGCTGGGGGAGACCGGCTTCGGCCTGAGGGACAGGGTGCAGCTGACGACAAACACCCTTCTCGACGCCGCGACGATGGTCAATTTCCAGCTCAAGGGCGGCCTGCTGCAGGAGTCGGAGAGGCGTCCAGCCCTTTCCGTGCTTCTCGGCTATTACAATCTGGCCGGTTCGGACATGGCGGTCGACTACGTGGTCGAGCAGGCGCTCGATGAAGACGGCATCGATATGTCGTCGGGCTTCGAGGTCTTCGCGGTAAATGTTTCGCTGAGCAAGAAGGTCCTGCCTGAAGTAGGGCTGCATATAGGATATCAGTACAAGTATGTCGACGGGTACTCCGACTCGAACGAACCGATCACTCTCGACTCAGAGGGCGACTCGGTGGTCGTGGACGTGGGTATCAAGGGACAGGTCCACCACAGGTCATTCCTCGGCGCCGTCGATTTCAATCCGGTCGATCATGTGAAACTCATGGCCGAGATCGGCTTCGACTTTACATACAAGGAATTCAGGGGAGGCGCCGGAGTGAGGTTCGGTGTCCTGCGCAGTTTTGCCCTTCAACTCGGTGTGGTATGGCCCGGCCTCGACCTCGATGAGGGTGTCAAGACCCCTGTCATGCCGCATGTTTCCTTCTTCTGGAGGTTTTAGCTGATGAGGCGGATAACGATCGCGTCGCTGGCCGTTCTTCTTCTCTTCTCAGGGTGCAATACCCAGATGACACTGAGCAACCGGCCCGATCCTGAGAACTTTCAGCCTATCCTCTTTGCGGGTACGACCGGTGAGCATTTCGGATCCCTGTCCTTCGATTCTCCCGGAGAGATGAGGGACGAGGAATACGAGATCGTTAAGATCGACTTCTTCGCCACCATATTCGCCGATACTCTCTATTTCACATCGGACTATGATCTCGAGGTTGATTTGTACCTCGGCCTTGATGACAGCCCCGCGACGATAGACGATCCTGATGTCAGCGAGTATATCGCCACGGTGCGGATCGAGGCCCAGGGCGAACGGTATTTCATCGAGGCGCACGACCCGAAACTGATCCACGAGGCTGTCAGGCAGAAACAGTTCTTCCTCAAGGGTGTCGTGCGGCTGACCAGCACGGAGATCGTGGCGGGCCGCGTCAGGATCGATGACGTCTACTTCGAGGCCTGGCTCGAGCGTGACACCTCCGGGCTGATCCCGTTCCTCTATCTCTTTTGATCCATGGCCTCTCTTTCTTGCCATATCTGACTCTATTGTATTAAGATTTCACGACAACAAGTTGGAATCACGATCGGTCTGCAGGCATTTCTGTCACATGGAGGGGTTCATGAGCTGGACTGAGAAGAGAGTGTGGATCTACGGCGAGATCGCTGAAGCGTTCGCATCGAGGACCGGGATCAGCAGTGAGGATTTTCTTGAAATATATGTAGAAGCGGAAAAGCCGCCCCCGATAAGCGACTTCGAGGCGCAGTACGTTCCAGACAGCGGGACCCTGGATGATATCCTCGAGAAACTCGGTGAATCGACAGGAGCGGGGGAGAAGGTGACCGCCCATTACGACAGGCGCGAGAGCTTCGTCCAGTTCGCCGAGCATCTGCTGCGAGTCGGGGCGGGAGAGGGGGGAGAGTCATGAGGAAGGACCTGATATTCGCTATGGTCATCGTCCTGTCTGCCGCGGTTCCCCTGTCCGCGGGGCCGCAGTTCACAGGCGAAAGCGCCATATTCTTCGAGAGGGGACATTACTGGATCGAGCTGGGGATCTCAGCCGGCGCCGGTACCTTCGAATCGGGTGAACTCGGCAAGCGAGATTTCATGATAACGGATGATGGAACGGGGGAATCATTCAACCCGTCGAGGGTCGAGATCGTCTCGGGCGGTGAGAGCGGCAGGTTCATCGTCCTCTCCTCTGGAAGGCTCAAGGGGAAAAAATGCTATACCGTCTCGTACGGAAAAGATACGCAAGCGAGAGAGTTCGGGCCTGTCTGCGACCCGGCAGGCAAGGGACCGTCACCGGTAGACGGCGGGGCGGCAGGGTTTTTCCGTAATCATATCGCTCCGGCATTTTCCGCCTATGGAGAGGAGTACAGGTGGAACAAGCTGTCGATAGGATACGACTTCACATCATCGAAGGGCTCGACCGATATCGCAATCGAGCCTGTCTTCGGGCGCGGATGTTTCTCCGTCATCCCCTTCTTCACACATGACGGTACGACCTATACGAGCGGGACTTCCGAGAGGACGGTTTCGAGGATGAGGACCGGAATCGACGCCGCTGCGAGGGGCTGGACAGGCCCTGTGCGGCTCAGCCTCGAGGGCGGTTACACCTATGACCGCGAGTCGCCCTATTACGGGTCGGAGCATACAGCCTCAATGGCGAGAGCCGTCGGGTTCGTAAGACTCGATAATCTCTTCGATCCCCTGAACAGGCACGCGGTGAGCGTCTTCAAGGGAGTCGATCTCGGGGCGGGTTACGCCTGGTATGATTCGACGGAGGCGGGAGGAGGGCTCTCGGAGAGCGGTCCGCTTATCCTCGCGAGGATCACCTGGACACTTGCGGCGAGCCTGCAGTTCTCGTACGGGGTGGAGGCATGCTATCCCGAAGGCGGGGACTGGGAGTACTGGAACCGCGCGAGGGTTAGGCTCCTTCTGAGGGACGCCCTGGCGAAGCCGAAGGGCCGCTCCTATCACCCCGACCTGGAGCTGTCCGTCGACTGGGGCCGCAGGCTGCCCTTCTTCTACAAGGAGGAGAGAATACTGCTCGGATTCACCTTCGATCTCTATCCCTGGTGACCCGGGTATGAAGATTACGGGGCTTGACGAATCAGCCGATTATACGTATAATATTAATGTAAAATGTACGTCATATCCAAGGAGTAGAAGATTGCCGACCAAGCTCACACTGAGAATGGATGAGGAATTGATTAAAAATGCCAAGAAATACGCGAAGCGTTCAGGCAAATCTGTTTCCCGGCTTGTTGCTGATTTCTTTTCCGGCCTGGGCATGGCTCCGGAAGATGATCCGTCTTCTATCTCTCCAAAAGTGCGGGCGCTGAGAGGATCCCTGAAGGGGAGTTCAATAGACGATGGGGACTACAAGAAGCATATAGAGGAGAAATATCTTTGAAGGTCCTCTTTGACACTGACGTAACCCTGGATCTTCTTCTCGATCGCAGGCCTCATTCAGAAGTTGCGGCTCTCCTCTTCTCGAAGGCCGAGAGGGGAGAGATCAATGGTTTTCTCTGTGCGACTACCGTGACGACCCTTCACTACCTTGTCTCAAGATCTCTTGGTAAAAACAGGGCGAAAGCTTCTTTGAAGAAACTTCTCTCCTTCCTCGAC
Organism: uncultured bacterium; assembly: GCA_964457905.1. Taxonomy (GTDB): domain Bacteria; phylum Krumholzibacteriota; class Krumholzibacteriia; order Krumholzibacteriales; family Krumholzibacteriaceae; genus JAUWCL01. The sequence continues at coordinate 27,797 of CAYWGA010000015.1, read as the reverse complement.
GTGGCTCCTGTCGACCGCAGTGTCGTGGAGTTGGCCCTGGAGGGCAAAGGGAGGGACTTTGAGGATGATGTTATCTCTCAGGCTGCGTCAGGGATTGGAGCGAGAGCGATAATCACCCGGAATATCAGGGACTTCAGAAAATCGGAAGTCCCGGCGTATGCCCCCGGAGAGTATCTGGAAGTCCTGAAATCCGGTGGAAGAACCTGACCTGGCCTATTCCCCCGTTATTCTCACGACGCAGTGCCTCGAGCGGGGGCCGTCGAACTCGCAGAAGAAAACGGCCTGCCACGTCCCGAGAATGGGCCGTCCGTCCGTGATTATCACGAATTCGCTCGCCCCGACGAGGGAACATTTGAGGTGCGAGTCGGAGTTTCCCTCGGCGTGGCGGTATCCCCAGCCGGCCGGTATTATCTTCTCAAGCGTATTCGATATGTCGCTGGCTACGGCCGGGTCGGCCTTCTCGTTGATAGTAACCGCCGCAGTCGTGTGAGGGACGAAGATATGGCAGATCCCCTCCTTGACGCCGCTTTCGTCAATCAGCTCCCGGATCGTCGATGTGATGTCCACAAGTTCATTTCGTTTACCGGTCCTTACAGGAATTTCTCTGATCAAATCAGCCTCCATGAATATGCCCTGGAACATGATACTCCACCGGGGGTATCAATGGAAGTCTTGACCGCTGTGGCGGCCTTGCTTATAATCCATTGCCCGGCCCGCCTTCGGGCTGCCGGGACCCAAATTCGCAAATCAACTGTTACCATTCATTGAACGGACAGAAAGAGGAGGTCGAGGAGAATGTCAGTAGGCGACATGGAACCGAAGAATCTCTGGAAGCATTTCGAGAAGTTCCTTTCGATACCGCACACTTCAGGCAACGAGGCTGGGATGGGCGAATACGTTCTGGCGTGGGCCGCGGAGAAGGGACTCGAGGCGGAGCAGGACAAGGCGGGTAACGTCGTAGTCCGCGTTCCCGCGACGGCAGGCAAGGAGGGCGCCCCCGTGGTCGTGCTCCAGGGGCACATGGACATGGTCGGCGAGAAGAACTCCGATCTCGATTTCGATTTTATGAAGGACGCTATCCAGACCGAGATGGACGGCGACTGGCTGACGGCGAAGGGCACGACCCTCGGCGCCGATAACGGCATCGGCCTGGCGGCCGGGATGGCGGCGGCCGAGGATGACAGCATCGTCCACGGACCGCTCGAGATCCTCGCCACAGTCGACGAGGAAGTCGGCCTGACAGGCGCGGCCCAGATCCAGCCCGGATTTCTCAAGGGCGAGATGATGCTCAACCTCGACAGCGAAGAACTTGGCGAGGTCACGATCGGCTGCGCCGGCGGCGGCGACTCGAACCTGAACCTGCCCGTGACGCGCAGCGACGCTCCGGCCGGCACGAAGCCGTATACCCTCAAGGTCTTCGGCCTTCGCGGCGGACATTCCGGCATCGATATCCACGAGCAGCGCGGCAACGCGATCAAGATCATCACCCGCATTATCGGCACGATCACGGCGAGCCAGCCGGCGCACCTGATCGAGATCAAGGGCGGAAACAAGCGCAACGCGATTCCTCGCGAGACGTTTGCCGAGCTGATGATCCTCGAGACGGCCGTAAAGGACGTCGAGGAACTCGTCTCCGACTGGATCGCCAAGATCGCGATCGAGCTCGGCGGCAAGGAGAAGGGCCTCGACGCATCGCTCACTCCCTCGGAGAACGGCGGCGGAAAGGTCCTCGACGCACAGAGCCAGGCTGCGCTTCTCGATCTGCTCATCGCCCTGCCTCATGGCGTCGAGGCGATGAACTACGATATCGAGGGTCTCGTGGAGACATCGAACAATCTCGCCACTATCGCCATGACAGATGGCGAGGCGAAGATAGGGACCTCGACGAGGAGTTCCATTAAAACTGCGCTGCAGGCCCTGCGCGACAGGATCTCAGCGGACGCGAGACTGGCGGGAGCCTCGTTCGTAGAGAACGATCCCTACCCCGGATGGATGCCCAATGTGGATTCCGACCTTTTGAGGGTCTTCCAGGGCGTTCACAAGGAAGTGTTCGGCGAAGAGCCGAAGACGATCGCGATCCATGCCGGCCTTGAGTGCGGCATCATCGGCGAGAAGTTCCCCGGGATGGACATGATCTCGTTCGGTCCCGACATCGAGCACCCGCATTCGCCGGATGAGAGGGTCAACGTGCCCACAGTGGCGAAGTTCTGGGACCTCCTCGCGGCCCTGCTGACGAAGCTGGCCGGCTGAGGACAGTCTGGATAGATGAAACAGGGGGAGGGAGCCATGCGGCTCCCTCCCTTTTCGTTATACCGTCCCCGCAACCGCCCCAAACGGCTTGACTTTCAGCCGAAAATTGATATTATTTCCTCTACGCCTGTTCTGAAAATGGCGTTTGTAGGGGTGTAGCTCAACTGGCTAGAGCACCGGTCTCCAAAACCGGGGGTTGCGGGTTCGAGTCCTGCCTCCCCTACATTTTTTTTATTTGAATCATCCACAAAGACTGCGATAATGCGAATCCGGTTTGCCGGAAGGAGAATATCGATGGCAAGACAGAGAGTGACCAGCGGCATGAGGCCGACAGGGAGCATCCACCTGGGCAACCTGCTCGGTGCGCTCAATAACTGGGTCAGGCTTCAGGACGAGTACGACTGCTTCTACTTCATTGTCGACTGGCACGCCCTGACCACTCCCGGCGGGGGCGGAGCCGTCGGATTCGAGAACGTCGGCGACCTTTCAGCCAATGTCCACGAGATGGCCATCGACTGGCTCTCCGCGGGGCTCGATCCGGAGAAATGCTCGATATTCGTTCAGTCTCACGTTCCCGAGGTCGCCGAGCTTCATCTCCTCTTCTCGATGATCACACCGCTCGGCTGGCTCGAACGCAATCCTACATACAAGGACATGGTGCAGGGGTACAAGATCGAGAACCCGAGCCTCGGGCTCCTCGGCTACCCTACGCTTCAGTCGGCGGACATCCTCGTCTATAAAGGCGATTTCGTGCCGGTCGGCAAGGATCAGGAGGCCCACGTCAACCTGACGAGGGATCTTGGGCAGAGGTTCAACTCGCTCTATGGCCGCGATGTCTTCCCGATAACGAAGGCGCTCCTGACCGAGGTGCCCAAGGTGCCGGGCCTCGATGGCATCGATAAAAAGATGAGCAAGAGCTCGGGTAATTATATCGCGACGAATCTCAGCGCGGAAGACACGGTAAAGAAGATCCGGACGATGTTCACAGATCCGGTAAAGATACGCAAGGATGACCCCGGCCATCCGGACGGATGCGTCGTCTACGCGTTCCACGATATATATAACAAGACCGAGCTGGAGACGATCCGCGGCGAGTGCGAGTCAGGCGCGCGCGGATGCGTCTCGTGCAAGATGGAGCTGGCGGAGAAGATGAACGCCGCCCTCGAGCCTATCCGCGAGAGACGGGCCGAACTCGAGGCCTCCCCGGAGCGGGTCAGGGAGATCCTCGGCGCGGGCGCCGACAAGGCATCCGTAATAGCTAAAGAGACGATGAGAGAAGTCAGGGAAGTGATGAACATTCCGACGAGGGAGAACGTCTGATGTCCGATTCTACAGCCTTCTTTATCAAGAAGTTCAAGGAGAACATCGATACCCCGGAAGATCCGGGTCAGTGGTACAGGCCGAGGCCATACCGAAATGCCGTAGTGAGGTTCCGCGACTGCTCGATCGATGATTTTGAGCAGAGGCGGGACATCCTGATAAACGAGGCAGGACTCAACGCTTTCCTCTTCAGGGCGGACAGGATCCCCGGGTGCGATCTTCTCTCCGATTCGGGTACGACGACGATGACTATGGACCAGTGGGCCGCGATGATGCTGGGCGACGAGTCGTACGGCTCGAACGAGGGGTACTTCGAACTCAGGGAGCAGTTCGCGGAGACCTTCGGTGCTGGCTGGTGCGAAAAGGATAGTTCTACTGGAGGCTCTTCCGAGAGTCTCTTTTTGTTTCACCAGGGAAGGGCGGCGGAGAACGCCTTTTTCTCGATACTCGGCAGGCAGCTGGCCGCCGCGGGGAAGGGCAGCAGCGCTCCGCCCTCTGACGGGCTGATGCCTGAACTGAAGAGCCGAATCGAATCGAAGCTCGGGACGAATGGCCACGGAAACGGTGAACCGCTCTGGATCATTCCCAGTAACTCCCATTTCGATACGACCCAGGGAAACGTCGAGGACAAGGGTATGGTCCCGCTTAACATGCCCTGCCGGGAGCACCTCGATGGCGACGAGATATTCCCCTTCCGCGGCAATATGGACGTCGAGGAGCTCGATAATCTTCTCGAGCATGAGAAGGACCGGGTGCCGCTCGTCTACCTGACTATAACGAACAATACAGGGGGCGGACAGCCCGTATCGATCGATAATATCCGCCAGATCCGGAACGTCACGCGGAAGCACGGCGTTCCCTTCTTCTTTGATGCCTGCAGGTTCGCCGAGAACGCTTACTTTATTAAAAAGCGCGAAGACGAGTTCTGGGACCACTCGATAGAGAAGATCGTCCACGAGATGTTCCGCTATGCCGACGGGTTCCACATCAGCCTCAAGAAGGACGGCCTCGTCAACATGGGCGGTGCGCTGTTGATCCGCAAGGATGGCGATTTCTCTAAAAAGTTCCCCCACTTCAAGGAAGGGATCACCGATCACCAGATCATGGCCGAGGGGCACCCTACATACGGCGGACTGCCGGGTCGGGATCTCAAGGCGATCTCGGAAGGCCTCAGGACAGTGGTTCGCGATGAGTATCTCGAGGCGAGGATAGGGCAGGTCGTGAGGTTCGGCCGCCGCCTCTTCGAGGCCGGGATACCGGTGATCAGGCCTGTCGGAGGTCATGCGGTCTACATCGATCTCGACAAATTCTTCGATGGGACAGCCGGTGACGACGAGTTCAAGGGGATCTCCCTGACAGCGCTCCTTCTGATCGCCGGCCACCGGGTCTGTGAACTGGGGCTCTATGCGTTCGGTAGTTTTGACGGTGAGAAGGAGACTCCTCCCGAACCGAGGGTAAACTACGTGAGGGCCGCCGTTCCGCGTCTGGCATACGAGGACAGGGATCTTTTCTCGGTCGTCGAGGCGTTGAAGGTACTTGCCGACAACCGTGACAGGATACCGGCCGTAAATGTCGAGTACGGAAGGGATCTCAGCCTCCGGCACTTCAAGAGCCGATTCTCTTTCAGGGGTTGAGAGGGCCGGATCCGTTACTTTGTGACGTTTATCCGTAAAATGGAATATTTCATGCTTCAAATGACCTGTTCAGGGTCTGAGCAGGGATATTTCGTGGAGCGGATAATCGATGGAACGCGAACATTTTTCCGATACAGTCTACTCGCCCGCCAGGGACAAGGATGAGCTGATAAGGGAGCTCTCTGCCGTCATGGAGATGGCGGAGGCGCTTAACTCGCGGCTCGACCTGGATCATATCCTCTCGAAGATGTCGAGTGAGCTGGCCCGTATCATCGATTACGATATCGGTTGCCTCGCTATCTACGAGAAGGACGACAACTGCCTCTATATCAGGCACATCCACCGAAATGACGGAGACTCTTCATTCGAGGGCCGGTTCGTTCCCCTGGAGGAATCGAACGTCGTCGGATGGGTCGCGATACACAGAAAACCTGTCCTGAGGCGCGACATTTCCGCGGATACCAGGTTCTCCGAGATCATGAAGGAAGATAATCTCGGATCCGATATCGTCGTGCCGCTGATCGCCAAGGACTCCTTGATCGGCACGTTGAATCTCGGCAGCTACAAGACGAACCGCTTCAGCGAATTCGATCTCGAGCTCGTAACAAAATTCAGCCAGCTGACATCTATCGCTATCGAGAACTCGCAGATGATCGAGAGCCACAGGGAACTGGGCGAAAAGTACAGGACCCTTATGAGTCACGCCAACGACGTGATCATGCTGGTAAACTATTCAGGGGAGATTGTCGAGTGCAACGACGTTGTTTACAGGCAGTTCGGGTATTCCCCGGAGGAGTTTATCGGCAAGAGCTACTGGCTCTTCACGACTCCGGACAGAAGGGACCTCTCCAGGACCAATCTTGCCAGGATACTGAAGGGAGAGTCGGCGACCCTTACCGAGGTTCCCTATCTGAAGAAGAACGGCGAGATCGTCTTCATGGATGTTTCCGCCACTCTTGTCAAGATCAAGGGGCATCCGTATGTCCTCGGCGTCGGACACGACGTGACAGAGAGAAAGATGCTCGAGGAGCGGATAACGCTCCAGAACAGGGAGCTGACCGACGTAAACAGGAAACTGATGCAGCTTGACCAGCTCAAGAGCGAATTTCTCGGACGCATCAGTCACGAGCTCAGGACACCCCTGTCGATAATCATGGCGTACTCAGACACGCTCATCGAGGATGACGGGTTCGAGATAGAGAAGACTACGAGGAGGGAGTTCCTCGAGATCATCGATGGCCAGTCGAAGAAGCTCCTGTCGGCGATCAACGACCTGCTCGACCTCTCCAAGGTCGAGGTATCCGACACGATGCTCAACGTCACGGAAGCGAGCATAAACGAGATGATCAGGCTGTCGATGAAGATGGCCGAACCGGCGGCCCATAAAAGCGGCGTCACAATCGTATCAGAACTCAACGAATCGATCCCTATCGCGGCTTTCGATCCTCAAAGGATAAGGCAGGTCTGTGTCAATCTGCTCGGCAATGCCGTGAAGTTCTCCCCCCCGGAGGGGATGGTGACCATTTACTCGGAGTGCGGCGAGGGCGAGATCATCGTTTCGGTAAGGGACGAGGGCCCCGGTATGGAACCTGGTGAGACGCGCGAGATATTCGGGAACTTCACCCAGGTCGACGGCGGGACGGACAGAAGCCAGAACGGTCTCGGAATCGGCCTGCGCCTCGTAAATCACTATATCTCCCTGCACAAGGGCAGGATATGGGTGGAAAGCGAGAAGGGTAAGGGGTCGGTGTTCAGATTCGCTCTTCCGATGTCGAACTGCCTGGTCGACAAGATCAAGATCTCAATTTAAAACTCAGATGACCGTTACGGTGCCGATCTCCAGGGATATCTCCCTCGAGATCGAGGTCGCCGCAAGTCCGCCGATCCGGGCCGAGCCCTCATCGAGCATCGATTCCTCGACTTCGACAATGATCCGCGCGAGGTTTCTGGTGTCGTTGCCCTGTTCCATGATCATCTCTCCGGAGGTGACGATGCCGTGACGGAGAAGGTAGTTCCCCAGTCCCGCCGCGGCGGTTCCTGTCCCGGGATCCTCCCACATACCCACGGCTGGGGCAAAGTGCCTCGAGTAGGAGGCGCAGTCCTCGCTGAAAGTATCGGTAGAGAAGATATGGTTCGTGTGGATACCGTCATTCCTGTTCGACATTCCGAGCTTGATAAGATCCGGATTGAGATCAAGGATAGTCTCCTTGCTCTTTACGGGGATCATCAACTGGTTCAGTCCGGTCGAGATTATCTCCATCGGGAGCCCCGTACCGCTGATCTCAGAGGGATCGATGCCCAGGATGGCGGCGATTTCCGCTACATCTGTAGCGGCAGGTGAATGATTCTTGATCGACTGGTGCATCATGATCCTGTGAAGCTCACCGCAGGCGAGCCCGTTCTTCACCGCTACCCTGTCACTCCCCGTTTCGGGGGAATCGGTGCTGTAGAAGAGAAGGTCGACAGCTATACGCCCTGCGTTGGTGCCCATGTTGACAGTAGTGACTCCGTCACTGACCTGGATGCGGCCTTCCTCGAGGAGGGCCCATGTGGCAGCTATTATGGGGTGGCCGCTGAGGTCCACCTCTTCACTCGGTGTGAAGAATCTGACCCTGAAATCTGTATCGAGAGATTCAGGCAGTGTGACGATCGCCGTCTCGGAGAGGTTCATCTCCGAGGCGATGTTCATCATCTCCTCGGGCCGTAATCCGTCACCGTTAGTGATTATACCGGCAGGATTTCCACCGAACGGACGTGTTGTAAAAGCATCCACCTGCTTGACAGTCAGGTTCCTCATTGTAACTCTCCCTTGACGCTCCAGTTGCAAAAAGCAATAAACAGGTGCAGTTTCCTGCGTCGTGTCCCGTCCTGTATCCCCACTCCGTATAGGTCCTGATAGTCCCTGAAACGGTATAAACCCATAAAAACAGGCAGATTACGACATATCATGCGCATCGAGGGCATACCGGGTGCGAATCCCGCCCCTCCAGGCGCTGTCAGTCTTCTTGTGGTATGGCAATTGCAGTTCCGGTTTCCGACAACAGACCCCGTTTTTCGGGGCAGTACAGCACATAAGAACAATTACAACAGGGCGACACTGGTTTCGGGCGCTTTATGCCCCGGAACGAGAGCCGCCCGATGATTTTCATCTTGAGCGGGCGGCCATCGCCGCCTGTCCGGGAGGAAGATGGCCCACGAGACTGATGTGCTCGACCTGAGCGAACTCGCCTGGATCGTCAAGAGCCGGTGTGGGATCGACCTGTCCCGTTACAGGGCGACGACCCTTAACCGGCGCGTCCTTCACAGGATGGCGATGACAGGCAGCAGCGGGATGGAGGAATACATCAGCCGCTTGACGGTCGATGCCGACGAGATGGAAAAGCTTATGGATATCGTCACGATACATGTGACGGAATTTTTCCGGGACCGTGATGTCTTCAGGTCGCTAGAGCGAGGATACGTCCCCGCTCTTATAGACGAAAAGACAGGCGCGGGCCACGGAGTCATCCGGGCATGGAGCGCCGGGTGCTCTACCGGGGAGGAAGCGTACAGCATGGCCGTGATGATCGATCGCGCCGTAAAAAACGTTTCACCGAATACGCATATCGAAGTCTTCGGGACCGATGTTTCGGAAGACTCCTGCAGAACGGCGAGGAAAGGCGTTTACAGCGATGAGAAGATCGAGGCCCTTCCCGTGGATATCAGGGACGGATATTTCGAGAAGGAAGGACCGGCGTGGAAGGTGACATCGGGGCTGAGATCCCTTGTAAAGATAGTGTCACACGACTTGTTTGCAGCGCCGCCCTATTCCCATCTCGACCTGATCATGTGCAGAAACGTGATGATCCATTTCGAGCACGAAGTCAGGGATGAAGTGATAGGAAATTTTTATGAGTCGCTCCAGGACCGTGGTCTGCTCGTTCTCGGCAAGAGCGAGGCGCTGACCGGTCCGCTCGAGGATCTCTTCGAGCTGGTGGAGCCGAGAAGCAAGATCTACAGGAAAAAAGTACAGGAAGACCATTTGAGGGAGGATTGAGATGAAGGACATCGGATTCGGCAAGACCCTTTCCGGCAGGGTGTTCATATCGATGGCGCTCATAGCGTTCTGCATGTGCGCGGTTTCGACATTCATGCTGGCGAGGCTCTCCAGCGGCGCGGTCGACAACGCCGTCAGGACGAGAGACAACGACTGGGCGGAGTTCATGCCCGCGGCCATCGGTTCAGGCGCCGGCATCGAGAGCCAGCAGGAACTGGCCGAACTGCTCGGTGAATTGACAAAGGACTATTCCTTTATCAAGAACCTGGAGATCCTTGACAGCGAAGGCGTTATGCAGATGTCGTCAACGGAGATCGTAGAGGGCGAAGCTTCTGAAGAGTGGGCCTTGGCCGGCGTCTTCACAGCTCCTTTCGAGGACGGCTCGGGCCGCTCGATAAGGGTCACCGTCGCTCCCGTGGAGAGATACGTTGCCAGCGGTCTTCGCTGGAAGATATTCGGTGTTATCGCCGCCACCCTTCTCGGAATATTCATAATCTTCTATTACCTCGTTCACATGGTCGTGAAGAAGCCGGTTCGCCAGCTTCTTTCGGCGAGCAGGATCCTCGCGAGCAACGCGGGCGATCTTACTACGAAGATAGATATCGGATCGAATGACGAGCTCGGAAGGCTCGGCACGACTCTCAATGACATGTTTACTAATATCGCGGGGATCATAAATGTGATCAGGTCCACCGCGGACAAGGTCAACTTCTCGGCGCAGAGCCTCTCGGCCTCGACCGAGGAGATGAACTCGATCACCGAGGAAACATCCCTGACAGTCCAGAACATTGCCAAGTCGACCGACCTGCAGGCGCACAAGGTCGATGATATGATCAAGGAGATCAGGAACATGGAGCGGTCGGTCAAGCAGGTCGCAAACAGCGCCGAGCTTGCCGCTTCCGCCGCTACCAACGCTTCGGAGACAGCCACCAGGGGCGGCGACGCCGCCAAGGAGGCAGTCGAGAAGATCAACACGATCTATGCCGTCACTAACGAGTCGGCGGGCATCATAAAGCATCTCGGCGAGAGGTCCAACCAGATCGGCGAGATCGTTGATGTAATCACTGACATCGCGGACCAGACCAATATGCTCGCTCTCAACGCGGCTATCGAGGCTGCCAGGGCCGGCGAAGCAGGACGCGGATTCGCCGTCGTAGCGGACGAGGTCAAGAAACTCGCCGAGGGCAGCGCGAAAGCGGCCGAGGAGATAGGTACTCTGATCCGGCAGACGCAGGATGACACGCAGACCGCGGTCTCCAGTATCGAACTCGGATCAAAAGAGGTCACCGAGGGCCGCGAGGTCATTACGAGAACGGGCGAGTCGCTCGATGAGATCGTCGAGGTGCTGAAGAGCTCCAGCGATATGGCGAGGCGGATCTCGGCAGCGACGAAGGAACTGAGCCGCGGGATGAAGAACGTGATCGACTCGATCGACGAGATCTCGTCCAGCGCGGAGAAGAACGCATCCTCGACGCAGGAGACCGCCGCGTCGATGGAACAGATGACATCGAGCATGGAAGACGTGGCCTCTTCCGCCCAGAAACTCAGCGACATGGCCATCCAGCTTCGCGAGCATGTCGGGCGCTTCAAGATAAGCGTAATCGATCAGGTCGACGAAGTAGTAAACGCGAACTGACAGTCCGGTCGCCATGGAAGGAGCGAAGAGCGATGAGCAACGAAAGATATGACCAGAATCAAACGACACGGACGCAGCTCGTCACGTTCCGTCTCGGCCGTGAGCACTACGGGATCCCCGTAGGGAAGGTCAAGGAGATCATCAGGCCGATGGAGGCCTGCCCGATCCCCGGTATGGCCGGACCGGTCGAAGGCGTTATCAATCTCAGGGGTGAGATCATTCCTGTCCTGAGGATACATCTCGTTCTGGGATCGAGAGAGACGGAAGAAGACAGCAGCAGCAGGAAACAGCGGGTGATCATCCTCGAGTCCGGTGAGGGAAGGTTCGGGATAGTGGTGGACGAGGTGCGGGACGTCGTGAAGATCGAGGACGAGGAGATAAAGTCTTCGCCGGGCGTCAGCTCGGATCACAAGTGTGAAGAAGCGATACTGGGGATAGCACAGGTCGGAGACAGGATGATCATATGTCTCGACCCGAGAAAGCTCGTCTCGGAATCGCTCGATATAGAGAATCTCGCTTCAGTTTAAAGGGAGGCGCAGATCCGGTTTCCGGATTGACAGCTCATGATCGGCAGCAGAGGAACAGGATTATTGATCAAGGTCGGGATGGCGCAGTTCAAGGTGTCGATGGCCCCGGCCAGGATGATGACTTTCGCCCTGGGATCGTGCGTAGGCATTGTGCTCTACGACCCGGTCTCAAAGATCGGAGGGCTCGCTCACGTGATGCATCCGAGCAGTGAGAGGGTTCAGAACAATCTGAACAGGGCAAAGTTCGTCGATACAGCTGTCGAACTGATGCTCTCGCGGATGGCCAAGAAGGGCGCAAAGAGGACCAGGATCGAGGCGAAGATTTTCGGCGGCGCAAGGATGTTCCAGACGATAAGTGCCAGCCCCGGTGTGATGCAGATCGGTGAGGAAAATGTGAAGGCGACGAAGAGGGAACTGGCGGCGAGGAACATTCCGATAGTGGCCGAATCGACCGGAGGAGAAAAGGGAAGGACAGTGTTCTTCGACGTTACAAGTGGAAAGGTGACGGTCAAGGACGCGCAGGGGAAACAGGAGAAATTCTGATGGCTTATGAGGAGAATGCAGCGGCGAAGGGGAACATCCGTGTGCTGATAGGCGAAGATTCCGCCTTCATGCGCCGGGTGATCGCCGACTCTCTCGATGCGGAGCCCGGGATAGAAGTGGTAGGAACGGCGGCCAACGGCCGCGAGGTTCTCAGGAAACTCGTAGACCTGCAGCCTGACGTGATAACTCTCGATCTCGAGATGCCGAGAATGGACGGACTTGAAACGCTGAGATACATCATGAGCGAGTGGCCGACACCCGTAGTGATACTCAGCGGTCATACGGCGGAAGGCGCCAGAATGGCGCTTACCTGCCTCGAGTACGGTGCGGTTGACTTTGTGTCGAAGACCTTCAAGGGCATGCGTTTCCCTGTCAGGGAACTCGTCTCAAAGGTCAAGCTCGCCGCGACAGTCGATGCTGAAAAGGTGCGTTTCGCGCCTGTTGAATTCGATCTCAAGGCGAAGATCAGGCCGTCGCGCAAATCGAGGACCGAATGCGTGGTCTGTATCGGAGCAAGTACAGGAGGGCCGCAGGCTCTCGGAGAGATAATTCCGAGGCTTCCGGCCGATCTGCCCGCATCGGTAGTTATAGTGCAGCACATGCCCTCGAATTTTACCACCTACCTCGCCGAGAGGCTTGACGCAAGATCGGCGATGTACGTGATGGAAGCCGAGGACGAAGGAGCGGTAAGGCCGGGAAGCATCCTTGTCGCGCCGGGCGGAAGGCATCTTCTCCTCGATGAGAAGGCCGGCCAGCCCATGACGATGCTGCTTCCGAGAAATGAAAAACAGAGGACGGCATGTCCATCGATAGATTTCGCGCTTACTTCTATAGCGCCGATTTTCAAGAAGAGGCTCATCTCGGTCATACTTACCGGAATGGGTAGGGACGGGGAGGCTGGGTGTGACGCCGTGAGGAAGTACGGCGGCAGGGTGATCTGCCAGGATCGCGAGACGAGCATGATATACGGGATGCCCGGTGCGGTCACATCGGCTGGATTGGCACACGAGATACTTCCGGTCCAGGAGATAGCTGGTCAGATAGTCAGGGAAGTGGAAGAAGCAATAGCAGGAGTTATGGCAAGTGAAAGTAAGTGACTACAAGGTGCTCTTTACCAGCGAGGCGGGTGAGATCCTGCAGTCGCTCGAGTCAGGCGTAATGTCACTCGAGAACGGCAGTGATTCCGCTGCCTGCGTGGAGGAGCTCTTTCGTAATGCACATAATCTCAAGGGTATGTCCGGTGCGATGGGATACGATCACGTCGTAGAGGCGAGCCATGCCATGGAGAACGTACTCGATCGCTGCCGCAAGGGCGAGATGACCGTGCACCAGGCGGAAGCTGACCTTATGCTCAGGGCCGTCGATATGCTCAGAGAGCTTGTCAGGATTGCAGTGGACGAGGAAGAGGCAGATGATACAGATCTTCTTGCCGACTTTTTCGTTCTGCTCTCGCCGATGACGACCCGGATGCTCGAAAGCCATCCCGAAACCGAAAAGCAGACTGAACAGCAGGTAGAACCTGAAGACACAGATAACACTGATGAGACGGACGATGACGAGGAAGACGAGCCTGCGGCGGCCTCCGGTGAAGCGGAAAAGGAAAGCGCCGTCGATAAGGCGGAACCGGCCTCCAAAGGAGGCTTCGGGGAGAGGGTAACATCCACGAGGGTGGACCTCGAGCGTCTCGATGCCCTGATGGATTTCGTCGGTGAGCTGATAATCAGCAGGATCAAACTTGCCAGCATCGCTGGAAAGATCGGTTCCAAAGCGCTCAATGAGGAACTCTCCTCATCCGGAAAACTGATATCAGAGATACAGAAGGAAGTGATGGAAGCGAGGCTGATACCTGTCGGCCAGGTCTTCCAGCGGTTCAAGAGGCTCGTGAGGGATTCCTCGCTTGCCCTGGAGAAGGGTGCCAGGCTCGACATCGTCGGATCCGACATCGGTCTCGACAGGACCGTGCTCGAGGCGATGGTCGATCCGCTCGTCCATCTCTTGCGAAACGCCGTCGATCACGGGATCGAAACACCCGAAGAGCGGATCAGACTGGGCAAGCCGGAAACGGCCAGAATCGTGCTCAGCGCGAAAAGAGACAGAAATTTTGTCATCCTGCAGGTCACCGATGACGGCAAAGGCATCGACCTTGAAAAGGTACAGGAAAAGAGACAGCTAGATACGGAAAACACTGAAACAGAGTCAATTAGCGACGATGAGCTCTGCAACGTGCTTTCTTCAGCGGGCTTTTCGACCCGTGAGGAAGTAAGCAGGTTCTCCGGCAGGGGAGTCGGCATGAACGTTGCGAAGAAAGCCGTGGACGGCCTCGGGGGATCGATGAAGCTGCACAGCGAGCCGGGAATCGGCACGACTGTTACGCTGCAGCTTCCGATAAATCTCTCGATAATAAAAGCGCTGCTGTTCGAGGTCGGGGGCGACGTACACGCTCTTCCGGCCGAATACGTATGTGAGACCTCGCGCGTCGAGCGCGATTCGTTCAGGACCGTAATGGGGCAGGAAGTCATGCAGTATGCCGATGAGATCGTGCCGATCGTGAGGCCGGACGATCTTTTCGGGATCGAGACATCCACCCATGGTTCGCGATATATAAAGCTGATTCTCGTCGATACGGGAAATGGGAAGGTAGGCCTGGTCACAAAGAGGATACTCGGCCAGCAGGACATCGTGATCAAGGGACTGCCCTCACTTATCCGCGGAGCAAGCGGGATAACCGGAGCGACGATTCTCGGCAGTGGAAGGATAGCATTTATATGGGATCCACGTTCTCTATTCAAAGGAAGGTGTCTTGATGAGCCCCATTAAGAGGCCGTCGTATCTGAGGATCGACGCGTTGAAGGAGCTCGGAAACATCGGGTCGGCGCATGCCATAACCGGTCTTGCGGAACTGCTGAAAAGGAGGATCGATGTCTCGATTACGAACGTGGATATCATTCCTCTCCAGATAATCTATACGCTGTTCAATGGACCGGAATCGATGATCTCCGTCGTATATCTCGAGGGTTACAGTGAGAATTTCAGAGGCATGATGTTTCTGCTGTTCCCCCATCCGGAAGCGGAAAAAATGATCGAGATGGCGACGGGCGAGCCGGTCGAAGGTCCGAATATTACTGATGAGTACGCTCTCTCCACTCTGAAGGAGATCGGCAACATCATGTGCGGCTGCTATCTGAATATCTTCTCGACATTTATAGGAAAGAAGATAATGCACTCCGTCCCCCAGGTCTCGTACGACATGCTCGGCGCGGTAATGGATTCGATCCTCGTCGACCTGAGCCTGGATTCGGATTACGCGATCGTTCTGGAGACGGCGTTTACGCTGACCCAGAACGAATGCAAGGGATTCTTGTTCTTTATACCAACGTCGGACTCGATCGACACGATCTTTGACGCGATCAATGTCGATTAGAGACGAAAGGAGACAACAGTGAAAGCCAGAGTACTGGTAGTAGATGATGCGATCTTCATGAGGAAGATGATTTCGGACATCCTCGAAGGTAACGGAATGGAGGTCGTCGGCGAGGCCGACACGGGTGCGCTTGCTGTTGAGAAATACAAAGAGCTCAAGCCCGATCTCGTGACGATGGATATCATCATGCCCGAGATGAACGGAATCGACGCTGTACGGCAGATCATGTCGAACGACTCGCAGGCGCGGATCGTAATGTGCAGCGCGTTAGGCCAGCAGGCTCTCGTCCAGGACGCTCTTACGGCCGGGGCGAAAGACTTTCTGATCAAGCCTTTCAACCCTTCGAGAGTGATCGAAGTGGTAACAAAGATTCTCAGCCAGGTTCAGAACGTCTAGGGGAGGATCGAAAGGACCTGTTATGCCTGAAGCTAAAAAACAAGAAAGGGACGTTCTTCTGGGCTTTGCCGATAGGGTCGATCGCAATGACCCCGGCGCCTTGAACAATCTCGGCGTGCTCTACTATCGCAAGGGCGTGTACGACGAGGCGATAAAGCAGTTCAAGGAAGCGTTGAAGATCGATCCGAGATTCGAACTGGCGAGGGAAAATCTTCTTTATCTCTTCTCGGAGACGAAGATAGAGGATCCCGACGTAAGCCGGTGGAAAAAGGAGGTCGAAGAGGACCCCGCCAACGTAGAGGCCTTTCTGAGGCTTGGTGTGAGCTATCAGAACATGGGCTGGCTGGATGAGGCTGCCGAGACGCTTGGACAGGTCGTCGGGCAGAATCCAGAGCACTACATGGCGAGGATCCATTTCGGTTCGGTGCTGAAAGCGCAGGGGCTGTACCAGCAGGCGCTCGAGCACTTCCTCAGTGCGGCGGACAATGTAAGCAAGTCGGCCGTGTTCCACACTGATCTCGGAGAGATCTACTACAACCTCGGAAGGACCGACGAAGCGATACTCGAACTGAGGACCGCGATAAAGATCGACGCCGACTACTGGCGCTCGCATTTCCTGCTTTCGTTCGCGTTCGGCGATATCGGCCATTACCAGGATGCCCTGGAGGAGAGCCGCGTCGCTTCGAAGCTCAATCCGTCGTTTCAGAACACGGAAGCCAATCTCGCGCTTTCCGATGATGACAGCGATGGAATGAGAAGCCAGGGGAAGGATATCCCCAGCCTCGAGAGCACGAACTTTACGCTCGGCACCGCTTATCGGCAGCGCGGCTATCTTCCTGAAGCGCTTAAAGAGTTCCGCAAGGCCCTGCAGGACATGCAGGAGAAGGACCGTGTCTATATCGAGATGGCCAAGGTCCATATAGCGGAGAAAGACGCAACGGAGGCTCTCGCCTTCCTGCTCAAAGCGCTCGAGGATAATCCGAACAATCCGTCGGCGTACCTGCTGTGCGGGACGATCTACCATGAGGCGGGAGAGTTCAGGAAAGCGGCGATATGCTATCTCCAGGCTTTCCGTTTGAATACAGCCGATCCGGATACGATGAACAATCTCGGAACGCTGCTGTATCAGACCGGCCTTGTCGAAGAGGCGGAGAGGATGTTCAAGAAGGGACTGAACATCAATATTTACAACCTCGAACTCAACTACAATTACCTCACCAGCATCCTGTTCCGCGAGGAATACCCGATGGCCGAGAACCTCCTTCAGAGGCTCGAGGCGTTCACGGGAAAGAGCGCGATCCTCTATGAGAAGAGGGCCCTGCTGCATTACAAGCTCAACAGGATGACGCTGGCCCTGTTCGATATCGAAAGCGCGCTTGCATGCGACAAGCGCCATGCGGATGCTCATTATCTCAAAGGCCTGATTGCTCTGAGAGAGGATAATTTCAAGGGAGCGATCCACTCAATAGTCGAGGCCGCCGCCATATACCCGGAATACACGGGAATGCATTTCCTCATCTCACACGGGGAACAGGTAACGGCCGACTCTGTCAGGGTCGA
Organism: uncultured bacterium; assembly: GCA_964457905.1. Taxonomy (GTDB): domain Bacteria; phylum Krumholzibacteriota; class Krumholzibacteriia; order Krumholzibacteriales; family Krumholzibacteriaceae; genus JAUWCL01. Next base: position 10,474 of record CAYWGA010000015.1, on the reverse strand, counting down.
TTCGAAACTCGGCGATGAGCCTGATGATGAACTCATCGAGCTGCTTCAGGCGGGCGCAAGCCGAAGGTTCGACAAGATCCGTGAGAGTCTCGAGTCATTCGTGGCTGACGGGAAGAAGGACCTCGAGAGGATGAGGAACAAATCCGCGAAGAAGAAGTCAGTTCCAGCGCCCGAGCCTCCGGCAGAGAAACCTGCCGCCGAAGTAGAGGCCCAGCAGGAGTCAGGCGTGAAGAAAATAGAGGATATGATCCTTGATGACGACGATCCAGTCGATCTCATCGAGGAGCTCAAATTCGATCTGTAGAAGCTGAAAGGAAAAGGGACAATGGCGATCCAGTCATCAATCGAAGAACTCGGGCTGTTTGACCTGTTTCAGGTCTTTCACATGAATGAGAAGACCGGCCGGTTGATCATTACCGACGTCGACGGCAGCCGTGAGGCCCTTATTCTCTTCAATAGCGGCTCGGTATGCATGGCATCGATCCATGACAGATCGTCCAGATCCATTTTCAATCTGCTCGAGGAATGGGGAGTCGCGGATTCCAGCTCGATAGTCGAGATCGAAAAAGCGCTGCCCAAGTACAAGGGCCTTATCGAATGTCTTGAGGGCCTGAATATCTCATCGGGAACTCACCTCGAGAATTTTTTCGCTTCCAGGATGAGGGAATCTGTATACGACATCTTCAAATGGGAGAAAGGTGACTGCCGCTTCATCGAGGAGGACCTCGACTCGAGGCGGGAGATCATCGTCAGTCTCAACACTGAGAACCTCATTCTCGAGGGCGCGAGGCGTATCGATGAATGGTCGAACATCAAGAACAAGGTGCCGTCAAGGCACTCGATCTTCAGTCTCTGTCAGGGCAACGAGGAGGGCCAGGCCCTTAACCTCAAGCCTCGGGAGTGGGAGATCCTTTCGCTGATCGACGGGCAGAATTCGGTCAACGAGATCAACGACAAGGTCGGCGAGGAGCTGTTCACCTCGAGCAAACTCATCTACGGACTCGTGGTCATGGGAGTGATCGATCTGGTCACGGACGATATCGATCCCGAGGTCGGCGCCGGCAACGAGGAACGTATCGAGGAACTGCTTCGGAAGGGCCGCAATTACTACAGCCGTCTCAATCTCGAGAAAGCGGCGGCGGAGTTCGAGAAAGCCCTTCAGATAGACCAGGATAATTTTGAGGCTCTGCGTATGCTCGGTGAGATCTACTACAAGATGGACAGGCTCAGTGAGGCCCTTGTCTACCTTCGCAAGGCGAGGGATATGAGGCCGAACAACCAGAAGACGCTGTTCATCAAAGGTTATCTGCACGCGCGTCTCGGCGAGGTCGAGCAGGCTATAGAGGAATGGGAAGAGCTCCGTGAAAAGACGGGGAACCCGAAGATCATCGACCTGGTCAAGCGCCGCATCAATGTCGCCAGGGAGTGGGAAAAGGTCCTGCAGGAGTACTAGATCCGGCTTTCCCCGCACCAGCCAGCGATACTCTCATCATAATCAATATTCATTTATGTTGACTGCCGCACCTTAACGGGTAGAATCCCGTCAGACGTTCATCTATCCTGATATTGCACCTCTGTGACATTCTCACTAGCGGTAAGGAGGCTCCGAAATGCTCGATCTGATGGCCAGGAACTGGTGGACCTACATTGTCAGGGGATGCGTGGCTCTGATCTTCGGGCTGTACGCCTGGTTCATGCCGGGAATGGCGATGAAGGTCATGCTGATGTTCTTCGGCATATTTGTCCTGCTCGAGGGGATATTCGCTATTGTAGGATCGATAGTGGCGAGAAAAGAGAGCGAGGTCTGGTGGCTCGTCCTGCTTGAGGGACTGGCGGGCCTTGCCCTCGGGCTGATCACCCTGGCCAGGCCGGGTTTTGTGGCAACAATGATAGTGCTGTTCATAGCCTTCTGGGCCATATGGGGCGGAGTGTTCAGGATACTCGCGGCGATAAGGCTCAGGAAGGAACTCGACAGCGAGTGGCTCCTTATATTTGGAGGTATCCTCTCCATACTCTTCGGTGCCATGCTGTTCAAGTATGTCGGAGCGGGTATCGTAGCGATCTCATGGATGATCGCCTTCTTCGCGACGATGTTCGGTGTGCTGCTGATAAGTTTCGGGCTCAAGGCGAGGAAGTTCCAGAAGGAAGCGGGAACGCCGTCATTATAGAGTGATCCTAGGCGACGACGATCTCGTCGTTGTCATGGATGACAGCGGAACGTGTCATTGATGTTACGGCGAGGCCGCCGACCTGTACGGCGATGGTCTCGCCGTTCGTCTCTCTGACATCGACATGTACCCTGGAGAGCTTGTCAGCCTCGGGGCCCTGCTCCATCACTGCGGCCTGCGATGTGATTACGCCGTGCCTCAGCATGTAGGCCGCGATGCTCGATCCGCCGGCTCCCGAACCGAGATCCTCCCACATACCCATCGCCGGTGAGAAGTGGCGCGAGTAGCAGATGCAGTCGTCGTTCAACGCATCGGTCGTGAAGACATCGGTCGTCTGTACGCCCATCTTCAGGTTGAGAAGCTTCAGTTTGATAAGGTCGGGGCAGAGCGACAGCAGCGTCTGTGAACTGTGCACGGGGATGACGAGCTGGTATACGCCGTTGAAGACTATCTCGACAGGAAGGCCGGTCGACGTGATCTCGCCCTCCGGGATGCCGAGGGTCCCGGCGATCACCGATACTGTCGCGTCGGGAAGCTGGAACCGTTCTATCGATCGATGGATCATTATCTTTTTCAGCGCGCCGGGTGTTCCCGCGGAGTTGAGCGGCATCGAGTCAGGTCCGTCCAGATCATAGCAGTCGTCGCCCTCTTCGAAGTGAAAATCGACCGGCATAACGCCTGCGTTCGTCTCGATATTCTTTGTGGTGACTCCCTCACAAAGAGGAACCATCCCTTCCTCGGCAAGCGCGAAGCATGTAGCGATCATCGCATGGCCGCTGAAGTCATATTCGTTGCTGGGAGTGAAGAACTTGACCCTGAAATCGGCGTCATTGACATAGGGCCTCGTGACATAGGTCGACTCGAGGATGTTCATCTCCGCCGCTACCCGCTGCATCTCCTCGGTAGAGAGGCCCTCGGCCCCGGTCGCCACGAGCGCCGGATTGCCGCAGAACGGGGAGGTGGAGAATACGTCTATCTGCTTGAGTATAAGTTCTTTCAAAATATCACCCTTTGTGCAAGACAGAGTAATTAGTGCATAAACGGTACCATAGGGGCACCAAAGTGGCTAAAACCCACAAATACAGGCAGTTAAATACTAACGATTCTTCTTAAAATGAACCCACCGGTGGTGTATACTTTCGCCACTTACATCTCATGAGAAGGAGGAAAAGATGGGAGTTTCATGCGCTCGGCCCACGGGAGGACCTGTCGGCGAGCCCCTCGATGAAAAGACTGATCAGGCTGCTGTAGAGAAAAAGGAGGTTTCTTCCATGGTATCTGTCGGAAAAAAGGCTCCCGATTTTAATGCTCCGGCATATCACAAGGGAGAGTTCACAAGCGTTCAGCTTTCCGATTTCCTCGGGAAGTGGGTGATACTCTGTTTCTACCCTGGTGATTTTACATTCGTCTGAGCGACGGAACTGTCGGCGGTCGCCGACGCGTTCCCTAAATTCCAGGACCTCGGTGTCGAGGTGCTTTCGATGAGTGTGGACAGCATGTTCGTACACAAGATGTGGGACGACAATGAGCTGTCAAAGATGGTGGATGGCGGCGTTCCCTTTCCGATGCTCTCCGACGCGGGGGGCAAGGTCGGAAAGGTATTCAGCATATATGACGAGGATGCCGGCGTCGAGAACAGGGGCAGGTTCCTGATCGATCCCGATGGCGTCATTCAGGGTTACGAGGTGTTGACGCCCCCCGTGGGTCGAAACGTCTCCGAGACCATCAGGCAGATCCAGGCCTTCCAGCTCGTAAGAGAGAGCAAAGGCACGGAGGCCACTCCTTCCGGTTGGAAACCGGGCAAGAAGACCCTGAAGCCCGGACCTGACCTGGTCGGCAAGGTATGGGAGGTATGGAAGACCGAAGAGGCCTTCGACTGATAGCATGACAGACAAGAAGAACCATCACATGACCCCGGAAGAGTTCAGGCTCCGGGGTCATGCTGTGTTTCTCGATAGGCCAGACGAATACGGAGCGCAGGCATGTTGAAGAGGCATGGCTACTGATTGTCGAGACGGCGCACAGGATCGAATGAATCAGGGAGGCTGAGATGGGCGGCGTGAGAAAGATCAAAAAGCTGATGAAAGCGGTTCCGACGATGGAGGGGGCCGGCGTGCATCTAAAGCGGGTGTTCGGTTTCTACGAGGCGCCGGAGTTCGACCCGTTCCTTCTCCTCGATGATTTTCATTCCGATGACCCGGACAAGTATCTCGTGGGTTTCCCCTGGCACCCGCACCGCGGTATCGAGACGATCACCTATCTGATCGAGGGAGAGGTCGAGCATGGCGACAGCATGGGCAACAAGGGAGTGATAGGAGAGGGAGACGTTCAGTGGATGACCGCCGGGAGCGGTATCGTCCATCAGGAGATGCCGAAGGGCCGCAGTGACGGCAAGTTGTGGGGATTCCAGCTATGGGCAAACCTTCCCGCTTCAGAAAAGATGATGCACCCGAGGTACCGGGATGTGACGAGCGGCACGATCCCCGAGGTCTCTCCAACGGACGGAGTAACGATAAAGATCATCAGCGGTGATATCGAGGGGACGAAAGGTCCCGTGCAGGATATCGTCACCGATCCCGGCTATCTCGATATCACGATCGATTCCGGCATTGAATGGGAACACAGGGTCGAGCCGGGATATACGGTCCTCGCTTATATCATCGGTGGAGAGGGATACTTCGGGCCGGAACGCGACAGCATGATCGGTCCCGAGACACTCGTCCTCTACGAAGACGGTGACAGTTTAACAATAAAGACGGATACTGCCGGCGTACGTTTTCTCCTGATATCGGGCAAGTCGATCGGGGAACCGGTCGCCTGGCGCGGTCCGATAGTGATGAACACGGAAGAGGAACTCCGTATCGCCTTCGCCGAATACCGTGACGGCACCTTCCTCAAACACGAGTGACAGACTTTTCATGTCCTGTTTCCGGTCCATTCATGTTACTCTGCTAAAAATCATCGCCTGTCAATACAGGTCCCATAATGACTGCTGGAGGTAATCTCATGCTGAAGCGGTTTTCAATGATCCCCGTACTTGTCATCTTATCGATCATCCTGCTTTCACCCTCCGTCCCTGTGGCGCAGGAGGAAAAAGGCAGGGGCATCGTATCCGACGGCAGCGTTACTGCGGCTGTTCTCGAGGAGAAACTCGTCGAGACCACGCACAAGGTGCGGATCGGCGGGAAGGATATCGAATACACCGCCACCGCCGGTACGATGGTGCTGATGGATGAAGAGGGGAAAGAGAAAGCGTCTGTCTTCTACATGGCCTATACAAAGAAAGGCAAACACGCACCCGGCGACAGGCCCATCACGTTCTCGTTTAACGGCGGCCCGGGATCGTCGTCGGTATGGCTGCATCTCGGCCTCCTTGGTCCGAAGATCGTTCCGATGAAGGACGACGGCACCGCTTATCCGCCTCCTTATGAATTGAAGGTCAACGAATACTCTCTCCTTGGAGAGAGCGACCTCGTTTTCATTGACCCCGTTTCGACAGGGTACAGCCGTCCCGCAGAGGGAGAGGACAAGCAGCAGTTCCACGGAGTGGAGGAGGACGTCAAGTGGGTCGGGGAGTTCATAAGGCTCTATGTCACCCGCGCCGAACGCTGGGGATCGCCGAAGTTCCTCATAGGAGAGAGCTACGGAACAACAAGGGCGGCGGGACTATCGGGCTACCTGCAGGAGAGGCACGGGATGTTCCTCAGCGGGATCATGCTGATCTCATCGATCCTCAACTTCCAGACCGCCGACTTCCATGTCGGGAACGACCTTCCCTACGCACTTTTCCTCCCGACATACACGGCGACAGCCTGGTATCACGGCAAACTCGGCGACCGGTACCCCGACCTCAAGGCGGCGCTGGCCGACGCTGAGGAATTCGCGCTCGGTGAGTATACTGCGATCCTGATGCTCGGCGACGCGGCACCAAAGGACAGGTATGACGCGGCGGTAACAAGGCTCGCGGGGCTGACGGGGCTTTCGGAGGAATATGTCCTGCAGACCGACCTGCGCATAAGGATATGGCGCTTCGTCAAGGAGCTCCAGCGCGACCGCGGACTGACGACAGGACGGCTCGATACACGTTTCACTGGCCGGGACAGGGATGACGCGGGAGAGGGTTACGATTACGATCCGAGTTACCAGAATATATACGGGGCCTATACGGCCTGTCTCAACGACTATGTCAGGCGCGAACTTGGATTCGAGAGCGATCTGGCCTACGAGATACTCACAGGCAAGGTCAGGCCATGGAACTACGGAAGGTACAGGAACCGTTACGTCAATGTCGCCGAGACACTCCGGTCGGCGATGACGAAGAATCCCGATCTGAAGGTCTACGTGGCGAGCGGATACTACGATCTCGCTACTCCGTATTTCGCGACAGATTACACATTCGATCATCTCGGCCTTGCCGACGAGCTCAAGGGGAACGTCAAGATCGATTACTTCGAAGCGGGCCACATGATGTACATCCACAAGGAGTCACTCGTCAAGGTGACCGGGGCCCTTTCGGAATTTGTCAGGGGAGCGTCGAATTGAGGATCCGCAAGTCTCTGACAGTTGCCGCCATCGTTCTACTCGCGGCGGTGCCGGCAGGGGCATCATTCGAATCATTCCTGTCAGGCCTCGAGAAGGCTCCGGAAAGCGAGCGCCAGGCAATCATAGAGAAGTATCTCAGGCCGATGGATATCCCTGTCGTCGAGGGCACATCGGCCTGGTTCGTATACATCGACGCCGCAGCCTCGAACGTCTCTGTTGCAGGCGATTTCAACTCGTGGAAAGCCGGCGCGGACATGATGGAGGAGGTCCCCGGAACGGACCTGTTCTACCTTCACCGCGAATTTGAAACGAACGCGAGGCTCGACTACAAGTTCGTAATAAACGGCTCCCGCTGGATACTCGATCCGCTCAATCCCGACCAGGTCACAGGCGGATTCGGGCCGAACTCCGAGCTCGCCATGCCTGGATACGTACAGCCTGCCGAGATAATCTACGATCCCGATATTCCTCACGGTGAAGTGATTGAGGAGAGATTCATTTCGAAGATCCTCGGCAACGAGAGAGGCATCTACTTCTACCTGCCTCCCGGCTACGAGAGTGAAGAGACAATGTTCTATCCGGTCCTCTTCGTGCACGACGGCGGGGAATACATAAAGCTCGCAAGTATGGTCAACGTTGCCGACAATCTGATCGCCGCAGGCGAGATCGACCCGCTGGTCATGGTCTTCATTGACCCGGTCGATCGCTCGGGCGAGTATAAATCGGGTGAAGGATTCATGCGGATGATAGTCGAGGAGATAGTACCCCTTGTCGACGACCGCTTCAGTCTCGACAGCAGGCCGGCGGCCAGGGGAATGATGGGAGCATCTCTCGGAGGGCTGATCTCGGTCCACATGACGTGGGACAACCCGGGCCTCTTCGGATTCTGCGCGAGCCAGTCGGGCGCCTTCATGGCCGACTATACCGATGCCGTGAAGAGGGTGGAGGCAGGCCCTCCGCGGGAGATAAGTTTTTACCTCGACTGGGGGGCCTATGAGCCGGCGATCGCCTTCTCCAACGAAGAGATGAGAGAGGCGATTCTGCGGGGCGGTCACGAATTGAAATGTATGGTCTATCCGGAGGGACACAGCTGGGGCAGCTGGCGGGCCCATCTTGACGATATACTTAAGGCCTTCACTGGAAGGAACAGAGATGCCGACGGATAGTGATGACAATGATGGAGGGTACCGGTCCCGTGACGTGGACAGGAGGGACTTCCTCAAGTTCTCCGGGGCGATAGCGGCAGTGTTCGGCGGAGCGGGACTGGGGATGTTCGGCTATGCCGCGGGGAAGGATCCGGGGTCATATACAGGCACCGAGTCTTTCCAGGGAGCCGCGCAGACCTTCGACCGGGTGAAGCATGCCGCTAAGGGGGCGATCCATGAAAAGGTCGGCCCGACGAGCCGGATCGACGCGAGGACCGAGGTGATCTTCGCCAGGGTGCCGAGATTGATGAGGACGTGGAACGACGAGACGGGGCTCGCGGGCCTGGACGATCATCTCAGGGAGTATTACGAGAAGCACCCGGAGGACCTCAAGGAGGATCTGAGGCTTCGCCAGGAGATCTACCCGGCCAGGCGGAAGGACAACGAGGAATACGGCGATAGGTTCATCCTCGCCGAGGCCTGGTCCCACGCGATGGGGGAGGTCTGGCCTGCGGGGATCAGCGAACCGCCGGAGATCTCCGACTTCCCGAAGGGCGAGGGATTCGGGTATCCGTCTGAACCGTACAAGATGAAGTCGCCCGCCCTGACTGCGAAACTGATAAAGCAGATGTCCTACCAGTTCGGGTCGACCCTGACCGGCATCACCGAACTCAACCCCGACTGGGTCTACAAGTATCCGATGAGAGGGCGCGGATTCGACGAGAACGAGCCGATCGATGTACCGAAGCACTGGAAGTACGCGATAGTAGTCGGCACGCCGATGTCCTGGGACCCGTTTTACGCCAATCCGAATTTCGGAACGTCGCACGACGCCTACGCCAAATCCCGGATCGTCGCCTTCAGGCTGGCTGCCTTCATCAGGCTGCTCGGTTATCCAGCGCGGCAGCATACACCGGGTACGGAATACGACCTGATGGTACCGCCGATCGCGATAGATGCCGGACTCGGCGAGCAGGGTCGCCACGGTGTGCTCATCACGCCGGAGCTCGGTTCGAACATAAGGCCAGCCGTGGTCACGACCAGCATCCCGATGGAGACCGACAGGCCGATCAGCTTCGGTGTGAAGGATTTCTGCAGGACCTGCAAGATATGCGCTGATCAGTGCCCGAGCGGAGCCATATCGTTCGATTCCGAGGTCGAGGTGCGCGGCTACAGGCGCTGGCAGATCGACAGGTCGAAGTGCCATAACTTCTGGTACTCCAACCTCGGAAATATCGGATGCAGGATCTGTGTTTCCGTCTGCCCCTACTCGAGGAAATCGAACTGGCTGCACAGAACGGCGCTCAATGTGACGTCGAACGATCCGACCGGATTGTCGCACCAGGCGCTGACGGCGATGCAGAAGGTCCTTTTCCCCGGGCATGACGCGAAAGATTACTATATGCCCTCGATGGGAGGCTACAACGCATCGTACAGGGACGCCCCCTGGTGGCTCAAGGCTGAGGATTTCATCGACCTTTAAAGGGAGAACGACGATATGAGTTTCTTTACCAGCGGCACATTCTGGTTCATCGAAGGCATCTTCTTCGTCGTGCTTATCCTGGCACTGCGGGCATGGCTGAAGCAAAAGGGCACGGCGATGACGTGGTGGAAATGGATTCTTCTTATCATCTGGATATTCATGGCCGGATTCACGGCGGCCTTCATCGGCACGAATCTCGGAGAGGGTGAGACTACAGCGGCTCTTCGGGGCGGTGGCGGTTCAGCTGTCCTCGTGCTGATCTACGCACTCGTCCTGATGAGGGTCCTCGGGATCACATCAAAACGGACCGGCGGGTCAGAACTCTGACCGGCTCTCAATTGCATCGAGCATCTTCTCCACGGGCTGGGCGCCCGAGAGTACTATCTTGTCGTCTATCACGATGGCAGGTACTCCCATGATATTGTGCTTCTGCAGGAGATCAGGGAAGGTTGAGCCCTCGATCATGTCCGAGCTTATCATATCGCTCTCGAGGGCCAGAATATTCGATGTCGCCACGGCCGGAGGGCAGTGGGGACAGGTCAGCCCGACGAATACCTCGATATGTACCGGAGCGTCGAGCTTCCTGATTCGCTCGAGGAGATCTTCCGGCATCTCTTCTTTCTCCCCTGAGACAGCCAGGGCCGCATGGGTCAGGGAGTTTATCTCGTAACCGGCGGGGATTCCGTAGAACTTTATGCCGGTATTGTTGCCGTCCTTGTCCAGTACGGCGATCGCGGGGATCTTGTCGACGCCGAGCTCATCGGCACTGGCCTTGTCTTCGATGAAATCCAGTACTGTCACCTTGACCTTGCCGGAGATCTCTCCGAACTCCTCGATGAAAGATCTCGTTTCTGCGCAGGTCTCGCAGTCGTTCTCCTGCGTGAACATGACCAGTTCGACATCTTCCTTCATCGCCGAGAGTATCTCGGCCAGCTGTTTTCTTGAATCATCATCGAGCAACGGCATTTCGACCTCCTAAAGATCGGACAATAGACTCCCTTTGGAATCCGACATTTTCCCATCCTCAGGATCGTTATCTTTCTTCCCTTTACCTTCCAGGGCATAATCAACAAGATAGAGAGTCTCATCCGTGATGATAATGGCACCGAATGTATAATCCTCAGTCTCGAGATGGA
>CAYWGA010000014.1:0-43913 GCA_964457905.1 uncultured bacterium | reverse complement strand
GGGGGAATCGAATCTCCTCCCGCGTTCTCCCAGAAGACGCTGTTCCCGACATCGATCATGGTACCTTCCCACAGACTGATCGCTCCACCGGAAGAACTGTACGAGATGATCGAGCAATCGAGTTCAATCTTCGCTTCGGTCATCAGTTGTATGCCGCCACCGTCGTCAGCATCATTCTCAGAGATCGTGCAATGAGTGACTACACCAGGTTCCGATTGGCTGACGGTGATCCCACCGCCGCTGTCGAGCGAGATGTTCGCGCAGATCGCCGAGTCTTCGATCTTGAAATTGTAGTTGTGCACCATTAAGCCGCCGCCGCGGGATTCGGCTTCGTTATTGCGTATCACGCAGTCCGTGAATGTTCCTGTGGTCGAGCTGTTTATCAGAAAAACGCCGCTGCCCCAATACGCGCGGTTGTCGTAGAAGAGACAGTCTTCCACGACCGGGGCACTCACTCCTCCGAACCAGAATCCGCCGCCCTGCTGTGCAGAGTTGCCCGTGAAGATGCAGTTGCGGATCACGGGGGAGGCGAGGTGCCCATCAGGCCGCCGCCCGCGTCGTAATTGACTGGAGCGACACCGTTGACGAAGGTGAAGCCGACGACGACGATATCATTGTGTGCCTGGATGAACATGACCCGGCCCTGGTATTGTGCGTCGAGTATCGTCACCTCGGGGCCTCCGGAACTTCGCAGGGTGAATCCGCCTACATATGTCTCGAAGTAGATCATTCCGTAATCATCGGTATGGCCCTGGCTCGCCCAGGTATAAGTACCGGGAGCCACGACGATCTCGTCGCCGTTGCCGGCAGCATCTATCGCAGTCTGGATCGTAGGGAAATCTCCCGTTCCTGAGGCGTTGACGTTCCATGTACGGGCAGAGGATATATTGGTCAGTGAAAGGATGAAAATGGCTATCAGAGAAAGAAGGTAAGGCTGTCTGGCAGGGGAAATTATTCTCAAATGGGCCTCCTTTTCTATAACTTACTATTTGTAATGGTTATTAGCAAGGGAACTGCGGGGAAAGGAAATATCGTTTTATTGTCCTGCTGGTGTTGACAAACGGAACCATGACTCCTAATATCCGTATGATATATTGTGAATAAGGGCGGATTCATAGAGATCGAACCATTCCAAACAGGAGGAGCGATGCTAGCTAACAGGATGAGCAGGCTGGGGACCGAGACTGCGTTCGAGGTTCTGGCGCGTGCGAAGGCGATGGAAGCCCAGGGTCGAGACGTTGTTCATCTCGAGATCGGCGAGCCCGATTTCGATACACCCGCGAATATCCGTGAAGCGGGCAAGAAGGCGATCGATGACGGATTCACTCATTACGGACCCTCGGCCGGCATGCTGAACACAAGAGAGGTCTTCTCCGAGTTCATCACGAAGGACCGAGGCATAGAGGTAGGTCCTGAAAACATCGTCGTCACTCCAGGCGCAAAGCCGATACTCTTCTTTACGATCCTCGCTCTGGTCAACAAGGGCGATGAGGTCGTCTATCCCAACCCGGGATTCCCGATCTACGAGTCGGTCATCAACTTCGTCGGGGCGACGCCGGTACCGATTCCGCTGAGGGAAGAGAAGGCATTCTCCTTCGATCTCGACGAGATGCGCTCGGTGGTCAACGACAAGACCAAGCTGATCATCATCAACTCTCCCCAGAATCCTACAGGTGGAGTCCTCACCTCGGAAGACATGAAGGGGATCGCCGAGCTGGCGGAGAAGCATGACGCGTATATCCTCAGTGACGAGGTCTATAGCAAGATGGTCTATGACGGCAAGCATGTCAGCATCTATGACTATCCCGAAGTGTTCGACAGGGTGATCCTCCTGGAGGGCCACTCAAAGACGTACGCGATGACGGGCTGGAGACTCGGATACGCATCGATGAATCCCGAGCTCGCGGCGCAGATCGCGAAGATCCAGACAAACAGCAACTCGTGCACCGCGGCTTTCACGCAGGTGGCTGGCATGGAGGCTCTCACGGGCCCGCAGGACGAGTCACTCAAGATGATGGCCGAGTTCAAGGCGAGAAGGGACCTGATCGTCGATGGCCTCAACGATCTGCCCGGATTCTCGTGCCTGAAACCGAAGGGCGCCTTCTACGTATTCCCGAATATCACGGGAACCGGAAAGAAGTCGAAGGAACTCGAGGAGTTCCTGCTCGATGAAGCCGGAGTAGCGGGACTGAGCGGTACGAGTTTCGGTGAGTATGGCGAGGGGTACCTGAGGTTCTCATACGCCAACTCGCAGGAAAACCTGAGGAAAGCCCTGGATATGATCAGGAAGGTCCTCTGAAAACAGTAGATGAAAATGTCGAGCACCCCTGGTGGAGACCAGTCTTCGCCGGGGGTGTCGATTCCGGAGGTAATACTTGGCTGGCGCAATAGATGTGGTGGCCCTCGGAGGGAACGCGATAATCCCGACCGGCGGCACGGGGACTATAGAAGAACAGAGAGAAGTCACTACCCGCTCGATGGAGCATGTGGCCGACCTCATCCAGTCCGGAAGAAAAGTGATAATCACTCACGGGAACGGTCCGATAGTCGGGAACATCCTCGAGAGGAATGAAGCGGCGAAGGACAGGATACCTCCGATGCCGCTGGATATCTGCGGGGCCGACTCGCAGGGCGGGATCGGGTACATGATCCAGCAGATCCTCGGCAATGTCCTGCGCAGACGCGGGATCGACAACCCGGTCGTATCGATCGTATCCCAGGTCGTCATCGATGAGGATGACGACGCGTTTCAGGATCCTACGAAACCGATAGGTCCGTATTATTCTCTCGAAGAATCGAAGGACCTCGAGCGGGACAAGGGCTGGGTCATGAAGGAAGCCGCCAATGGCAAGGGCTACCGTCGTGTCGTGGCCAGTCCCACACCCCGGGAGATAGTCGAGGCCGGTGTTATCACACAGCTTCTTTCACAGGATACCGTCGTTATCGCGGTCGGTGGAGGCGGCATACCCGTTATACGCAAGGATGGAAAGCTCGAGGGGATCGAGGCTGTGATCGACAAGGACAGGGCCGCTTCGGCGCTGGCCTCAGGTATCGGTGCGGAGAACCTTATAATCCTGACCAACGTTGAGCAGGTATACAAAGATTTCGGAAAGCCTGAGCAGATAGGACTGGGAAGGATCGAAGTATCCGAGGTCCGAAAGATGTACGAGGCCTACGAGTTCCCCGCCGGAAGCATGGGACCCAAGATCAGGGCCGCCATCGATTTTGTCGAGGCGGGCGGACAGTCGGCGATCATCACGCATTCGGCCACTCTCAGGGAAGCAGTCGAGGGTAAAGTCGGTACACGAATAGTCCAGGACGGCGCCTGATCAGGGCGTCAGGTGATCATGGATCCGATCAAACTTCCTTACGGAGATTCTGAGATCTCAGTTCCCCTTCCGGGGGGAACCGTGCCGGAATTCGCCGACTGTGCATTTCCCGACCCATTACCTCACGCAACTATTTCAATCGAAAAGGCTCTCGAGAAACCGGAAGGGTGCGGCTCGCTCTCGGGGCTGATCTCCGCTTCCGGCAGGGTTGCCGTGCTGGTCTCCGACCTTACAAGGGGCAGGACAGCGGCGGCCGTCCTCGTTCCTGTCCTTGAATACCTCGACAGGCACGGAGCGGGACCGGACCGAACCACGATCTATATCGCGAGCGGCATGCATCGCGGCCAGTCTCCCGTCGAGATTGAAGCTCAGCTTGGCAGATTTGTTACCGGCAGGTACCGGATCGTTCAACACGATGCGCGGGACAGCTCGACCCTCGTCGAATCCGGTACGACATCCTTCGGGACTTCATGTTATTTTAACAGGGAAGTAGCGGAGGCCGGACTGGTCGTCGGAGTCAGCGCCGTATCGTTCCATTATTTCGCGGGATTCGGGGGCGGCAGAAAACTTATACTTCCCGGTATCTCCGGTGAAGAAACGATCATGGCCAACCACAGGCGGTCGTTGAAGGATGATCCCGCGGAGGGGCTGTCTGACGGTTGCGGCCCCGGCGTGCTGGACGGTAATCCGGTCCACGAGGATATGCTCGAGGGTGCCTCTCTCATTCCAGCGCCGGTCTTTATGATATGCGCAGTGGGTGGAGCGGGAGGGGATCCCGCTTTCATCAGTGCCGGTGATATCACTACTGCTCACCGTATTGCCTCAACAAAGCTGAGTGACATTTTCGCTATCCATCCCGGCAGACGACGCAGGATCGTTATCGCTTCTGCCGGAGGGTCGCCGAAAGATATCAACCTTTTGCAGGCGCATAAGGCGATCAGGCATGCCTCTCTCGCTGTCGAGGATGGCGGACTTCTCCTGATGGCGGCGGCTTGTGACGAGGGCGTCGGCTCCGATTCGCTCGCGGAGGATTTCTCGAGCGGAAGGGAGGCTGTCCCCGCTCGTGTATCGGAAAGGTATACGCTGAACTCCCAGGCCTCCATGTCGATACACCAGATCACGGGAAGGATCGAGGTGAGGCTCTTCTCCCGGCTGCCGGACGAGATCCTCGATAATTTCGGATTCGGTCGCTGGGAAACGGGGGAAGTGCCTTCGGGAGAGGCGCTGGTTATATCCGATGCCGCATCGTTCCTGCCAGTAGTATGAACGGAAATCCCTTCCCAACTGCCACTGAAGCGTGTAGAATCCCAGTCAATCTGTAAGGTATTCAAATGCGTTCGGGAGGTTCAGATGTCCGAGAAGAAAAGTAATCTGTCGCGGAGAGATTTCATTGCTGCGACAGCGGCCGGCCTGGTAGGAGCAGGGATCGCATCGATGCCGGGCGGGAAGACCCTGGCAGAGGAAAAGAAGAAGGCCGGTGGCGAGATCATCACGAGAAAACTTGGCAGGACCGGACTGGAGCTGCCGATCATAAGCATGGGAGCTCTCAACATCGACAGCCCCGGGATCCTCAAGGCTGCTTTCGACAAGGGCGTGCGTCATATCGACACAGCATCGGGTTATCATTCGGGCAGAAATGAAGAGATCGTCGGAGAGGTACTCAAGAAAGAAGGCATCAGGAAAGATATGATCGTCGGTACGAAGATCTTCGTGCCGAACCAGAGGAAAGGGCTGGATGCCGACCAGATCCCCGCGAAGATGATGAAGTATACCGATGACAGTCTCGAGCGGCTTCAGATGGACTACGTCGATATCATGTATGTCCATGTCATGAATAGCGCGGAGGAAGTCAACGACAAGGCGATGATAGAGGGAATGAAGCAGATCAAGAAGTCAGGCAAGGCGAGATTCGTCGGGGTATCGACCCACGAGAACATGACAGAGGTTCTCAACGCTGTGGCTGCTGGCGGCTTCTACGATGTAGTCCTGCATACGATCAACTTCACTCTGGCTGATGACGCCGAATTCCTCAAGGCCGTCAAGAATGCTCACGCCAAGGGAGTCGGCCTAATCGCGATGAAGACCCAGGCGGGCGGCAAGCTTATCAAGGATGACGAGGAAGCGTTGAAGACCTATCCGGAGGGTACGATCGCGGCGGCTGCCCTGAAGTGGGCACTTTCGAATGAGGAGATCACGACGGCCATCCCGAGCTACAAGACATTCGAGATCATGGAGCAGGATGTCGCGGTCGGTTACGATCTCGCTCTGACCGCCGATGAGAAGAAGTTCCTCTCGGAGAAGCTGGAGACCCTGAAGATGGGAATGGGTTTCTGCCGCCAGTGCCATATCTGCAGCAGCACCTGCCCGCGTGGAGCGGACATCGCAACCCTGATGAGGACCCACATGTACGCCGCACGGTATTCCGATTTCCATATGGCCCGTACTACCATCGACCAGACGGGGGGCATCTCGGGCTGTGTCGAATGCGGAGCATGCCGAGCGACATGCGCTCACGGCGTGGATATCGCGAGGAACATAGAAGATCTGAAGCTGATCTACGCTTAGAGGCAGCTTGAAGAAGACAATGACAGCCGGCCCGGGTAAGCCCCGGGCCGGTTTTTTGTTTCTAAAGATTCATTCGGAGGGAGAGGCAGGAGAGCCCGCCGTCCATCTTCTGGAACTCGGACATGTCGACCTCGATGATCTCGAGCCCCCTGTTCTTGAGTTTCTCAAGCGTGACAGGGAATCCGGAGGGAAAGAGTATCCGCCCGTTGACCTCGATGCTGTTCGCGCAATATTTCTCGCCAGGGGCGACAGTGATCACGTCGAGTTCGGAGAACTCATCTATTCCTGCGAGAGTACTATTGGCCAGCAAGATCCCGTTGCCCAGGTAGCTGACATCTGATTTCAGGTGAAGGCTCCGGGCAATCGGGACCGTCCCGCATCTGAACCCGTCCTTTTCGAAGATCGCACAAAGCTGGCCCGCTCCCTCGGCATCTGTCCTGTCAGAGAGCCCGATAAGTATCCGGTCGTCTATCTCGAGGACATCACCGCCGTCTATCCTTCCGGGAGATTCGATCCGGTCGACTTCGGGGCAGAGGGAAAGTGCAGGTTCGATCAGTTTGATCTCGCCGAGTCGCGAAGGATGTCCCGGCCTCGTGATCACCGCGTGGCTGCCGGCTATTACGGCGACATCCTCGACGAAGGTTGAATCGGGGTATTCTTCCATTGCACCGAGCAGGATCACATCCACTCCGCAGGAGCTCAGCGCCTCGCAATAGGCTGTATGCTGCCGCGATGCCAGATCCATGTCGGGGCTTCCCAGGCCGGCTTCTGTCTGGCCCTCTCCGAGCGACATCGCAGGGCGCCTCGCTATGGCCTTTGTAAATGTCCCGCTTTTCACAAGTTACCTCCATCAGGATTTTGCGTAAACATAGGCTCTTTTTTGATGTATAATCAATTGCGGGATGGATTCAAGTAATCTTTCGGCCAGGGAGGCGATCATGGAAAGGAAGAAGGGCGGCCTGAGCAGGCGGGGATTTATTGCTGCAGCCGCGGGAGGGCTCGTAGGAGCCGGTATCGCGGGGCTTGCCCATGCCGGCCCGGCCAGCGAAGAGAAGGAAGAGAAAAAGAAGGGGAAGATTATCACCCGCAAGCTCGGGAAGACGGGGCTGGAGATCCCTGTCGTGAGCATGGGTGTGATGAACGCCAACAATCCCGAGATCGTCAAGGCCTCGTACGAGATGGGCGTGAGGCATTTCGATACGGCGGCATATTACCAGGGCGGCAAGAACGAGCGAATGGTCGGTGAGGTCATCAAGGAGCTCGGCGTCAGGGATGACGTCATCATCGCGACAAAGATCTACACGCCGAATATGCGGGTCGGTGACACGGCGGACGAGACCCGCAGCAAGATACGGATCCAGATAGACGAATGCCTTGCCAGGCTGCAGATGACCCATGTCGATATCATCTATGTACACAATGTCGATTCAGCCGAGTTCGCCATGAACGAGGCTGTTCACGAGGCTATGGAGGAGGCGCGCAAGAGCGGCAGGACGAGGTTCACCGGCATTTCGACACACAAGAACATGAGTGAGGTCATCGACGCGGTCACTGAATCGGGATGGTACGATGTCGTGCTCGCCGCGATAAATATGACGCTGGCCGATGATCCGAGGCTCCTCGGATCGATAGACCGGGCAAACGCTGCAGGCGTGGGTATTGTCGCCATGAAGACTCAGGTCGGCGGCAGGCGCTTCCCGCTTCCCGAGGGTGTAGTCGACTATGACAGCACGACAATCAATCAGGCAGCGCTCAGATGGGTGATGAGGAACGAGAGCATCACTACATCGATACCGGGGTATACTACATTCGAACATATGAAGGAAGATTTCGATATCGCGTACAATCTCGAATTCAACGAGAAGGAAAAATGCCTCCTCGGCGACTGCAAACTCAAGGTCGGGATGGGGTACTGCAGGCAGTGCGGCCTGTGTCTCGGCGACTGCCCGTCCGGTGTCGACGTTCCCACCCTGATGAGGACGCATATGTACGCGGCGCAGTATGCCAATTTCCACCACGCAAGGGCGACTCTTGACGATATCGAGGCCGGAAAGGGGCTGGAAGGTTGTTCCGGCTGTGGAGCCTGCAGGATCAGGTGCCCGCATTCCGTCGATGTCGCGGCAAAGATCGAGGAATTGAAGCTCATCTACGCGTGACGCCCGGGCGTTTTTATGATAACTTCCTTTTTTTCCGGTGCACCTCGCCGTGCCGGATCCATTAAGCAGCTGTGCATCCGTATGAGACAAGGAGAATGCAGGAATGAAGGTTCTTGTGGTCGGCGGTGGAGGCAGGGAACACACGATAGCCTGGAAGCTTTCGAGATCCCCCCATGTTGATACTATTTACGCGGCTCCCGGCAACGCAGGGATAGCCGGTCTCGGCCAGTGCGTTTCCGTTAACGCGGAGGACAAGCAAGCACTTCTTGACCTGGCGAAGGAGAAGAAAGTCGATCTTACAATAGTGGGGCCGGAAGCTCCGCTCGTATCGGGTATAGTCGACCTCTTTCGCGACGAAGGTCAGAGGATCTTCGGCTTCGACAGCAAGGGCGCTCTCCTGGAGGGCAGCAAGGTCTGGGCGAAGCAGTTTATGGATAAATACAATATTCCTACCGGCGGATTCGCCGTATTCGACAATCATTGTGCAGCGCAGAATGCCGTTGAGGCTGGAAAGCCGCCCTTTGTGATCAAGGCGGACGGGCTGGCCGCGGGCAAGGGCGTTCTGATATGCCAGACCGTGGAAGAGGCGCGTGCCGCGGTCGAAACGGTCATGCAGAAAAGGGAGTTCGGCACGGCCGGGGACAGAATAATCTTTGAAGAATTTCTCGAAGGGACGGAGCTGTCGGTCATAGCCGTTTTTGACGGAAAGGACTACAGGCTTCTCGTGCCGTCGCAGGACCATAAAAGAGCGTACGACGGTGATAAAGGGCCTAACACGGGCGGAATGGGGGCGTATGCTCCTGTGCCGGTTCTCGGTCACGCACTCGAAGAGAAGATAAGGATAGAGATAATCGAGAGGACACTCAGCGGTATACAATCCGAAAAGATCAAGGGTGCCGGAGTGGTCTACTTCGGCCTGATGTTGACACCGGACGGCCCCAGGGTGCTGGAGTACAACTGCCGGTTTGGCGATCCTGAGACACAGGTAATCCTTCCCCTTCTCAAGACGGATCTTTTCGAGGTCCTGTTCGAGGCGACAGAAAGCAATCTCGAGAGTGTCGATTTTGAGAACAGCGATGAAGCATGTACCTGTGTCGTTATCGCGTCCGGAGGTTATCCGGGAGCTTACGAAAAAGGTAAGGAGATAACGGGTATCTCCGGGGCTGAAGAGGCCGGCTGCATCGTTTTCCAGGCGGGTACCAGGATTGAAGATGGCAGAACCGTGACCTCGGGCGGTAGAGTCCTGGGTGTGACTGCAATGGGCCCGACTCTGAGGGAAGCCACGGACAAGGCGTACGCCGGCGTAGACAAGATCGCGTTTGAGAACTGCTTCTCCAGGCGGGACATAGCCTGGAGAGCATTAAAGGACCAGGGATAGCAGACAAAAGGAGATCATCATGGGCGGAGAGATCCAGGTAGCCGTCATAATGGGAAGCGAATCTGACAGGGAGACGATGGAGGTCTGTCTCGGGCAGCTCGAGAAGCTCGGCGTCAAGAGCGAGCTTAAAGTCTCCTCTGCTCACAGGATGCCGGACCAGACGAAGGCATATATCGAAGAGGCGGTCGAAAGGGGCGCCAGGGTATTCATCGCGGGGGCGGGTATGTCCGCAGCGCTCCCCGGCTATGTCGCTTCGGTGACAATGAAACCGGTAATAGGTGTTCCTATACCGTCCGGCCTGCCGAGTGGAATGGACGCGCTGCTCTCCATGGTTCAGATGCCTCCCGGCATACCTGTCGCCACTGTCGCTGTCGGCAAAGCGGGCGCGAAAAACGCCGCGATCCTGGCAGCAGAGATATTAGCTCTTGTCGATGACAGCTTCACCAAAGAGCTTCAGAAGATGCGTGACCAATGGAAAAACCGGTAGAAGGGTATCTGGAGGGACGGAATATAGGCACAGTCGCCTCACTGCTCAGGAAGGGGCGTGTGGCAGTACTGCCCACCGACACCATTTACGGTTTCCACTGCGTCTATTCGAACAGTTTATCCATCAACAGGATAAGGGCGCTCAAGGGCCGCTCGAAGGCGACTGGCCTGATTCTGCTTGTCTCCTCGCTCGACATGGCCGACCGGCTGGTCGGAAGATGGCCGGCAGGTGTGAGAGATGTCCTAGGATCCCTCTGGCCGGCTCCATTGACGGCGATCCTCCCCGCATCGAAAAGTATTCCGGTACAACTGAGGCCGAACGGCGCGGTGGCGATAAGGATCCCCGCCATGGAATCGTTTACCGCATTGATAAAGAAGACGGGAGAACCGCTTGTCTCAACGAGCGTCAACCTTTCAGGCAAGCCTCCTTTGAACAGGATAGCGGAGATCAGGATCGACTTCCCGGGGCTTGACGCATATATTTCAAGACGGGGATCAGGGGGGCGCAATCCTTCGACCCTGATCGATCTTACCGGAAGCAAGGCGCGTATCATAAGGCCGGGCAGTATCGCCCGGATAGCAGCTCCTGCTTTCGGAGCTGTATGAATGCGAGGTTGAATATATGAAATTATCGATCACTGCTTTAATCCTGGCCTCGGCGCTGATAATCGGATGCGGGCAGCCCGGTAGTGGCTTCGAAGTAACAGTCAGGGCGGAGATTGATTCCGCGATGAAGGAACAGGTCGACAGCTGGAACTCAGGTGAACTGGCCGGCTTTATGAAGTATTACTGGCGCTCCGAAGAAATGACCTTTCATGGAAGCAAACGCAGACTGCAGGGCTGGGAGACTCTTAATTCGATGTACATCGAGACATACTCGGGAGCACAGCGGGGTATCCTCGAGTTCTCCGGCATCGAGATAAACGCGCTTTCAGCCGAATCAGCATATGTGCTGGGTGACTGGAAGGTCGAGCTGCCCGATACGGTCAAGCAGGGCAAGTTCACACTTATCTGGAAAAGGATGGATGAGGGCTGGAGGATCGTGCACGATCACTCCTCCTGAAAGGAACAGCATCATGATATCATCGAAAACGTACCGTTTCCTGCTGTTGGCAATCGCACTGATGGTGATATCCGGTTCTGCGTCCGGTGCGGAAAGGCCGAAGAATATCATACTCATGGTCGGAGACGGGATGGGAGTCGCTCATCTCACACTTGGGCACCTGGCGACCGGTGGATTGAACGCGGAAAGGATGCCGGTCGGTGGATTCATCAAGACATTTCCGTTCGGCTCGCTGGTCACTGAGTCGGCCGCAGCCGGTACTGCCATGGCGACAGGCCGCAAGACACGAAACGGAATGATCTCGATTTCGCCGGAAGGGGATACCCTCAGGACCGTTTTCGAATATGCTGAAGAGAACGGTCTATCGACAGGCCTCGTTGTTACCAGTTCGATAACGCATGCCACTCCTGCTGTATTCGTTTCACATGTGATGGAACGCGGGATGCAGGAGGAGATAGCGCGGCAGATGACCGGCAGTGGTGTAGATCTGCTGATAGGCGGGGGCTGGGCATATTTTGTTCCGAGCACTGTCGAGGGGAGCAAGCGGACAGATGGACTCGATCTGATATCGATACTGAAAGAGAAAATGACGGTCGTGAGATCGATCGGTGAGTTGAACGACCTGGACGGAGTTACGTCAGCGGCCGCTTTTCTCGCGCCAAGAGAGTGTCCCCCGGCGGCGGAGAGAGAGTACTCGCTGGCCGATATGACAGCGAAGGGGATCGAGATACTTGCTGCCGGCGAAAAAGGATTTATCCTCATGGTCGAAGGCTCGCAGATAGACTGGTCCGGCCACGACAATGACAGCGAAGGGATCCGCCACGAGATGATCGATTTCGATGGCGCCGTCGGAGCTGCCCTCGATTTCGCTGAGAAAGACGGGAACACCCTGGTTATAATGACATCGGATCATGAGACCGGCGGGCTCTCTCTTATCACGAGCCCCGCGTACTCGGGCAACACAGCATTGTACGAGTTCGCTACAGGTGACCACTCGATGGAGATGGTGCCTATCTTCGCTTTCGGTCCGGGAGCCGAGGTATTCGGCGGGATCCATGACAATACCTTCATCGGAATCACACTGATAGAATATGTGAAGAAGTAAGCAGTTGAGATAGACATCTTATGTCTATTCTTCGCACATAGATGTATGAAATACTTGACAAGAAGAATGAATATACATACAATATGTACGAAAACACTTACTACTCAGAGGGAGGAAAAGAGATGACTCAATCGATATACAGGGCTGCGGGGAAGGCGATCATCTGGAGCATAGTCCTTGCGGCCTTTGTCGCCATCTTCTTTGGATGGGGAGGGCCTGGTTCCTTCGCTCATGACAAGGGGCGGATAGTAGCTGTGGCGATACTCTTCGGAGCGGGGTTTGCGGCCTTCTTTACTATGATGGGTTTGTCGGGAAAGAAGAAGGGCGGCGCCCTCGCCAGGGATGAGCGGGACGAGAGACTCGAAAGCAGGGCCGGAGGTATCGCCCTGACCGTGGTCCTCGTCTACGTCTACATCCTCAGCATCACATTGTGGGCGATATTCCAGGAATCCGGGAGCGTGCCCGCCGGATGGATGTGGTTCATGGGCTACTCGACGGTCTTCATCGGAATGATATCGCACGGGCTCTTTACACTTCTCCTTGCATCTGGGAAGGTTGGTAATGGCGAAGGCTGAGATTAAAAACAGTGTGCGTCGCCAGCGTTTCGAGCATGGCGAGATGACCCAGCAGGAACTTGCCGACCTGGCCGGCTGTACTAGACAGACGATTCTTGCCCTCGAGCAGGGGAAGTATGTGCCCTCTCTCTCCCTGGCGTTCAGGATAGCCAGGGTGTTTGACAGCACGATCGAGGATGTCTTCGAATTCGGCGTAGACTGAAAAAAGTGCTGAATGAAGCGGCAAGATGTAGTGTACTCATTACAACAGCGGTTCATTAACAGGGAGGATCCTCATAATGGGTTTCAGATCTAAGAAAGCTGCACTGTCCGCGGTGATACTTCTCTTTACAATTCTTCTTCCACTTGCCGCACATCCGGCTGATCAGGCTGACATCCTTGGCGACTGGGCAGGAACTCTCAGCGTATCCGGCATGAAAGTAAGGTTGATCTTTCATATCACTGAAAGTAGTGAAGGAACGCTTTCGGCGACGATGGACAGTCCCGACCAGGGAGCGGCAGGGATACCGGCGAGCGAGGTCACGTTCGACGGTGACTCTCTAGCCATAATGATCGGAGTGGCTCAGGCTGGCTATCACGCGAAATACGATCCAGACAGCCTCGTCATCGAGGGCGAATGGAGGCAGGCAGGATACGTGCTTCCGCTCAGGCTTGAGAGGGCAGGTGATATCGAACCGTTATCAAGACCCCAGGAGCCCAAGCGGCCCCTTCCATATAAAGAAGAGAATGTCGAGTTCATAAATAATGAAGCCGGGATCACGCTGGCTGGAACGCTGACCATCCCCGAGGGAGCGGGGCCGTTTCCGGCAGTTGTTCTGATCACCGGATCGGGGCCGCAGGACAGGGATGAATCACTCCTGGGACATAAGCCCTTCTTTGTCCTGTCGGATCATTTGACCAGAAACGGGATCGCAGTGTTGAGGTACGACGACAGGGGGATCGGAGAATCGGGAGGCGATCACGGAAGTGCGACTACGGCCGATTTTGCCACCGATGCCGGTGCGGCATTTGATTTCCTCGCGGCGAGAGAAGATACCGATCCGAAGATGATCGGGCTGGCCGGACACAGTGAGGGAGGGATAGTCGCCGCGATGGTAGCCGCCGGCAATGAGGGGACAGGTTTCATTGTGCTGCTGGCGGGACCCGGAGTCAGCGGGGCCGATATTCTACTCAAACAGAACCTGGAGCTGTTGAGGTATATGGGTGCGCCTGAGGAAGTCATCAGCAAGAGAAGAGACCAGCTCGAGCTGGAGTACGGATTCCTCGATGAGCACTGGCCCGACGATGATACGGAAAAGGCTATAATAACTGTATCGACTGCGTTTCTTGAAAAATATACTATTGAGGAAAGAGAGACTTACGGATTTTCGGAATCCGCGGTGAGGCAGAGGGCCGAGCAACTCGTGACGCCGTGGTTGAGGTTCTTCATGCTGTATGATCCCGCATCGGCGCTCAGGCAGGTCGAGTGTCCTGTCCTTGCGATGATCGGGGAAAAGGATATACAGGTCGATCCGGGAGAAAATCTCCCCGCGATCGAAAAGGCGCTGAAGGATGGAGGAAACAAGGCGTATACTGTCAAGATGATGCCGGGGCTGAATCATCTCTTCCAGACAGCGGAGACAGGTAGCCCGACGGAATATGCCGAGATCGAGGAGACGATGTCTCCGGCTGCGCTCGATATGGTCAGCGGCTGGATATTGTCGCTTAAGACAGGAGGAAAGTGATGAGTGAAATGTCTGAACAGGGAGGGCTCGCCGTTCCAGAGGCGACTGTGGGAGGAAGCTACGGCCACGGACTCGACGCCTTGAAGAAGTACTTTCTTGAGGTTCTCCTGATCACGCTGGTGGTCGCGGTCCTTGTCTCCCCCTTTTATATCGCAAGGGAGGCAGTGAACGAATGGGATTCGGCCCTGGATCTGATCATACAACTCTTCGCCCTCGGTTTCTGGCTGTTGATACTCGGCCCGGTCGAATGGGGGGCGAACTTCGCTATGCTGAAAGCGGTACGCGGAGAGAAACCTGAACTTCTCGACATCTTCATCTTTCAGAAGAACTATCTCAACATCGTCCTCGCTCACCTGCTGGTCTCCCTGATAATAGCGATCGGATTTTTGTTCCTCATCGTTCCGGGTGTGATCTTTGCCTGCAAGCTCGCATTCGTTCCATACCTGGTGACTGACAGGAAGATGGAGGCTACAGAGGCGATAAGGGAGAGCTGGAGGATGACGACCGGCCACAGCACGACGATCTTCCTGATGGGCCTTCTCACCATACCGCTGGCCATCGCCGGACTTATCCTGCTCGGTGTAGGGATAGTAATTGCATCTATGTGGATAGGTCTTGCATTCGCGGCGATCTACTCGACCGTAGCGGCGAAGGATATCCCCGCGGACAAGGCATAGGCCTGCATGTACGGAACGAGACAGAGGATCGGGCTCGCCCTCGGTCCCACCCTGTTCATCCTGATCCTGATAATGCCGCTTCCGGATGGTATGAGTCCGGCGGCGAGGAAGGTCGCGGCAGTCGCCGCCCTGATGGCGATCTGGTGGATTACCGAAGCGGCTCCGCTGGCAGCCACAGCTCTTCTCCCGATAGCGCTCTTTCCCACGATGGGAGTGATGAGGGCATCCGAGGCGACTGCTCCCTATGCCAACCACCTGATATTCCTCTTTCTCGGCGGCTTCTTTATAGCTGTGACGATGGAAAAGTGGAACCTGCACAAACGTATCGCTCTTTTCACGATCAGACTGGTCGGTACCGGAACGGACCGGATCATCCTCGGATTCATGATCGCCACAGCCTTCCTCTCGATGTGGATCAGCAACACCGCAACGGCGATGATGATGGTACCGATCGGGATGGCGGTTATAAGACAAGTCAAATCAGGTGAGGATGGATGCGAAGCGGCCGCCCCGGGATTCGGTTCGGCGCTGATGCTCTCGATAGCGTACTCGGCCTCGATAGGAGGGGTTGCCACCCTGATAGGCACTCCGCCGAACGTGATATTTGCCGGTTTCATCGAGAGTACGTTCGACAAGCCGGTGAGCTTTCTGTCGTGGATGGCGATCGGCCTGCCGCTGGCAGTGGTGATGCTCTCGTTTACCTGGTTCTACCTGACCAGATTCGCCTTCCGCCTCGGTTCCGGAGAGCTGCCGGGGGGTATGGCCTGCATTAAGGAAGAGACTCGTGAACTTGGACCGGTCTCTCCGGCAGAGAAGAAGATACTCGCCGTATTTATTCTAGTAGCGACAGCGTGGATATTGCGCGGATTCTTCAAGGTCGGAATGATCGCCGATTCGACGATAGCGATAATCGGAGCTCTCCTGCTCTTTCTCCTTCCCGCTGATCTGAAAAGGGGAGAGTTTCTGCTCGACTGGAAGACGGCATCGAAGGTCCCGTGGGATGTGATCATTCTCTTCGGCGGGGGACTGTCCCTGGCAGCTGGATTCAGGGTGTCTGGCCTCGATGAATGGATCGGTTCCAGCGTCACGATCCTGCACGGCGCTAATTTCATGGTGCTGATAGGGGCGATCGCATTGTTGACGATCTTCCTGACTGAGGTCACGTCGAACACCGCGACCTCGGCGATGCTGATACCGATTATATCGGGTGTGGCGATATCGATGTCGATACATCCGTACGGACCGATAGTGGCCGTCTGTATCGCGGCATCGTACGCTTTCATGCTGCCGGTGGCTACGCCGCCGAACGCAGTCGTCTTCGGAAGCAGGCAGGTGACGATAACCCAGATGGTAAGGGCCGGACTGGTCCTGAACATCTTCGGATGGATTCTTATAACCCTCTTCGTCTCACTGCTTCTGCCGCTCGTGTGGGGGATAGACCCCCGGGGCTGAAAATAATCATGAAAATAATGTAAAGCAGGCTTGACATATAGGCGGACCGGGTTATATTTAGAATGTAAAGCAAGCTTGACATAGTCAGACGGCGAGAGGAGAGGGATTCATGACGAAAAGGGAAAAGATGCTGCTGCCCGCGGGGATGGGATGCCTCTTTGCAGGACTAATGATCAAGCGGTTCGGCGGAGACAGTTATCCGATGATTGCGCTTCAGATCATTCTGTTCGGTGCCTCGATAGTCCTGAATATCAGGCATATGCTGAAGCTCAGGGCGGAGAGGTCACGTGCCGCCGGGGACGGTCGATGTGGAAGATAAAGTGACCAACAGGATAAGGGAGTTCAGAAAAGAATCGAACCTGACCCAGGAGGATCTGGCGAGAGAGATGAAGGTCTCGCGCCAGACAATTATCTCGATAGAGAAGGGGAAATATGTGCCAAGCCTTCAACTGGCACTGAGGATAGCGAGATTTTTCGGATGCCCTACCGATGAGATGTTCGGCATCAGAGAGGAGTAGAGAATGGATGAGAGGTTTCTGAAACACCAGATGAAATCTATGAAGCTTGCCACCAGAGTAGGGGCCGTACTTATCGGAGCGCTGCTTATGTACAGGCTCTACGTGAAGGGTTATTTTGACTGGCAGCTTTGCGCCATCGTATTTGTGATGGCTGTAGTAAAGGTGGCGACAATGATCTACCTGCGCAGAACGAACTGAAGCGGATTGTGTGTGCGGTCCCTGTATTGTATATTGATTAAGTAAGGATATATACCCCGCCGTATTCTTCCCGATGCGTGATGGCAAGTATCCATCGCGTTATGCCCTGTTCAAGAAGGAAGTCGCCGATATGGGATTTACGACCGAGACGGTTTGCGCCGAGGGCCCCGGGGACAGGTTCCATTTCAGCCGCAAGGGGGACGGGACGGTAGTCGTCTCGATGCAGGACTGACAGAGGACCATGATAACAGCTAATTTGAAGGGGGCGGTACCATCCGCCCCTTTCTTGTTGTAGCGGTAACTCGATCAAATCTGCTATAATACAGGGAGACAACAACCTTCAAAGGAGTATTGCATGAGCCCCGTCAGATCATCGCTTGTTGCCGTTACCCTCCTCGCCATCTTTCTTTCGATAGTCCTTCCGGTTCCCCTGTCCGCTGATCCGGGGAGCGACCCGGAGATCGAATCTCTCCAGAGATCGATCGATTCTATGGGGTATAACTGGATCGCGAAAAGGACCTGGCTGACCGACCTTTCTCAGGATGAACGGAGCTGCATGGTGGGTGTCCGGATCCCGCCCGAGGTCGAGAAGAGATTCGAGACTTTGCAGAAGCGCTTTGACGAGGGCGATCGTCCCTTCGGCATGATGCCTCTCGCTCCGTCCAGCTGGGACTGGCGGACAATGGGCGGGGTATCCGCAGTAACGAGCCAGGGAGCGTGCGGCAGCTGCGCGATATTCGCCGGAACGGCGGCGCTTGAATCAGTCATATTGATAAACGCGGCGATCGAGTACGATCTTGCCGAGCAGCAGATACTGTCCTGCAGGACCTGGGGAACAGGGTGCGAAGGAACGTGGTATTCCTGGGCGTGGGACTATGTCCGCAATAACGGCGCGGTACTTGAGCCATGCATGCCGTACCAGGCCAACGATTCGATTCCGTGCGCCGACGATCCATGCGATATATACGCGACCAACGGAGGATGGATAGACATACCCAACGACGTCGATGCTATCAAGCAGCAGGTGATGATATCGCCGGTAGCGACGACATTTACCGTTTACGATGATTTCTATTCGTACGGCGGGGGATGCTATGAGCATGTAGACTCCCTTCCGATAAACCACGCCGTTCTAATCATCGGGTGGGACGACGATTACTGTGGAAGCGGGGATGGAGCATGGCTGTGCAAGAACAGCTGGGGCACCGGTTTCGGTCTCGACGGTTTCTTCTGGATCAAGTACGGGACGTGCAAGATCGGGTATGCTACCCAGCGGGTGCTCTATAACTCCGGACTCGATATCTGGTATCGGGACCACACCATCCTTGACGCGGGCGGAGACGGAGACGGGAGAGCTGATCCAGGCGAGAGCGTTTCGATGTCTGTGACCCTCTGGTGCGATATTCTCTCGCCGGACAGGACCAGCGTCTCTGTGACCCTTTCCACGTCCGGCGGTCTGGCCGATGTGACTCAGCCGACAGTGTCCTACGGTACGCTGCCTGCGGATGGCAGTTCGTCCGGTTCAGGAGATTTTCAGTTCGATGTCGACCAGTTCGCGGCTCCGGGCGATAAGCTGGAATTTGTACTTGCCATTACCGCGGATGGAGGATACTCGCGACTCGATACGTTCGAGGTCACTATCGGCGACTGCCCCGTCCTGCTTGTCGATGATGACGACGGAGCGCAGGTCGAGCAGTTCTTCGAGGCATCGCTGAATAACACGGGATATATTTACGAAGTCTGGGATGAGATCGCTGACGGCTATATCGGGGCCGCGGATTTGTCAGGGTACACTACTGTCATCTGGATGACCGGTGTTTCCGGCGATATTGAGCCGCAGAATATCACTGCTATCGAGGCCCTCCTCGATGCAGGCGGAGCCCTGCTGATGACAGGGCAGGATGTCGGCTGGCAGCTGAATTATTACGGTGATCCGGCTGATCTCACTTTTTACATTAACTACCTTCATGCCGACTATGTCCAGGATAACTCGGGATTCCGTTCTCTGACCGGGATACCGGGTGATCCGGTAGGTGACGGGTTGACATTCGATATAGGAGGCGGTGACGGGAGCGGGAACCAGGACTGGCCAAGCGAGATCGAACTCCGCGCCGGAGCATCATCTGTTCTGGAATACTCTCCGGGAGCTGAAGGCGGGATCAGGTACGATACGGGGCACAGGCTCGTCTACCTCGCTTTCGGATTCGAGGCCGTAAACACAGCAGCCGACAGGGACACCCTTATGACGAGATGTCTCGATTGGCTCGCGAACGGTAACTGGCCCGATACTGATCCTCCTGTCGTAGCGGCTGTAGTTCCGAACGGCGGGGAGGAATTCTCCACCGGTGAGAATGTCACGATAACATGGACGGCTGACGACAATGAAGGTGTCGCATTGGTGGATATCCTTCTTTCTGTCGACGGCGGGCTGACGTATGACGAGGTTATCGTGGAAGGGACAGCGAACTCGGGTGTTTATACCTGGCCCGCGACGTCTGGAGCATCGACCGAATGCAGGGTACGTGTGATTGCCCGTGACGCGGCGGGACTGGCAGGATTTGATGATTCCGATGCTGATTTCTCGAAAGGGACCTCTACCGACGGGCCCGACTCTCCGGACATCAGGGATTTCTATCTCGCCCAGAATGTGCCAAACCCGTTCAATCCCGTTACTACTGTGAGATTCGGGTTGCCTGTCTCTTCACCTGTCTCGCTTCGTATCTATGATACCGCGGGACGGCTGGTACGCGTGCTTATCGACGGCCACCGCGAAGCGGGGCATCATGAGATGACCTGGGACGGTCTTGACGGATCCGGCAGGCCTGTCGCGAGCGGAGTATATTTCTACAGGCTTGCAATCGGTACTTTCGTCGAAGACAGAAAAATGGTACTTTTGAGGTGACAGCGAGTTCCCCTGTGTGAATGCCCCTGTATGACCACCCCTGACTGAAACGAGGAGGGGTCGAATCATGCAGGACCTATCGGGGATCTCACGGAACTGCCATTTCAGGAGAGTCATTCCGGCCTTACTTGCTCTGCTTCTCACGCGGGGCTGCCTTACCTATTCCTCCTACCAGTCAGCGCGAATCGTCGAGCGTGGGAAGCCTCATGCTACCGTAGGTGTTACCAGAACTCTCTTTCCAGGTGACGAGATAAACTGCTGGACCATCGACGGAGATATGCGCTTCGGTGTAGCAAGGCGTGTCGACGCGCTGGTCAGGGTCTCCGTCTATGAGTTCCTGCCGGAAGGGGTGGGAGGGGGCCAGGTCACCTTGGGGCTTCGCTGTGGAATAATCAAGGACCGCTTCGCTCTGACCTTGCCCGCCACTGTTTCCATCGGCGATTTCTACTTTTATTCACTGCGGATGCAGCCCGGATTCATCAGCACGATCCCACTAAGTAAACACCTGGAGGTCAACGGGTCGGCGAGGGGCCACATCTATGTCCGTGTGATGGAACTGTTTGGAATCGGCTATAGCGTCGGGTTAGGAATCACATCTCCGAGTGGGGAATGGACGATACGCCCTGAAGTCGGCTGGCTGCAGCTCACTGGAACCAGCTCTGCCACTTATTTCCAGTACGGAGTCGGATGCGAGCACAATTTTGTCGTGGAGCAGGAAGGTGTAATTGATTGATTCTATCAGGCGATGCCTGTAGAATCCTCTCTAATACATTGAAACTGGGAGGCTGTCGCAACGTATGAGAGTAGTATGGTGCGGTCCGGCCTTTTATCTTCGTGGAGGTGCAATATGCGCTGGGAGCGCTTCTGTCTGACCATTCTCGTCATCCTCATCGTATCCGCCGGGACAGTATCTACTGCTCATGCCGGGGATGAGGAAGCGGCTGTAAAAGAGACGATCGTCAACGCTTACGTGAAGGGCATCCATATCGACAGGGATATCCCCGCTATCAGGAAGGGATTCCATCCCTCGTTCACCATGTTCATCAGGAACAGCGAAGAAGTCAGGACCCTGTCTATAGACGACTGGGTCAAGTCGATAGAGAAGAGCAAGGAAAAGAACCCCGATCCCCCGGCATACAAGGTGACCAGCGATATTCCCATGGTCAGCGTGTCGGGCGACGCGGCGGTCGCCAAGGTTATGATCTACAGGGACGGCAAGCTGATCTACAGCGACTACATGTCGTTGTACAAATTTGAGGACGGTTGGAAGATAGTCGCCAAGATCTACTACAGTCACAAGGATCAGTAACATCAGACGAACAGCATTTCTTATAGCAGCTGCTTTGATCCTGCTCGCGATCCCGGTCTACGGGGCCCTTGGTCCCGACGATCTCGAGAGGGAGCGGGAGAAGATCAAGCCGAAGGAACTGATGGAGATGGTCGATCTCCCGTCGAGGACGGTCCACTACGGCGGATTGATGATCGCCGCGGGTGAGAAGGTCCCGGGGCCAGTCATCGTGATAAAGGGATCACTCGACATCCAGGACGGCGGTATCCTCGAGGGCGATGCCTGGGTGATAAACGGTGACATGATCCTGACAGGCACAGCCGCGATAGAGGGCAGGGCCATGCTCGTAAACGGTTCCGACTACCTGTCCCGCAGCGCGATTGTCGGCGGAGGTATAGTCTACTACCTCTGCGAGTGCAGGCTCGACGACAAGAAGTACGAGGACTCCGAAGAGGTCGCGTTTGTCAAACAGGAGGATCCCCGGGTAGTTCGGACGAAGTTCGCCTTCAGGCCCGGCCGGCCGACGAGGGTCGATTACGAGATAATCCGCCTCGGATTCGCGCGCGAAAACGACAAGGCCAGGAAGCCCTATACGAAGGCATTCGGGTTCCTGCAGGTGCCGATATGGAAGGATTCAGGTGGTTTCCTCGGATTCGATGCCGGCATCTCCTTTCCCCTTTCCGGTGATGAGCTGAGGCTCGAAGTAAACGGATTCAAGAGAACCGAATCGAATGATACCTGGCAGATAGGGAGACTCGAGAACGGCTTTATCGTGATGATGACAGCCGATGACTATCTCGATTACTGGGAGCGCAGGGGAGGCGAACTCGGGCTGAAATGGAAGGTCTCCGAGTACACGACGCTGGGCGGATTTGTGTCGATGCAGGAGGATGTGTCACTCGAGGCGATGAAAATACCGTCGCTTCTGAGGAGCACGGACCGCTATCGTGAAAATCCGGCCATCGATGACGGCGAGAGGCTCGCAGCCGATCTCAGATTCTGCTACGACGGACGTGAAGATGAGAGCTGGAGAAGGAGCGCCTGGCGTTTCGATCTATGGTTCGAGAAAGGCTTCAGGACAGGCGCGGCAGATTTCTCGTATGAGGCGTTCGACATCGATATCGCCCGGTACCAGTACGTGGGCCGGCGGTCCGAGATCGGCCTGAGGGGCAAGGTCTTCTCGACGTTCAGTCCCATCCCGGGCCAGATAAGGCGCACCCTTACCGGCTATGCCGGGGTAAGGGGTGCCCGGGATATTCCGTTCCCCGTCGAGAAGGGGGACAGGCTGGCTCTTTTCTCCATAGAAGCAAGGACCAGGCTGCCTGACGTCTGGGGATTCAGGTGGCTCTTTTCATACTGGGACCTGCTCGTTTTCTCCGACATCGGCCTTCTTGCCGATGCGAAAAACAAGGAATCGCCTTTCGGATTCTTTAATACACCTTTCGAAGAGTGGGTAAAGACCGTAGGGGCCGGATTCTCGGGGCAGTCCTTTCTGCCTTATGTAGGATTCTACATTGCAGCGGATATAGACAGGGACAAGTTCGAACCGAGAGCGATACTGAGGTTCGAACAATCGTTCTGATGCTTTAGATAAACAAAGGTTTTCAGGTAATGAGTGACAACAACAGTACAATACTGAAAGTCGAGAAGCTCGAGAAGCGGTTCGGCAAGGTGCACGCCCTCAAGGGTATCGATATCCTGCTGGACAAGCCCGGTGTATACGGGTTCCTCGGTCCGAACGGCGCGGGGAAGACCACGACGTTCAAGTTGATCGGTGGACTTCTCAGGCCGACGAGCGGGACAGTGCTGATCGGAGGCGTCGATGTCAGGACGGATACAGCGAAAGCGGTATCGAGGCTTGGTATCCTGTTCGATCAGCCGGCCTACTATCCCTTTCTTTCAGGGAGGGAGAACCTCTCCGTCTTTAACAGGTGGATGGGGCTCGATGACACGAACCGTGCCGACCGGCTTCTTGAAATGGTGGGACTTGGAGGCGCCGGAGGAAGGAAGGCAGGAGGATATTCATGGGGTATGAAGAGAAGGCTCGGGATCGCCGCTGCGCTGCTCGGTGACCCTGCGATATTGCTCCTCGATGAGCCGACAAACGGACTCGATCCGGCCGGGATAGCCGATATGAGAAAACTTCTGCCCAGCCTCGCGTGGGAAGAGAAAAGGACGGTGCTCCTTTCATCGCACAGGATGGAGGAGGTGGCGCAGATCTGCGACCATGTGACGATCATAAACAGGGGAGAGATCGCCGCGTCCGGTACACCATCCGAGCTGTCCACCGGTGTTCCATGGATAGAGATCGAATCCCCCGACGCAGACAGCGCCGTAAGAATTCTCGAGGAATCGGTGGCGGGTATCGAAATAAGACGCAAGAGCGCGGTTGTCCTGGAAATTCTTGCATCGGGAAAGACAGCTTCGTCGATAAACGCACTGCTTGTCGGGAAGGATCTCGAAGTCACGGGGGTCCGGGAAAAAAGAGAATCACTGGAGGATATCTTCTTCCGGCTGACGGAAGGAGGCGATGATGACAGGTGAGATAAGAAAGGTACTGCTTGCCGAGAAGGTCAAGCTGCGAAGAAAGCGGACGACCTGGTCCATTCCTTCCGCGATAGCCGTGATGACATTCCTCGTCTTCCTTGCGATTACTTATGCCACGTCGAGGGACTGGACCGGTATTCCAAGCGGATTCTATCTGGCATCGTCCACGACCGGATGGATGATAAATGTCACCGGGCTTCTTGCGATGATAATCACGTGTTTCCAGATATCCGGCGAGTTTGCTCTCGGCACGGTAAAGCCGGCCTGGGTAAGAGGACTTTCGAGACACGGCTGGCTTTCTGGAAAGGTCGTATCGGCTGCGATGGCCGTCACCATACTATTCCTGATAGTGATCATATTCTCCCTGATAAGCGCCGGTTTGAAGTACGGATTCACTGACCTGAAGGAGAAGGATTTCGTTATTCATACATCGGCCGCTCTCTGGAAGGGCTACCTTATCAGCGCAGCCCTGACTCTCTTCTCCCTCTGGGCAGTGGTCACAGTGACATCGATGCTGGCAGCGCATTTTAACAGGCCGGGTTCAGCGATCGCAGCCGTGGTCCTTATCGCCGTGGCGCTGACAATCGTGGCTGTATTCAAGCCCGCCAGGCCCTTCATGCTCACATCAGCGATAAGCACACCGTTCGAACAGATGACGGCGATGTCCAAGGGACTGCCTCTTCCTTTCGAATGGGGAGAACTCATATGGAAAACTCTTGCATGCGCGGGCAGCTGGCTCGCTGCTTCCTGCATAGCGGGCCATGCGATAATCGCGAGAAAGGAGATCACCTTCTAGAAGGTCATCATGAAGCGCATAACACAAATAAATGTAATACTCGTATTAGTATTACTGACGGCATTACCCACTCATGCTGAGGAAGAAGCCTTCAAGCTGTCGGTCCTGAGCGTTGCTGACAATCTTCTCAGTGTCGACGAAGAAGACCTCAACATGGACGGCCTGAAAGATATCCTCATCGTGCACCGCAAGGGGCTGCGCCCGGATGAGACAAGGTGGATCTCGATCTTCTGGCAGATGGAGGACGGAGGCTTCTCTACAGCTGCCGATCAGTCCTGGGAGATCGATTCGCTCGCGATATCGCTTGATATCGGAAACGTCGCCGACGACGGGCGGATGGAGATCTGCATTCTTACTCCAACCGGAGTCAGTTATTACCCGATCAACGGCGGCGAATACGTGATCGAGCCGAGGGTGCTTCTCGAGACAGAGGGACTCGTCGGTGTTTTCCCTTCGAAAAGGGCTATCCCGCTGATAGATTTTGTGAGGGACTGGAACGGTGACGGGCGTGACGAGATCGCAGTCTTCAAGTTCAGGGGGCTGTGTATATTCCATCCGGACTCCGCGGGTTCATATACGATCGAGAACGGACTGAATATGGAGCTGCGAACGGGTGTCGGCAAGGTGACATCCGCGGGAGAGGTGGATCACACTGGCGGCCTGTGGATGTCATATTCATTTCCCGCGATGCGGCTGCTCGATTTTGACGGAGACGGCTTCGCCGACCTCTGTTCGACGCGGCAGGGGTGGTTGAGGGTATACAAACGGAAAGAGGACGGATACTTCGAATTGGAGCCGGCAATAGACAGGTACTTCGATGTCCTGACCAAGACGGAGAAGATCGAGGGGATAGCGAACGTGCAGACCCTCGTATACGACCTGAATAACGACGGCTTCGGTGATGCGATCGTGACGAAGCAGACGGCCAAGGGCCTCTCAAATTTCAGGGGAGTGATCAACGTCTTCAACGGAAGTGCGGAAGGATTCTCCGAAACGCCGCAGCAGGTCATCATATCGGAAGGAACAGCGTCGGCACTATCTCTGATAAGGGATGTGAACGGGGACGAGCGACTCGATCTGATCCTTCCCTCGGTGAAGATCAGCATCAGCGCGATCATCCGTTTCCTCGTAACACGCTCGATACCGATAAACTTCAACATATTTCTGCTCCAGGAGGACAGCCGGTTTTCCGAGCGACCCGACTTCACCAAGGAAGTAAAGTTCAAGATCGATTTCTCGGGCGACTCCGACACCCAGGCGATGGATCTCGATGGAGACTACAACGGGGACAAACGCAAGGATTTCGTCTTCGGAACGGGTGAGACCGAACTTTCAATATTTCTCGGAGAGTCGGGACACGACGACAGGCTTTTCTCCAAGAAACCGGTCACGAAGGTAGAGGCCGAAGCATACGGAGAGATGGAGGCCCTCGACCTGAATAACGACGGATACTCGGATATGATCATCTATTATCCCAACAGCAAGGACAAGAAAGGGATGGTCCAGATCCTGATGAACCTCAGAAAGCTCTAGCGTGGAGGAATGAGTGATGATCGAGGAAAACGATGATCTGGAAACCTGCGACGAACAGGCTGCGCCAGACGAACCTCTTCCCGCGCCCTGCCCCGCTTCAGGAAGCGAGAGACTGGCCTCGATCGACACGCTCAGGGGTGTAGCGATCCTCGGTATCCTCACGATGAATATATACGCATACTCCCTTCCGTACATGGCTTACGATAATCCCACCGTCATGGGAGGATTCGCCGGCCTGGACCGTATGGCCTGGTGGATCACATACATGTTCTTCAACTTCAAGATGATGCCCGTCTTCTCGATGCTGTTCGGCGCCGGACTCATGCTGATGCATGAGAGGTACACTCCAAAGGGAATCTCCTTCAGGAGATTCTGGTACAGGCGGATCCTTCTTCTCATGCTGTTCGGGGCGATACACGGTTATCTCATCTGGAACGGAGACATACTCTTCCTCTACTCGTTCTGCGGATTGTTCCTTTATCTTTTCAGAAAGAAAACGGCCAGAAAGCTGTTTATTGCCGCATCGATCTTCTTTGTGATCGGATTCCTGCCCAACCTCGCGGGCGGATACTACTTCGGAATGATACGGGACGACATCCTTCCCGAGGTGGAAAGAAAGGTCGAGGCCGGTGAAAAGCTGACCGCAGCCGAACAAGCCCATAAGAATGCGTGGGAAGAGACTATAAAGCATTTTGATCCAACAGAGGAAGTCATCGAAGAGGATGTAGAGACATACAGAGGCGGATATCCCGGAATACTCAGGTACAGGGCTCCTCTTTACCTGGCCATGACGAGCTACCTTCTTGTCTTCGGGTCGTTCTGGCCGGCAATGGGTCTGATGCTCTTCGGGATGGCCCTGATGAAACTGGGTGTCTTCTCCGCGTCCCGCTCGAAGCAGTTCTACCTTGTCCTCGCTGTGATCGGTTACGGAGCCGGGCTTCCTCTGGCGTATCTGTCAGCGAGATCCGCAATAGCCAACGATTTCGCTTTTGTCGAGAGCATGGCGATACGTGGACCGCTCAACACGCTCGCTGGGCCTCTTGTCGCAATGGGACATATCGGACTCGTGATGCTCGCCTGCAGGACCGGAATCCTCACCGGCCTGAGAAAAATGCTGGCTGCGGCGGGGAGGATGGCGCTCAGCAACTACATCGGGCAGTCACTGATATGTACGACGATCTTCTACGGCTACGGGATGGGTCTGTACGCGTCATACAACAGGGCTACCCTGATGATCCTTGTTCTCAGCATATGGATCGTTCAGCTTGTCGTAAGCACGATACGGCTGGGCAGATTCAGGTACGGGCCGCTGGAATGGCTATGGCGCACTATGACTTACAGCAGCGTGCAGCCGATGCGGAAATAGGTGTTCAATAAGGCTGGAAATTCAGCAAAGGGTTGATATATTTAATATATACCAGGGGGTGAATGATGAAGGTCAAGTTTCTGCTTGCCGCCCCTCTAATCGCCGCCATTGCCTTAAGTCTCGCCTGCAGCGATGAGCCTGCCGACCCTGTCGGCCAGGACTCACTGCGGGATATTACCGTCCCCGATCTTTCGGACAATATTCGGATCTCCTATGAACAGACGGTATTTGTGGAGTCGGAAGGTCTTTCTGTCACATTCAGGGAGTTCTCTGAGAGCCGCTGTCCAAGAGGAGCAGTATGTGTCTGGGAAGGAGAGGGGATCGTTGAACTCGTGGTTGAAAACGCCGATGGAGATGTAGTCAGCGCCGTGCCGGTCATAAGGCCGGGCCGGGATCCTGAAAGGCTCACCTGGCTAAAGGCGTATGCGCTGGATTACAGTATCACGTTGCTCGAGCTCGAGCCTTATCCAGACCTTGATGATCCTTCCAGACCGGAAGAATATACCGCTCTTCTCGCTATCGAGAAGCTGCCGGATCCTACGGGGTGTGATCACGTGATGTTCACTCAGGGTGACCCGGCCGTAATGTGCAGGGATGAACTGGAGATTAAGGGAGGAGCGATCGACGGAATCGTTCTCGAGGTATATGTCAGTTACGGAGGCGGCTGCGGCGATCATGAGTTCATTCTTCTCGGCAGGCCGAATTTCATGGAGTCGTTTCCCGTGCAGATCGACCTGTACGTGCATCACCGCAACATCGACGATTATTGCGACGCGATAGTCAGCGATACGCTCTGTTTTGACATGCGGAGGGTGTCTGAATTGTACGAGGGGACGTACCAGTCCTGCGACGATATCCTTGTCAATGTGCTGGACTGCAATATGAACGATCCGCAGGAGAGATTCCAGGTACTGCTCAGGCCGTAGGGATTAACGGTCAGTTTTCGAATCCATCGAAGCTGACCCCCGCATAGGCGTCGCATCGAGAGCACAGCTCGATCTTCTCGCGTTCGCCTTTCTCGAGGTACTCGGCGTACTCAAGCCTTTTGGCCCCGTTCCATATGTCGAGGACGCTTTCCTTGTTGACGTTTCCTATCACGGCTCTTCCGGCGATATCCCAGCAGCAGAGGACGGCACGTCCGTCCGTGTAGAAGAACATCTCATCGCGCATCTTTATGCAGGGCTTGCGGATCATCTCGACGCCCTCTGTCCATGGCCAGTTATACAGCGGAACGATGAGGGCCTTGTCCACGCGTTCGCTCCAGTACCTGATATAGTCGTCCTGTTCATGGCGGTTTGAGTCCATGTCGATCATCCGGACCTCGGTGACGATATTCTTTCCCGACTCCCTGACCATTCGCGCGAATCTCTCGATGTTTTTGACGACATGGTTATAGTCGAGCCCTACGCGGTCCTTTTCATATGTTTCTGCCGAGAAGGCATCGATGCTGAATCTTACGATATCGATTCCGGCATCGATGAGCGAAGCTGCGTTCTTTTCGGTGAGAGCATTTCCATTCGTGTTGATCTCAGCGTGGGCAGTATCGTCCTGCTTGATATATGTCACGATCTCCGGGAGCCTGTTGTCGATAAGCGCTTCGTTTTGAAGGAAGGGCCTGTATGTGACGCCGAGTCCACGGGTGTCGTCTATGATCTTTTTCCAGGTCTCATCGGGCATACGGCGGGGGGTCCTGTCAATGTCCCTCTGCGGGCAGAAGGGGCACTGGGCGTCGCATCCGATGATCGATTCTATCTGTATGAACTTTGGTTTCTGAGGGAATCTGTGTTTGTCGGTCACTTCAAACCTTTCCGATATCGATGTATTTCTCTATAAGGTCTAGGCAGCGCGGCGCGGCGCCGCAGCTTCCTCTTATGAATTCCGATGCCTTTTCTCCGAGAGACTCCAGCATGGTCCTGTCAGCGAGAAGTCGTTCCGTTTCCTGCGCGAACTCTTCAGGCGACTGTACCACACAGCCGGCACCGAGCCGGACCAGCATACCAGCTTCCCATGAATTGTCAATCTTCGGCCCGAAGAAGACAGGCAGGCCGAGAATGGCCGGTTCCATGACGTTATGCACCCCGGTCGTCCAGCTTCCTCCTACGTAAGCGATATCGCCTGCCCTGTAAAGCTCCGCGAGGTAGCCGACCCCGTCAGCCACAATGACGGGAATCCCGGGATCCCAGGTCTCCAGGGCCGAAAGGCGCACACTTTGAAGCCCGTTTTCTTCCAGGGCTCTCTCGATTTCCGCCAGTCTCGAATCGGTAGGCTCATGAGGAGCCACTATCATGGCGGTTCCCGGTCGTGCGGCATGTACAGCCGCAAAACCTGGAATTACGATTGCTTCATCCCTGGGCCAGCTGCTGCCAGCGATGATGAGGTCGCGTTTCTCGCCAAGGACCGCGTCGGATATTTTCACAGATGAAGTGTCGATCCTCTGGCAGACCTGGTCGAATCTTGTGTCGCCTGCTGTCACGATCTCGGTATTGCCGCCGAGGTGTCTCGAAAACCTCTCCGCGTCCTCATCCGAGATTGCCGCGATAGCGTCGAGTGTAGAATAGAGAGATCCGTATAACCGCCTTGCCGGCCCCGACAGTCTTTTCGACGAGGGGGAGAGGGTGCCGGAGACGAGTACTTGAGGTATCCCCGATCTTCCAGCTTCAATGATGAGGTTCGGCCAGAGATCGAATTTCACATAGACGATCATCGAGGGCCTGAGAGAGTCGAGGCAGAAGCGTACATTCGAGACAGTATCGAGGGGAAGATAATCGACGAAGACTATCGCTGGAATTTTTTCGGATCTGTCGTGCCTGTCGAAGTAATTCATCCCCGAAGGTGAGAAGAAGGTTAAAGCGATCTGGACAGAGTCGCCATATCTTTCTGACAGCAGGTCCATGACCGGCTTTGCCTGAAGGAACTCGCCGACTGATGAGACGTGGAACCAGATCGTCTTCTTTCCGGAATCGAGAGCCGCAGCGCTCTTTTCCCATCTGGCCCTGAGATCTTTCCGGCCTTCGATACCCTCGGCTATCTTGTGATTGAATCTCGCCGCTGCCCTTGCCCATACCGCGGCGACGGGGAGAAGGAGGTTATAGATGCCGCGTTCGAGACTCACTGCTTCTCTCCGCTCTTTTCGAGGACACTGTTGACAGCCGCAAGTACCTCAGAGGAATCTATAGTATCAAGGCAGTCCCGTGTGTCTATATGGCACGGCCTGGCGCCGTTGCGCGAGCAGGGCCTGCATTCGATATCCTTTTCAAGCGCTATGCTTTCTTCGAGAAGCGGGAAATAGCCGAATTGCCTGACTGTCGGGCCGAACAGCGCTACAACAGGAGTACCCACCGCCTCCGCGATATGAAGCGGCCCTGAATCATTTGTCACAAGCACCGATGATCTTCCCAGTGCGGCGGCTGTTTCCATCAATGAGAATCGGCCGCAGGCGTCGACAGAATCATCCGCGTGAGCCACGATGCGGCAGATATCCTTTTCCGCTTCCGCGCCGATGACCAGAACAGCATGTCCCGAATCCGAGAGTGACGACGAGATATCGGCAAAGCCTTTCGGGTCCCATCTTTTTGTTTTCCATCTCGCGCCCGGAGCGATAGCGATTATCTTGCGGCCGGTCAGTCCGGTCTTATCAAAGAACGCCGTAACGGCATCTTCCGCGCCGGGAGGGGGAGTGAGCCTGGTAGAGACATCAGGTATCGAGGCGCCGAGTTCTGTGATGAGGCCGAGGTACCTGTCTTTCATCGTTACAGTCTCTTCGTAGATGTCTTTACCCGCCCGGATGATAGAGAGCTTCCGAATATGATCCTTTTCGAGCTGGACCTTCCTCTTCGCCCCGAGGGTCCGGTAGAGAAAGTTGCTGCGGATCACATTATGCGCGTCGATGATCGTTTCGAACTTCTCAGCGGCAAGGCTTCGCCTCAGCCCCAGCAGTGCGCCGAATCCTGAATCCGCAGGTAGCGCATGGATCTTCGTTATCTGCCGGTTGCTATCGAAGAGTTCCCTGTATTGCTCCTTTGTTGCCAGATGAAGGTCATGGCCGGGGAAAGCCTCCGCGATCCCGTCTATCAGAGCAGTTAGCAGGACAAGGTCTCCGAGGGAGCTGAATCTGATCAGCAGTATTCTGGGACGTACATCATTCATAAGCATCTATCCTGTATGGAGTTTGCTCATGAGAATATACAGGAAGGCATCTGGCAAGTCCAGATGCAATGCTTATCCAATTACGGTAATCCGAAAAATTTGTTAAATGAGTAAATTCGATATTGAAATTCCAGTATAATTATTGCATTATTAATATTGAAAACGTAATCGTTCGATTTTTATTTGTTATAAAGTTTGTAATTTGCATTTTAATTGATTGTGTTTCGGCAGTAGCGCCTTCAGGTGATGATTTGCGGAATCACAATCAATTGCTGCTAGAAGAATCCAGTCAATATCTAGGGAACGGGGGAGTTACTCTATGGAGACCAGGAACGAGATCGGTTCCCGTATCAAGCAGTTCCGTTTGGCCAAGGGCCTGACACTCAAGGATATAGAGCTCAAGGCGAAGGTTTCTGCTACACATGTATCCGAGATTGAAAGAGGCATGACCTCTCCGACCGTAGGCGCGCTGGCCAAGATCGCCCGTGCGATGGGAACAGATGTGGCCTATTTCGTCGAGAAGAGGAACCTTTCCAATATCTCCGTCGTCAGGAAG
Source organism: uncultured bacterium (assembly GCA_964457905.1). Taxonomy (GTDB): domain Bacteria; phylum Krumholzibacteriota; class Krumholzibacteriia; order Krumholzibacteriales; family Krumholzibacteriaceae; genus JAUWCL01. Next base: position 11,553 of record CAYWGA010000014.1, on the reverse strand, counting down.
AACGAACGCAGGACGATGCAGTTCAAGGACTGGGGAGCTACTTATCTTTCTCTCACAAAGGATCTGCCTCATCCGAGGATATCCTTTCTCGAAGTCATGCTCGAGCCCGGGATAGCAAGGCCGGAAGAGACCAGCACTCACGATGGCGAAGAGTTCGCGCTCGTGACCAAGGGAGTGATGGAGATCATCATCGGCGAGGAAAAGTATATCCTCAAGGAAGGTGACAGCATCCATTACAAATCGAACAAACCACATGCCATGAGAAATATCGGCGATGCGAGATGCCGCGCCATCTGGGTGACGCTTCCGCCGTACAGTCTATAAACAGGGAACGGCTTTAAAAATGAAAGATCTGATCACAAAGGAAGAGATCGGCAGACGGATCAAGAAGATCAGGGAGCAGCAGCACCTGACCCTCAAGAACGTCGAAGCGAAGGCTGGAATATCAGCTACTCATATCTCTGAGATCGAGAGAGGAAAGACATCTCCGACGATCGGCGCGCTGATAAGGATCGCCGACGCACTGGGCAAGGATCCCGCTTATTTTATCGAGGATGAGGAACTCAATGATGTCTCCTTTATCGCTCTCGAGGACCGCGAGACGAGAAAACTCGAAAAGGCTGCCGGCGAGATCGAAGTGCTCACCAACTCGATTCCCAGCGGAAAGATCAACTCTCAGCTTATAACTCTGTCCCCGGGCTCGGCCGGAGAGATCGATATCCACGCGCATGACGCCGATGAAGCGGTACTTATCCTGTCGGGCGAGGTCAAGTTCAGGGTCAAGGACAAGGAATATACTCTCAGTGAGGGAGACAGCATATACTACGTGGCCAGCCAGGAGCATGGATACGCGAACGCTTCGGAGACTGAGGAAGCAAAGATGATCTGGTTTGCCTCCGAGCGTGGTGTCGACTAGACGGCCAGGAATCAGCCTTGAAATTAGGCTAAACGTAGATATTGCCGCCGGTTTCATCGAAATCGGCGGTTTTTTATTTCCAGATTTTCGTTGACACTTCATTTTTTTCGAATCTATAGTGTGTACCCAAAGGAGGGATCAGAATTGGATAACAGCAGCAATGACACCGACAAAGCTCGTGAGACCTACTTATTCCAGCACCTGGTCGTGATGTTCCAGACCCTCGCGCTTCAGCAGATGGGCAAGCTCGTCAGCCCTATAACGGGCAAAGTGGAAAGAGACTTGCATCAGGCGAAGATTACCGTCGATATGCTGGGTATGATCCAGAACAGGACCGAAGGAAATCTCGACGAAAACGAGAAGAAGATCCTTGATACGGTCATGATGGAACTCCAGATGAATTACATCGACGAGACCGCCAGAGCGGATGAAGAGGAAGAAGCCGGTACGGCGGACGAGGAGAAAGAAAACAAAATCGAAGAAGATCCTGAAACGGGTGAAGAGGAGGAAGAGCCGACCGGCGACGCCTGACCCGCCGCGGGATCTGTCGATGAGCCTAGGAGGTTTAGGATGAGAAGATATGCACGATTAGTCGTCGCATCCGTGATTCTCACCGTGCTCATGTCAGCAGCCGCGGCCGCCCACGTCTCATGGGACGGCACAGCAGGTCTACTCAGGGTATATGACGCCGGAACAGTCGGAAAAGGGAAACTGGTTTTCACGCTCGGGACGTCCTACATGCGCTGGCCCGATGAGCGTCTGCTTCAGTGCCCCGAGAGTTTCTACTATGATGCGGGCGGCACTGATCCCACTGTCACATATAACTTCTTTACATCCAGAGCGGGACTGACCCTCGGACTCAGCGACTACGTTGAGATCGCGGCCAACCTCGATGTCCGCAACTGGATCATGCAGGTCCCTGAGGAATTCGCGACAGATGACTTCGAGACATCCTATCGCGGTGGACTGGGCGACACATGGCTGCTCCTGAAGCTGGCTCCTCCTATCCCGACCAAGTACTTCAAGTTCGGAGTCCTCGGCTCGGCAAGTTTCCCGACAGGAAACAAGGAGCGAAGGTTCACGACAGATTCGATCGATTTCCGTATCGACGGTCTGTTCACGTTCGACCTTACACACACCGATGCATTCGTTCCCACGAAACTCCACTTCAACGTGGGTTACGTATTCAACAGACAGGAAGAACAGGGATACGGCATCACGTATACGAGCAATCCCAACGTCAGCGGATTCTACCCTCCGGCCTATCCGGGCACACCAGAGGGAGAGAGCGACAGTTACAACGATCTGTTCAAGTTCGGCAGTGGTATCGAGTTCCTGCTCGAGAGCACCAAACTGTTCGTCGAATTCAGGTGGGACCAGTTCCCGAATTACACGGGTATCGCTGATTCCTGCTTTATCACGAACGGCAACATGAATATGTACACACTTACGCCGGGCCTTTCGATGGAATCGAAGAACGGTGTAGGCCTGCTTCTCGGATTTGACATCAATCTCAACTCGCAGGACAATCAGTCGATCATGAATCCGCCCGACTGGATGGCGTATTTCGCGCTTACCTTCGGCGGATATGTCATGCCTCAGGACGCCGACAAGGATGGTATCGAGGACAAGGTTGACAAGTGCGTCGACGAACCGGAGGATTTCGACGGGTTCGAGGACGAGGACGGCTGCCCCGAACTGGACAACGATGGCGACGGCATCAACGACACGCTTGATGAGTGTCCCGACCTTGCCGAAGATTTCGACGGCTTCCAGGACGAGGACGGCTGCCCGGATCTTGATAATGACGGTGACGGCATCCCCGATGTGGATGACAGGTGCCCCAATGAGCCCGAGGACTTCGATGGGTTCGAGGACAGCGACGGCTGTCCCGACATCCTTCAGGATTCGGACGAGGACGGCGTGCCCGACGACACCGACAAGTGTCCCCTCAAACCTGAGGATATCGACGGCTTCCAGGACGAGGACGGCTGCCCCGACCTTGATAACGATCTGGACGGGATCCTCGACACCGAGGACCAGTGCCCGAACGAGCCGGAGACATTCAACGGGTACATGGACGAGGACGGCTGCCCCGATGAGAGGCCGATAGAGCAGAAGTTCATCCTTCGCGGGATAAATTTCGAGAGCGGTTCGGCGTCCCTGACGCCCGACAGCTATTCGGTACTCGACCAGGTGGTCAAGTCCCTGATGGCCTATCCCGAGGTACAGGTAGAGATCCGCGGCTACACCGACAGTGTCGGCGGCTGGGAATTGAACCTGACCCTCTCTCAGCGCAGGGCTGATTCGGTCAAGAAATACCTGACCAACTCAGGTATCGGGGCCGAAAGACTCCTCTCTAAGGGTTATGGGGAGGCCGATCCGATAGCATCGAACAAGAGTGCCGGCGGCAGGGCGGAGAACAGAAGGATCGAGTTCCACCGCATGAACTAGCCGGACAGTACCAATAGGAGAACAAAGGTCCGCGGAGCTTATGCCCCGCGGACCTTTTCATTTTCAATGGAAATAGCGGTTCTATTCAGATTCCTTGCTTTCCTGCCAGAGCGCTTCCATCTCATCGATGCTCATCGACTCGAGATCTTCATCCCTGGAGGCAGCGAGCTTTTCCATCTTTCCGTAACGTGTCCTGAACTTGTCGGACGTTCGTTCAAGTGAACTCTCGCAATCGACGTTGAGGGCCCTTGCGAGATTAACAACGGTAAAAAGAAGGTCGCCCACTTCTTCCCTGACATGGTTGCGGTCACCGCTTTCTGCGGCTGCTTTCAATTCTTCGATCTCTTCATTCATCTTGTCCACGACGCCTTCGTATCCTGTCCAGTCGAATCCCGCTCCCGCCGCTTTCTTCTGGAGCGCGAAGGCTCTGCGAAGGGGAGGGAGGTTCGTCGGCACGGACGACAGGAGCCCTTCTTCGCCCGGAGATCCTTTTTCTGCTCTCTTGATCCTTTCCCACTCGGCGAGGCTCTCTTTCTCATCTCCGGCGTTAGTATCTCCGAAAACATGAGGATGCCGCCTGATTATCTTTTCGTGAGCACGGGCCGTTATCTCAGAAAGCTTCGTCTTGCGCCTCTCCAGCATCAGTTCGTGAACAAACACGATCAGGAATATGACGTCGCCCAGTTCCTCCTCGAGGTGCTCCGCGTCGCCTGATTTCTCGGCGTGAAGAAGCTCATACGCCTCATCGATAAGGAACGATATCATCTCATCGAGGGTCCGCTCCCTGTCCCAGGGACATCCGCCGGGGGACCTGAGGGTCCTCAGGGTCTCTCTCAGAGACGCTATCTCGGTCGACAGGCCTTCATCCTTGCTGATCTCATCTTTCATGAAAGAAATCATATCCGATATTGAACAGCGGCGCAATTCCTGATAAAGTAAGAGATTACTTTTAACGGCCCGTTCATGGAGGCGGACCCGATGCGGAAACTCGTCATAAAAGGCGCGCGAGAACACAACCTCAGGGATATCGATGTCGAACTTCCTCACAGGAAGATAATCGCCGTTTCCGGGGTATCAGGCTCGGGCAAATCTTCACTCGCGTTTGATACGATATTCGCCGAGGGTCAGAGAAGGTATATCGAATCTCTTTCCACCTACGCCAGGCAGTTCATAGAGAAACTCAGCAGGCCGGACCTCGACATTATCGAGGGAATCAGTCCTACGATCGCTATCAGACAGAAGAATACCGTTACAAGCGCAAGGTCCACTGTCGGCACAGCTACAGAGATCTATGACTACCTGCGCCTTCTCTATGCCAGGGCGGGCAGGATCCACTGTCCCGACTGCGGAGTCAAAGTGAAGTCCTGGACTCCTACGGATGTGGCGAACGAGACCCTCAGTATCCTGGAAGGAAAGCGGATCTATCTGCTCATTCCGGGAGAAGAGAACGGCAGCGATGACTGGGAAACGCGAAAAAGTTATCTGCTTGCCCGGGGATATACACGCGTCTTCTCCGGTGGCGATACCGCGAGAGTGGAAGAGTTCGACCCAAAAGGCGTTGATATAGCGAAAATCGATATCCTGATAGACAGGGTCAAGGTGACCGAATCCTCCCGGACCAGGATCGCCGAAGCGGTAGAGACTGCTTACAGCGAGCATGAGGGGATCGTGGATATCCTTGAACCGGAGAGCGGCGAGAGGATCCGGTACAGCCTCGCTCCTTCATGCGGGAGTTGCGGGCGGATCTTCGCGCAGCCGACACCTCATCTCTTTTCTTTCAATAGTCCGTACGGCGCCTGCCCCGAATGCAAGGGCTTCGGAGACAGGATGGAATTCGCCGAGGAGATGATAGTGCCGGACAGCAGGTTGTCGCTGAAAGAAAGGGCCATCGATCCCTGGGCGAGGGAGAGGTTCGAGTATTATCACCAAAAACTGATCGAGTTCTGCAGGCGAAAGAAGATACCCGTTACCGTACCCTGGAAGGAACTTCCCGAGGAGACGCGACACTTCATCCTCGAGGGGGATGGCGTATATATCGGCGTGATCCCCTTCCTCGAGAAGATGAAGGAGAAGAGTTATAAAAAAGGGCACAGGTTCTTCACGAGGCGATACATGGGATATACGAGATGTCGCGCCTGCCAGGGCTCGCGTCTCAGGGAAGAAGCCCGCTTCGTTCTCGTGGGCGGGCGTTCGATAAGCGACCTGGCTGGAATGGCTCCTCGCGAGATAATCACGATCCTTCGAAAGGCCGCATTCTCAACAAGAGAGAAGGCCATCGCGAGGGACATCCTCACCGAGCTCGAATCGAGGCTCGGGTTTCTCATCGATGTCGGTCTCGCCTACCTCACTCTCGACAGGTTGACCCGTACCCTGTCAGGAGGGGAGGCCCAGCGGATCAACCTGGCCAATTCACTGGGTGCCAACCTGGTAGACACCCTTTATGTCCTCGACGAACCGTCGGTGGGACTGCACGCGGCGGACAACAACCGTTTGATCGAGGTCATGCGCAGACTCAGGGACTTGGGGAACACTGTCATAGTCGTCGAGCACGACCCGGAAATAATCCGTTCTGCCGATCACCTGCTCGATCTCGGTCCCGGGCCAGGGAGCAAGGGGGGCCTCGTCCTCTATAACGGACCGGTATCCGAGGCATCATCGGCCGATGTCCAGACAGCGGCGGGTGAATCGGAAACATTGAAGAGAGTGTTCGGGAAAACGGGCCATGTCACACTGAAGAAGAAGGCGAGAGAGAGTACCGGTTCGATAGTCCTCGAAGGGGTATCCGAGCACAACATGAAAGGCGAAAATGTATCCTTCCCGCTGGGCAATCTAGTAGTGGTTACCGGTGTCTCCGGATCGGGCAAGAGTACGCTTGTCGTCGATGTGCTTCACACCCTGATGGGAAAGAGACGGCTGGCGACCGGCCATGTCGAAGTCACCGGATGGAGGCTCGCCGGGAATCTTGACAGGGTCCTGCTGATCGACCAGTCGCCGATCGGAGCTACCCCCAGATCGAATCCGGTCACATACATAAAGGGATTCTCATTCATCAGGGAACTTTTCGCCATGCAGCGCAAGTCCCTTGTCAGGGGATACAAGCCGGGCAGATTCAGTTTCAACAAGGCTGGAGGGAGATGTTCCCGTTGCGACGGTATGGGATACAGGCGGGTCGAGATGCATTTTATGGCTGACGTCTTCGTGCCCTGTGACGAGTGTGAGGGCAAGCGTTATAATCGCGACACTCTCGAAGTCGAGTACAAGGGGAAATCGATATCCGAGGTCCTCGAGATGACCGTCGATGAGGCGATACTGTTCTTTGACGAGGTGCCGATGCTCGGCGAAAAACTCTGGGTCCTGGCAAAGACGGGTCTCGGCTATCTGCGACTCGGGCAGCCTTCGAACACACTCTCCGGTGGTGAAGCACAGAGGATAAAGATAGCCAGGGAACTGGCCGAATCAGGAGGGCAGAACAACCTGTACATCATGGATGAGCCCACGACGGGCCTGCATGTCAGTGATGTCGACAGGCTGCTCTCGATCCTTGATGACCTGGTGGACGCCGGACATTCAGTCATTACGATCGAGCATAATATGGATGTGATCGCCAGGGCCGACTATGTCATCGACCTGGGTCCGGGCGGCGGCGATGAAGGCGGACGAGTTATCGCTTGTGGCGATCCGCGCGCAATCGTAAAATCGAAAAAGTCCGTAACGGGCAGATATCTGGGAAAATACCTTTCTACGTACGGGCAGGAGGCCTAGATGAAGATCCTTGTAACAGGTGGAGCGGGATATATAGGAAGCGTAGTGACCGAGTTCCTGATCGGCTCCGGACACGAGGTCGTCATCATCGACAACCTGTCTACCGGTCACCGTGGCGCTCTCGACCCACGGGCGGAATTCCACGAAGGCGATCTGCTCGACACGGGATTCGTGGAGAAGGTCCTTTCCTGCGGTGTCGAGGCGATCTGCCATTTTGCCGCGTTTTCCCAGGTCGGCGAATCGGTCGTGGACCCCCTGAAATATTATACGAATAATGTGACGGGCGCTATCTCGCTGCTCGGCGCGATGCAGAGGACTGGAACGAAACACTTTCTCTTCTCCTCTACCGCCGCTGTCTACGGTGAGCCTGAAGAGGTTCCGATTACCGAAGACTCTGTTCTCATGCCTGTAAACGCATACGGCAATACCAAGCTCGCCATAGAGAGGATGCTCGGAGACTGCGCCAAGGCGTGGGGCCTGAAAGCACTGTCACTGCGGTATTTTAACGCCGCCGGAGCATCGAAGGACCATGGTGAGGATCATGATCCCGAGACACACCTGATCCCCCTGCTTCTCGACGCTGCAATGGGCAAGCGGGGAGAGCTCGTCGTCTACGGTGATGACTATCCCACAAGGGACGGGACATGCATCAGGGATTACATCCATGTCAAAGATCTGGCTTCGGCTCACGTGCTTGGACTGGAAAAACTCGTCGAGGGTCTGTCCGGGGTCCTCAACTTCGGTAACGGGACCGGTTTTTCCGTGCTCGAAGTTATAGAGGCCGCCACAAAGGTCACGGGCCTTGAGGTTCCGCACAGGATCGGCGACCGCAGGCCGGGGGACCCTGCCTCGCTCGTAGCCTCGTCGGCGAGGGCCGAGGATCTCCTCGGTTGGAAGAGGGAGTTCCCTGAAGTAGAAACCATCATCGCCGATGCGTACGAGTGGAGAAAGTCTTTTCCGGAGGGATATACGGACTCTCCATAACCAGTTGAAAAAATTACGGCTTATGGCCGGATTTTTACCAGCACTGTTGCCGGGAGAGATCCTTCCGGCAAATATGTCCCAATTCACCTTTCTTCAGCGGCAAATGCCCGCCCCACCAACTCCATAAATATCAACGGCTTGAACGATTCACCCTGTGTCTGTTCAAACCTGCCTGCTATGAACCCCCCGTCTGATGCCCGTGGCATATCAATTGCCCTCTCAAGAAGTGAGACAGTGCGTTTCTGAGAGGAAGATATGAGAACGGAACAGCTTACAGATCTGTTCAGGACGGTGAGGGACCGGAGTCCGTCTACTGTCCGTTCGCTTGTTCAGGCGATCGATGGACCGTTGGGCAGGATGCTGGGAACAGCTGCCTGCGCTATCGAGGTCTACAAGCCGGGCGCACTCTACCTCTCGAGAAGGATCTCCGGAATAGACGATAACGGAATGGCCGCCCTGTTTGGGATACGGCCTGGAAAGATAGAGGACTGGACAGTAATCGATCCGGAGGGTGAGCGACTTATAGGTCCCGCTTCCGGCATCAGTGTCGCGAGCCTGCCGTTCTATTACGACGGAGCCGAAGCAGGAAGGCTCTACATACTCAATGGGCCGGGAGAACACGATCATCTCGACGAACGCGCCGCGTCGCTTCTCTCTGAAGCGATCTCCACGATGATCAGCCCCTGCCTCGCGCAGAGAAGTGCGGAAGGGGACTCGACAGGTGAATCGGTGAGAGCGGAACTGCTCGAAGCGACCGGTGACGACGGGCTGATGAGCGGATTACTTGGCGGTATGATGGAACATTCAGGCGCTGAATTCTGCGCCTACCTGACAGGCAGGGGCGGGGACACGCTGCACCTGATCAGCCGCGGGAGAGAATATTCCGGACTGTTCTCCGAGATAAAAGAAAAACTTAGGACCTCGCTTCACATGTTCACCAATGGTGAGGCGGGCAAATGGATCGAGAGGGAAAAGATTTACTACACCGAAAACGGATCTGGTGTCTCGCTCCCGGCCGGAGGATCCGGGATCGAGAGTTATTTCCTCGTTCCGGTCACTTCCGGATCGAGCGTTGAAGGGGTGCTCTTCTTCGGAAGCGTCCGCAGAGACGCATTCGTAAGGGAGACGATCTCCCGTTTCCGTGTGCTCGCCGGAGACTCTGTTCCCGCTGGAAGGAACGAGTGCGGTGATGATTCGGCGGGCGGGATGCTTGAGCAGCTGCTTCTCTCGATACCTTACGGAGCGGCGATAGTCGATTCGGACGGTGCGGTTACAAGGGCCAATGAATCATTAAACGCGATTCTCGGAGGCGGCCGGTTCAACCGTATCGAGGAGATCGGTGAAAGGTCAGCTTTTGATATCAGGACCGCGTGGGATGAGTTCAGCAGATTCGGGCGGAACATAACAGACAGGCAGATAGATTCTTCCGCGGGAGACGGAAGGAGCATCTCACTGTCGATGATCAGGATGGAAAGCATACCGGGCGAGGCCAGGTCGGTCATCGTCGTAAGAGATACAACGGAATTCACGGGGATGGAGCAGAGAACGGAAGAGGCTATGGCGGTCGTCGCTCACGAGATCAGGACGCCGATGACCGCACTGAGAAATTCACTGAGCATCCTCAGTGATGTAGATGCTTCAGGACAGGCAGGTGTGGAAGATGTCGACGACGGCCCGGGAAGGCGTTTCTTTGAGACGGCTCTGCGGACGGTCGACAGGCTCTCGGTCCTCGTAGACGGACTTCTCGACGCATCTATGGTCCGGCGCAGCGGAAGCGATCCGAAGATCGAGAGGATTGACGTACGGTCATTCCTCGAGGATTCATCGCTTCTGTTCTCGAACTCGATGACAAAGAAGGAAATCTCATTCGGCATAGATGTAGATGATAAGGCGCGTGACGCTTTCATAGACCGGGGGATGATGGAACAGGTCATCCAGAACCTGCTGTCCAACAGCCTCAAACATGTGCCTGTCGGGGGAGAGGTCTCGATCAGGGCGAGGGAGATGGACAAGGCCCCGGAATGGATATCCGGAGTCCTGCCGCTCGAATACACAGAGAAACCGGGCTACATGATCGTAACGATATCCGATTCTGGACCTGGCATACCTGACGAGGTGGCCCGCTCGATAAACGTTCCGTTCACTGCGGCGCCCGCTTCGATAAAGCCGGCAAAGGGAATAGGTCTGTATATCGCGGCCAGACTCGTAAAGCTGCATGGAGGACGGCTGATAATCGAGACGGGTGAGAATGGCTCGACTATCGACATCTACCTGCCCTCTGACATCCAGACGAGTGAGACGATGAGGGGGATCATATCGATCCAGTCCTCGGTCGAATCGCTCGTATCTATCGGAGCTTCCCCGATCCTGTACGTGCTTACCAGGGACAGCGGGCCGTGCTGGTTCAACGTCGCCGGTTCGATGCGCGACAGGCCGGTGATCAATCCGTCACCCACCGAGACGGGAAGATCGGGGATCTGTTTCTGGCCGATGGGCGAGAGACTGGCGTTCGTTATGACCGCTGAGAGAAAATACAGGGAAAGTCCGATGTCGCTCTTTGAAAACGGCAGGGGCGGACTGCGGATGATGGAAGGAAATGCCGGGGAGAACCCGGACACCGGCTGGGCGCTATGCCCGGACGATGGGAGGGATTACGCGTCCCTGCTTAAAATCGCACTGGAAAGAATGGAAGTTGGAGTGGGAGAACCGCTCCGGAAAGGAGAGAAGGAATGGACCGCTACAGGATCCTTATCGTAGAGGATGATGAGGATATCGTCGAAACAGTCAAGTACGCCCTCGAACTGAGAGGTTTCGAGGTCGACGTGGCTTACGACGGGCTGCATGCCCTTCGCAAAGCGAGGAAGAACGAGTACGATCTTATGCTTCTCGATATCATGCTTCCGGGCAAGAACGGATACGAAGTATCCAGGATGCTCAAGCATGATATGGAAGAGGGAAAGATCACTCCGTTCAAGATCCTCGTTCTGACGGCAAGGAAAGTCGATACACCGGAGCGTGAGGATTTTCTCGCCACCTGGTCGAACGCCGATGAGTACATGTACAAGCCGTTCGAGCTCGACGATCTGATCAACAGGATCAATATGCATCTGGCCGCTGATACGGCAGAAGTAAAGTAAAAGAACCCCGGAGGTGAGGCAGACGGAGTGGCGGCATGTGCCGCCGGGGCCGGACTGCCTTAAGATCGAATGGTAAGTGATACGGCAATAAACATCAACAGCGGGTGCGAGTACATGGCGAGTATCATTGACAGCTCGCCCGTGCCGCTGATTGCTCTTGATACGAGCCTGCGTATCATCATGTTCAACAGGGCGGCCCGTGATCTTACGGGATTCGGGACGCCTGATGTGATGGGATGCAGAATAAGCACGCTCGTCGGATTCGAAGATACCCGCCGTATCATCAGGGACCTGAGGAGT
>CAYWGA010000013.1:5783-45017 GCA_964457905.1 uncultured bacterium | reverse complement strand
ACGAATCGAGGCCTGCCGGTCCATACGCTGCCGTATGGAACGGAAAAGCCGAAAATGGAACAACAGCCGCCAGCGGCGTCTACTTCTACAGGCTCATCACTAATGAGTTCAAGGAGACGAAAAAGATGATCCTGCTTCGGTAATAAAAGAAAACCACTCCTGCTGCCGGGAGTGGTTTTCACTACATATACTATTACAATTCTACTCCCGGCGCCGGGAGCAGATCGTATCATTCCAGGTCAGACGGGAGATGCGGGACCGCATAGATCTCGCGCATCAGTTCCCACCGCTTCGCTGTATCGTCGCCCGCCTCGCGTTCGATGTAATCCTTCACCATCTGCAGGCCCACGACATATGTGACGACATAGCTGCGGTACTTCTCGCCGAAGCGCAGGTACATGTCGGCCCTTGCCTCGGTCATCAGGGAGTATTTCTGCAGGAACTTGCTTGCCTCTTCTCTTGTCCAGTCCCCGTCGAGGTACTTGCGGACCGACTCCGTCCTCGCCCCGCGCAGGTTCCTCGTGAGTTTCTCGAACTTCAGGAATTCCTCGGCCCTCGCCGGATTCAGTCCCGCCATCGGGAAGAGAACGTCGCGGGTAAATGCCACGCGCTCCTCCTCGGTGAACGCTATCCGGATGCCGAGGTTCGCCCCGCCCTCGTTCAATGTCGCCTGCGGGCAGTATAGAGGCTGTATGGTATATTCCATCCAGCCGTTGTCGTTGAGCATGTTCTTCTCGACCAGCACGTTCTGCACATGATGACCGGGGTAGCCCTCGTGAACAGCGAGTCCGAGAGGCGAACTGATACGGACCGGCAGTTCGACATTAACCTGGATGAGGGAGCGGTAGTCGCCCTTGTACCAGTTGTAGGCGCCCCAAGAAACACCTGTCACATACTCCTTGTCGAAACTCTCCCCCTCGGGAAGCGGTATGTGAGGCAGGGTCCTGTTGCGCGCCTCCTCGATCGCCCTCGTGAAGACGGCGTCGACCTTGTCCTTCGGGATCGTGAAATCGGCCCGGTATGCCTCGACCCGTTCGGAAAGGGGAGCGTCGCCCGGCAGCAGGGCTTCGAGCTCGGCCAGGGCGGCATCGAGTGCGGCGATGTCGGCCGGTTCGGCGACAGCGTCATAGAGAGCCTTCGATTCCTCGTCGAATGTCATCTTCTTCCCGCCGACCAGCTCCGCGCGCGCCTTCATCGACAGGATATGCCTTCGGAGGAACTTCACGCGGCGCTGTTCCAGATCACTCAGGGCACCCGCGTCCACCGCATCGAGGTCGGCCACGAGACCATCCGCCTTCATGGCAATATCCGCCGAGGGGATCACATGATCCTCACCCTCCGGCAACGGAGCGGGCTTCCATTCCTCGGGGCCGGTATACGCATCGACATAATCGGGATCATACTGCCCCAACACGAGGCTGAGCTTCACGTACGATTCAGCGACGCGGTCGACGGCGGCGCGCTGCGCCGCAGTATCTGATCCGCCGCATGAAGAAAGAGCCGCACCGAGCATCAGGACCGCGATGATGAGAAGGCGTATCATTGGATCTCCTGTCTTGAACTATCGTGTGATGGAATCTCCATTATTCAAATCGAACTGCGACAGCAATATTCGGGCAGGCGCGCCATCCAGTCAAGGATGTCTTTGCCGCCGGGACAGGTCAGCTCCCGGAACTCCTCGCCTCTATCTGCCTGATAAGCCCCTTGAATATGAATCGGTGAAATGGGAGAAAGAAATACCAGTAGGCCCGCCCGAACAACGTCGACGTCATGTAGCGTGCAGTCAGGGACAGTTCCCTCCGCTCGCCGTGATCACCGATATGGAACTCCAGCCAGGCCTTGCCCGGCAGCCTCATCTCGGCCCGCAGCAGCAGGCGTTTCGAGGGGATGATGTCCTCGACGCGCCAGAAATCGACGACATCGCCGGCGGCCAGACCGCGGGCGCTCTTTCTTCCCCTGCGGGTGCCGACCCCCATGATGATCCGGTCGAACGCCCCTCGGATCCGCCACAGCCAGTTGCCGTGGAACCATCCCTCGCGCCCTCCGATGCTGCATATCGAATCGAACAGGGAACCGGCCGGCTTATCAGTCTCCATCGAGCTCGAAGCGTGATACATCGGGCGGTCGTGGACCTCAGCCAGCTTTATCGCCAGCTCGCTCGCCGGCGGATATGCGTCGGACCACCTCGTATGGACGCGGTCCTGCTCCTCGCGGGTCATCGCCCTGACCAGGGCGGTCCTGTAGGGAAGTGTCTCGAACGGAACTATCCTTCTAATCCAGCTGTCCTCGCAGATGACATCGTTCTTCATCCCTTCCATCAGGCTGATCGTAATAGGGCCGGGAACGGGTGTTAGCAGGCCGGCAACATAACCGAACGCCTTGAGGCTGAAAAGCGGCATCATTATAAAGAGGCGCCGCCTGTCGAGGACCGCGGCAACTGTTCTCATCATCTCCCTGTATGACATCACATCATCGCCGCCGATATCGAAGCTGCCACCCGATGTCTCTTCAGACTCGAGCGAGCCGACGAGATACTTGACGACGTCGCGAATCGCAATCGGCTGGCAAAGACTGCGGACCTCATAGGGCGTAACGATCACGGGGAGGCGGGCGACAAGGCTCTCGAGGATCTCATATGAAGCGCTGCCCGATCCGATGATGATTGCGGCGCGGAGTATCGTGACAGGCACTGAGCCTGATTGCAGACGTTCCGCAACCTCGATCCTGCTGCGAAGGTGCGTGGAGAGATCGCTCCGGACATCTCCGAGCCCGCCGAGATAGATGATCCTCCTGACTCCGCGTTCCGCGGCGACCGCGGCGAAATTTTCAGCCGCCTTCGCATCCACATCGGCGAATTCCCGCGGACCGAGAAGCATCGAATGAATGAGATAGTATGCTGTATCGACACCTTCGAGCGCTGCATCAAGACTCCTGCGGTCGAGAGCATCTGCTGTTACGACCTCTACTCCCGGCCAACGCCGGCTGATCTCGCCGGCTCCTCCCCTCGCCATCGCCCTGACCCTGTATCCCCTCAGCATCAGCTCCGGGACCAGGCGGCCTCCGATATATCCGGAAGCGCCTGTCACAAGGACCGTACCGATGTCGCCGCGCGGAGAAGTCGGAAGCTCCGTGCAGAACGGAGTGTCGCTCTCCGGGTGAATAAAGGATTCCATCATGCCCGTATGGTATCATATATCAGCAAGAGTACATGCCCTTCGTTGTGCATAAAAAAAAGGCCCCGGGAAACCCCGGGACCTTTGTAAAAGCAATCTTTTATTCTATCTCTTCTGGATGTTCGGCTCTTGCAGACCGTAACCCTCTCTTTTATCATCCCGCAACAGCATGAAAGCCACCACTACAGCGAGAGCTGAAAGGATCACGAATACAAGCATCGTCGTAGTATAGTTGTATACCACAGACTCTCCAGCCGTGATCTTTTCCGCAACCCCCGGGTTAGTTTCATCAAGGACCCACCCCAGCATGTACGGAATACCGCTCAGGCCGATGTTCTGGATCCAGAAGATCAATGCGAATGCAGTTCCCAGCAGATGCTCAGGAATGATCTTCGGTACTGACGGCCACATGGCAGACGGAACGAGCGAGAAAGCTATCCCAAGAAAGACTACTGCTACAGCACCGACTGCTATGCTGGTGATGCCAGGCATGAATAGTATCAAGTGAACAGCAAGAAGCATAATCGCCCCGATCACCATGATTGTTGCACCCTTGCCTTTTCGGTCATAGATATTTCCAAAAAGTGGAGTCAGCGCCAGTGTGCCGAAGGGAATAATACTCGGTATCGCTCCCGCCCATTTCGGGCTCATACCAAACTTATTAACGAAAAGGTCCGCCCCGAATTTATAGAACGGGAATACCCCTCCATAAAATAATAGACATAGAGCAGCGATATACCAGAACCCCTTACTTTTCAGAATAATAGTAATATCTGCAATCTTGAATCCCTCTTCTTCTTCACCGGTTTCCTGTCTTTCAAGATGAAGTTCGGCGTCCAGTTTCTTGTCCATGAGGGAGTAGAAAATGAATGACAGTAATCCAATGACGAGCAGGATCAGGGCCAGCAGGACAGGAGTTGTCAGCCCCCATTTTTCAGCGATCATTACGGGGAAGAACAGAGCCGCAAATGAACCCAGTCTCGCGCATGCGACCTGCAGCCCCATCGCAAGAGCCATCTGCCTGCCTTTAAACCATTTAACAACGACTTTCGATACGGTGATCCCGGCAAATTCAACCCCGACACCAAAAATACCATAACCGGTGAAAGCCCAGAATATCTGGCTTTTCAAACCGAGTATGGTAGCTCCATCAGGGAAGATAGTCCTCAGAGCCATATATTTGACGATTCCGCCAATCACCATGATCAGGGCGGATGCTATCAATGAAAATCTGATGCCTTTTTTATCAAGAATAAATCCTGAGATTATGAGCATCAAGAATATGACATTGAAAAAACCGTATCCCAGCTGGAACGTTCCGAAATCTTTCGATGTCCAGGCTATTCCACCATCAGCAAAGGATCTCTGCAGCAATGGTTTCAGAGGTGAAATAACATCAGTGAACAGGTAACCGCAGAGCATCGTAAATGAGACGATTAACAGCGCTGTCCAACGAGCTCCCGCAGAATCCCTCAGAGTTCTTTTGATCGCTCCAGCCATACAGTAGCCTCCTTTTCACTCAACAAGTGATGAATTGATGGGTAACTATACGAACAATCGCCCTGAATGACCATATAAAAATAGGCTGTTTCTTATACATCATATTCGCGGCTGACAGGGGGAGGGGGAGCGGCTTCTTGATTTGTTCTGAGGGAGAATCCCGAGAGCGAGAGCTCTGTTCTCGGCACCTCGACGATCCTCTTGATATCATCAGATTCGAACTTTGCCACAAGGTTCCCCCTTGAATCGCTCGTGAGGCAGAACTTCGGACTGGAAAGGCCCTCCGGCCATTAGTCCGCAGACTGATATGAGATAAAGGAAGAGCCGCCCCAAACGGAGCGGCTCTTTTTATTCAGGGAGTGTGAATGATCCGCATTACGTACAGATTATTTGCTTCAACGGACACGGATCGTCGCGTTAAGGAAAAAGGTCCCGAAATCGACATAGGCCCCCATAAGCGTGAGGTCAGTCCTCGGCTTCTCGACTATCTTCCTGAAATCATCAGTGTTGAACTTGACCACGAGGTTCCCCCTCATGTCGCTTGTAACGGATGAAGGAGTTATCGTAACTCCATTCGCGCCGCGAAGAACAAGAGTGGCCCTTGCGACTTCGCTGAACATGACTTCCGTGTGAATCGACACTGTTGAACCCTCGTAATCGAGGACGAATACGGTAGGTGATACCAGCATCGTTCCGTCGAAATACTCTCTCGCTGTAGCCGGAGCTGCGAGAAGCAGTCCCAGAGCGAGCACTATGATACATTTCCTCAGCATGTTATTGCTTCCTCCATCGGTTTTGAACTTTTCATTTACTGACTGCTATGGGTCACCCATTCGTAGCGTGTAATCGCAAGGTACATGCCCCGTTCGCATAAATCGATGAAGATGAATGATGATAACAAGTTATAAAATTAGTCAGGAAATGACGGTGGCTAAAAAGTGTACCGACAGGTACAATCAGCTGGGTAAAATTGCTCTGCTAGGTTCACCTGCGCCTGGCTAAAGTCAATAATGGTAATTCGTTACCATTATGGGGAATCAGGCGGAACCGGAAGCCTAGTATTTGAAGTACGCCTCGAAGCGGAGGAAGTGTGAGTAGTTGTTGCTTTCGGCGTAATAGTCGCCCGGCATCAGGGCTTCCCAGAGGAAATGCCCGCTGAGATACTCGGTCCAGTTCCACTTCAGTTTCACCGTCGAGAGGTTGCCGCGGAACTTGCCGTCGCCGAAGATCTCTTTCTCCGGGTCAGGGGGCGGCTCGAAGGCCCACATCCAGTAAAACCTGCAATCGATCTGGACCCTGGGGTGGGTCGTCCAGGCAAGATTGAGCCAGCCCGATCCGATATTCTCCCAGTACGCTACCCCGCGCTCGTTGACGAGTGTGTAGATATAGAGCTCGCTCCATTTCGGCCAGCGCGAGTATACCGGGTTCCAGCCCTCGTAATCCTCGGTCGTGGGATCATCGCCCGAGAGGCCGAATCCGCCGATACCGAAATCGAGTGGAAGGGTCTCCCTTGGAAATTTATATGTTCCGTACAGCTCGAGCCCCCAGGCAATCCTGCTCGCATCGCCGCGGTCACCGATCTGCGTTGCCATCTCGAGGCCGAAATCGAACGATTCCCACGCCACGCCATTCGCTCTCGCTCCTACCGTATGAATATTGCTTTCAGGAACGACGTCATCAGGATCGTTCTCGTTCTTGTAGAAATAGTACGCCTCGAGCCTCCTGCCGTCGAATGACCTGTCGATATAGTACAGGCCCGCTCCCGTCTCGTCCCACTCGATAAGGGGCCTGTCCCTGTCGTTGATGACAGGAAGGTACTTGTCCGTCTGGGGATCCGAGATAAAATGAACGTCGAGACTGCGCCTTCCCCAGTCGGCCTTGAACAGCGCCGCGTTGAAGTAAGCGGTCCTCGATCCGTCGAGAGGGCTTCCGTCCCAGCAGACAAACCCGTCGCCGTAGAAGAGGTTTTGCCGGCCGATCTTGAATCCGTACGGCGTGTAGTTCAGAGTTTTCCCCTCGAGGTACAGGCTCTCGAAGATTACCTCGCCCCATTCAAAACCATCGCCCGCAGGACCGTCCTCCGGCTTCAGCCAGACACGGGTCTCATTGGTCATCATCGCGTGGGCCTTCCACCACTCGTTAGGGGTATAGGCGCCCCAGAGCTGGGAACGGAACCTGAAGAACTGCCAGTCGTCGAAGAGGTCACGGTCGAGATCGAACGGATCGACGATATATGTCTCCCTCAGCCTGAAGCGGAATCCCCAGTCCCAGGGAGCTATCTCTTCTTCCTGTGGGGAAGATGAAAAAGCCGCCGCTGATTCAGGAGAGAGGACCGAAGCCGTATCGGAATCAGCCTGCGAAAGGCCTTCTCCTGCGCAGGCCGCGCCTGCGGGAAAGGCGGCAAGCAGCATAAACACAGCCAGGATGCGGCAAAACGAATCGGATAATTTCCTGTTATTCGGGGAGTGAGACATCATGCTCCTTTACCCTCTCATGTGATCATTGTGATTGAAAAAATATCTGGCATTGGATGAATACCATGTTACTATGACCGACAGTCTGAACCTTCTTTATTTATCGGGCCTTTCAACAGTTCTACTGTAAGCGAAAAAGGCGTTTTGGGCTATTATTTTATATCTTTAACCTGTCTTCGGTGGAGTCATGGCGGGAATATTCGGCATAATCGGCGACATCTCGCGTTCCGGGGAATTCGAGCGTAAGTTGATACACCTCGACAGTTACAAGTCAAACTCCACGAAGGCGGACGAGAGGACATTCCTGGGGCTCACCGCTCTCGACTTCATGGATGACGGGATACTCGAAAGAGACGGCCTTGTCATCTCGCTGAACGGCGAATATTACACCGATAATTCCGCTGCCACAGCATCTCGCGAAAAGGTCCTCGAGCTCTTCCGGGGCCAGGGCAGGGAATTCATTTCAGGGCTCGACGGCATCTTCAATATATTTATCTACGACAAGGCGGAGAAAAGGCTCCTGCTGATGAACGACTGGGCGGGGAACCACAACCTCTTCTACCATTTCGACGGCAGCACATTCATCTTTTCCACCGAGATAAAAGGCATCCTCAAGCTCATCTCGAAAAAGACCGTCAACCAGCGCGCCTTTGCGCAGCAGCTGATGTTCGGCAGCATGATCTTCGATGATACCCCGGTCGAGGAGATCCACCTGCTCGATCCAGGATCGATCCTCGAATTCCACGATAACAAGGTGAAGACGCAGCGTTATTTTCGCCTCGAGGATGCCTACAGGATCGACAGGAATAAAACGGATTCCGCCTACAGGGAGGAACTCTATTCGCTTCTCGAACGGCCCGTAGTGAAGTACCTCAACAGGGACGGCATCAGCCTGCCCCTTACCGGCGGGCTTGACAGCAGGTTCCTGCTCCATTTCCTGATGAAGCACGAGTATCCACTCAGGGATGTCTACACGGTCGGCACGATGGAGAATGAGGATGTAAGGATCGCGAAGGACATATGCGGAAGTTATGAGCTTCCGTACAGGGCCGATCCCCTCTCCATGGAATATCTCACGGAGCATTTTTTCGACAACTATCGCATCAGCGAGGGACTGATCCCGCACCCACTCTACTTTCCCGGCCTTCGTGAAGTGAAGGAAGCCGGATGCGACCACATCATCTCCTTCCCTTCCGCAGACCTGACTTTCGGCGGAAGATACAGCCACCAGACCAGAAAATATGTCGGCGAATTCCCGATAGATCCGTTCATCAAGACATCGATCTTCAACAAACTGCTCAAGCTCCCGGAACTTATGCTGCGGAACCTGTTCGGCGAACGATCAGAACTCTTCGATCAGGTCAGATCCGGCATGCTCACATATTTCGACAGCCTCAGCGAATTCCCGTCGATCTTCGTCTACGATCATTTCTCGTGGTATCAGCACGCGAGGCGATGGGGAAATATCGGGGGAATGTTCGGGCAGTACATCGGAAGGATCACGCCTACTAACGACAGGCAGGTAGTCACCTTCGCATTCAACCTGCCGGTCGACCTGAAATACGCGCAGCACGTATACAAGGAGACGTTCAAGAAGTACTGTCCCCGGCTGGTGAGATTCCCGCGCGAAGGGATCGGCATACCGGTGACATGGAGCGAGCCTGTGCAGACTCTCTTCAAGCTGTACAGAAAGCATGTCAAGGGGCCGGAAACCCCTCATACGCAGAAATTGACGACGGAGATATACAGGGATCAGATGCGGGAGGATATCGGGAAGATCCTGTTGTCGACATCGCTGCGCGACAGGGAGATCTTCGACAACACGGCCGTAAGAAAGATATGGAACGACCACCTCGAGGGAACTGACCGGTCATTTATCATACATAATATATTGACCGCCGAACTGTTCTTCAGAAACTACATCGACTAGGGGCCGCCAGGTCCGGGACTATTGCGTCATCCTGTAAATGTATTATTTTAATAACAGTGGGCCGTTGAACGGACCGGATGCGGTTTATCTCGCCTCCGGTCTTCATGAATCATCAGCCCTCCACCCCCACCTGTCCCGCGTACACCAGGCACCGCACCGGAAGGAGCGCGCCGTGAAAAGACATACCCCTGTTCTTTTCCTTCTTTCAGTAATCATAGCCGGCATCGCATTCATGCCGCCGGCAGAATCGGAGCCTTCCGCAGCGCATGGAAAGATGAACGTGCAGCTGCGGTTTCAGCGCGAAATGCGCGAGGCGCCGATGAAATCCGACAGCCCGCAGCGAGCTATGCTCGGGGCGATCGGAGGCGACAAGGCTATCGCGACCGTTAAGTTCGACCATGTGCTCAACGGGGCGGAGATATCCGACCTCGAAGCGAGAGGCATCGAGTTCTACCGTATCGACGGTGAGATCGCCAGGACGAGGGCGATATACCCGGTCAAGGTACCGTGGGACGAGATCGACGGCCTGGGCTCCCGCAGGGAGGTACTCAGGCTCGAGTCTAACTGGAAACCGGCCGTCTACCCGGCGCTCGACGTCAGTGTCCCCGAGATAGAGGCCGATTCGGCCTGGACCTACGACGACCCGCTCGGCTTCCCCATCAGCGGCAAGGGGATGCGTGTCGCGGATTTCGACACCGGTATCGATGTTTTCCATCCGGCGTTCTTCTTTGCCGACGGTGACACCTTCAACTGGGTCGACGACAACGAGAACAATGTATTCGATCCTGATTACGACTACGTGGACCTGAACGATAACGGGATCTTCGACTTCGGCGAAATACTGAGGCTCCAGGACGGCCACGTCATGGACTATGCCGGCGTCTGGGGAGGCGGCCCCCCGACAAACATCGACTACGAGTACCAGACTTACTGGGACTGGATATATGCCGACCAGAACTACAGCGGCAACAGGGAATTCGGGCCGATGTGGGGATTCAGCGAAAGCACGCCCGGGTTCGGGGAACCGATCTTCATCACACTGGATGACGATGGAGACGGCGAGCTGGATGTCGGCGAGAAACTCGTGCAGCTCGGCAGTTCGAAGATATACGCGACGATGAACGCCGATTCGCTCGAGAGGGTGCGCGGCACTGACCTGATGCTATCCGATGATGACACCAACGGACACGGCACGGCCGTGATGGGTGTCGTCGCCGGCGGAACCCGCGGATATACAAGGTTCTGCGGCATCGCTCCCGACGCCGAACTGCTCGCCGGTTATTATTTCTCCGGCGTGCCAATCTCCTACCTCGTCCCCTGGGCGCGGTCGCGCGACGCCAATGTGATGCTTTATGAGTTCGGCGGCTTCGTATGGGAGTTTCTCGACGGCTCGACTCTCGACGAGGAGATTATCTCGATAGAGAACGAGACGATCATCCAGATAACCCCGTCGGGTAATCTCGGCCGCGGTGACAAACACGCGATAGCGGATATCCCGGCGGGCGGAAGCCGGACGCTGATCATCAGCGTACCGACATACAACGGCAACAATATCCAGTTCGTCTACGGCTCGACGCTCTGGCTCGGGGGCCTGTCCGACCTGACGTTCAGGCTGCGCTCGCCGCTTGGTTCACAGATCGCGCTTCTCGGCGGGTCACAGTACGTCGACAATTATTACATATGGACCGGCTTCGATACGAGTCCGCGCGGCACGAACAAGATCGACCTGTATATCGACCATAACACCAATCTTCATGCGATGGGCACCTGGGAACTGACCGTTGAGAACGGTACCGGCGCGAGCGTGGAGATCATCAGTAATGTCGCCGACCACCTGTCATCGTGGGCGGGCGGCGCCGACTTCACGAACTACGCGACTGACGAGCGGAACGTCACCTGGCCGGCGACCTGCGACAGCGCCTTCTGCAACGGATCATACTCGACCCGCGGATTCGAAGGGTACGGCGGTGTCGGCGGTGGTTCGATCCCGGTCGGAGAGATCAGCGCATTCAGCGGGCGCGGAGAGAGGATCGACGGGAGGCATCTTCTCGACATCGCATCGCCGGGCAATTATGACGTTTATACGACCCATTCGCATTCGACCAGCGCGAATTACCCGCTCGGCTCCTGGCGCCAGTTCAGCGGGACGAGCGCGGCGGGCCCGCATGTCGCTGCGGCAGCGGCCCTCGTTCAGCAGGCATGGCCGACAGCTTCGATGCCCGAGGTCGAACTGCTGCTCGCATCGCACGCTTACGAGGACGGATTCACCGGCCCGGTATACAACGATACCTGGGGATACGGGAAGCTCCGCATACTCGGCGCCATCGGTGTCGCGACCGCAGTCGAGGAGATGGCGGACGGAAGACTCGCGCCGAGCCTGCTGCTCGACCAGAACTATCCGAATCCGTTCAACCCGGTGACGTGGATCCCCTTCTACCTCCCGAAAAGCGGGCAGGCGACAGTCAGGATATACGATGTGAGAGGCGCACTTGTCAGGGCATTGCGGGAGAAATGGATGAGCGAAGGCGCTCACAGCCTGACCTGGGACGGCCGCGACGGATCGGGGCACAATGCCGTTTCGGGCATATACTTCTGCGTTCTCGAGCAGGATGGTAAAAAACAGACCCGCAAGATGGTTCTGCTGCGATGACCATCGGGGTTGAACATGTTGATATTGCTGTGATTACAGCAATTGACGAGAAGCTAGGTATTTTCGTCTAAATCGGAGAGGCTGAATTAAAGATATTGAGCGCACTCCGGGCAGGTAATATAATTCATATGTAACGGAAATCCTGAGAGGTGAAGGTTGGGACCTTCCGGGTAACCTCAAAGGATAGGGGAGGCGTGAGCAGGACTCGCCTCCCCGCTTTTTGCATATAGAAAAAGGAACGGACACGCAGCGAGAGCCAGTGCCCGTTCCCTCCATTGACAGTCGCAGTGACAGTCCGGATTATTCCCGTCCTCTTATCTCAATAGGATCATCTTCTTCGTGATACTCTCCTTGCCGTAATCAAGCCGGTAGAAATAGACCCCCGACGATGCGCCCGCGGAGCCGTTGCCGCCGTCCCACTCTGTCGAGTGCTCGCCTTCGGCCCTGGCGCCATCGACCAGGGTCGTGATGAGGCGCCCCGACACATCGTAAATCGTGAGCCTCACATGTCCGGCGGAAGGCAGGAAATACCTGATCGTCGTGGCCGGATTGAACGGGTTGGGATGGTTCTGGTGAAGTGCCAGTGCCGCGGGAGGCACAGAAACTCTCTCTGTCTCGAACAGGACGCTGCTTTCAGAACCGAGTATGAGTTTCACACGGTAGAAATAATCGGCCCCGGACGAGACATCCCTGTCTGTGAACTCGAAGCTCAATCCATCCCTCGATATCTCCACTGAGGGAAGTTCGGCGTACCCGCCGCCCTGGTTCTCGCTGCGAAGCACACTGAACTCAGCTCCCTCATCGATCATGTGAAGCTGCCAGCGCACCTTGACCACTCTCTCCTCGAGCATCGCCGAGAAGGACTGAAGCAGGGTGGCGGTAACCTGTTCGGGCGTAATCAGGACACTCGGGCCCTCGTTACCGTGAACATCGAGTGCTGAAAGGCGGTAGTAGTAGGCCGACCCGATCACGCACTCCGGATCACTGGCCTGCGTATCGGCAGTCTCCAGAAGCATGTTCCCCGGCCCCGGCACGAAGTCGGACCCTTCGCTGCGGTACAGGCGGTAAAGCCCGATGTCAGGATCGGTGTTCGGCTCCCACGCGATGATCAAGCACTCGGGCGGACCCAGCCGGACGGCCGTGATCCCGCAGGGTACGTGCGGGGAGAGATTATCAACCGAATAACCGCTGTCGACTGCGGATTCGTAGAACACACCCGGGTTCCCGGTATGTGCTACGACCATGAAATACTGCCAGTTGATGCTCCCGGCCATTGAGTCGTAAAGACTCTCGACTGTGAGCGCGTAATGCTCGTACCCCATGGCGGGTGCTTCGGAGATGTATTCCCAGGCATATTCGCCGTCCGCCAGGTCGAACCTCCAGGCGGTCCCGTCGTGGTCGATCGGCACTTCCGCACCGATTATGAACGGCCTGTCGCCTTTCGAGGTGCCGAGCGAAGAAAGACTGTCCGTACTCGAGAGAGCAAGGGGCGACTCCGCAAGAGGAAGCCTCCGCCACATCGTGTAATGAGTGATCTCCATATCCGGCTGGACATCGAGGTCGCTCCGCGACCACTGGATGCTCAGTCTGCCGCCCTGGTCCATAGGGACGTCATCGACAGCCAGGATCGAGGGAGGCATCTCGTCCGGTGGTGGGTCGACATCGCCAAAATCCACCAGAAGGGCATAGATATCGTAGTTATCGATAAGAATCTCGTACTCGTTGAAATATGCACGGTTGTCATACCACGAAATGATCGCCTTCCCTTCGCCGGCCGGGCATAGATGGCCGAGTGACTGGGTAAGCGGGCTGTCGCTTACCACCGCGCCATTAATATCGAAACATGGATTTCCGCTGCTGTCATACCCCTGGGCGTAGATATGGGATCCGTAGCTTGTGCCCCATCGCTGGTCCCGCCAAGTCGCCATCACACCACCAGCCCCGTCAGGGATCATGTGGATATTCTGCTGCAGCCAGGAAGTCACGCACATTGGTTTACCGTCGTTTTCCCATAATAGCGTGCCGTCGCTTCCCGTCTTCTGTATGTATAGATCGCGGTCATTGGAGGGAGTCCTGTAGTCACGCCAGGCGACGATAGCGCCCCCTGCTCCGTCCGTTACCGCTGTCGCCCAGTCCTGGTCGCCACTTGTCGTGCAGACCGCTAATCCATCGGCCGTCCATAGAGCGAGGCCGTCCGCGTCTATCTTCTGTCCGTAAATATCGAGATTCCCCGCCCTGCGATCCTCCCAGAACACTATCGCCCCGCCGCTGCCGCCGCCTGATACGATAGTCCTTACGAACTGATCCCCGGAAGCGCCACACAGCGGAACGCCGTCGGCGGCCCAGAGCATTGCGCCCGAATCATCCACCCTCTGGGAATAGATATCGTAATCACCGCTGCGTGAGTCATACCACGCGATAATCGCGCCGCCCGAACCGTCGACAGTGATCCGCGGCCATTCCTGGTTCCCCGTTGCGCTGCAGACGGCAACGCCATCGGAGGCCCAGAGAACGCTTCCCGTCGGATCGATCCGCTGGGCATAAACATCGTAGCTCCCTATCCTCCCATCGTACCAGCTGACGATAGCGCCTCCTGCGCCGTCTGAGATAGGCAGGGTCCTCAGCTGGTCCCCCGCGGCGGTGCAGAAAGGTACGCCGTTCACTGCCCAGAGGATATTTCCTGCGGAATCAAGTCTCTGTGCGTAGGCGTCATAATGACTGCCGCTTCTTCGATCGTACCAGACGACGATGACGCCCCCGGCACCGTCCGATACCAGAGTCGGCCTCATCTGGTCGCCTGAGGATGTGCACACAGGCACGCTCGAGGCCGTCCACATGATATTGCCATCCGCATCGATCCTCTGTGCGTAGACATCCAGATTTCCACTTCTGTCGTCCTCCCACACCATGAAGCCACCGCCCGCACCATCTTCAACGATGTACGAGTATCTCTGATGGCCGAGATCCCAGCACACCGCTGTACCGTTAGGAATCCATACAGCATGGACGGCAGGTGCCGAGATAGTGAGGAGTACGAATGCGAGTGCGAGCCCGATCATTCGAGTTTTCATAATGGGAACCCCCCCCAATTCTGTTGCTGTCCCGTCTGAGAGGTCGGGACAATACCTCGTCCGCATTATAGCACAACTTCATAAACGAGAATCAGACAGATATAGAAATATTCCGTTACAAAATCGGTCCATTAATGAGCCTCATACTATCAACTGACACGGTGAAAGGTATGTTATCCGGAGACGCATCCGTGATAGAATCCCTTTATGAGCATGAAGATGAGAGACGACGATAATGCGACTTACATCTGCGACATGGAACAACTGAACTCTCCCGAAGGGAAGAAGTTCCTCGCGATGAAGTACAGCGGCAGGCTGGACCACCTGAAGGACTATTTCGGGGAGAGGTTCACAGAGATCAAGCTGCTCGACGTCGGCATCGGGTACGGGATGTTCCTCAAGACGCTCGAAGATCTCGGTGTGAGGGATCTCCACGGGATGGACCCCTTTGTGAAGTCGATCGAGATCTCGAGCGGCAACACCTCAGCGATCCTCACTGAGGGCGACATCAACGACGAGGCATGGCCCGTGGAGAAGAACTCATTCGACGCAATAACCTGCCTCGACGTGGTCGAACATCTCGAGAAGCCGGCGGTCTTTTTCGAACGCGCGAAGGAGTACCTCAGCACGTTTGGAATCGTCATCGTGACGACTCCGAACGGCCAGCTCCCTTACAGGATGCGCTCGATCCCGCTCGTGGGGTTTGCAGATATGAATACCACCCACATAAATGTCCATCCTCCGGGATACTGGAGGCGCCAGGCTCTCGATAACGGATACGAGATACTCGCCGAATGGAAGGGCGAATACCTCACCCACATCAGATTCATCCCGAAGGTCCTGATGCTGCTGTGCCGCATTCTTCATGTCGACCACCGCAGGATACCTGTGGTCAATTCGTTCGAACAGTCGTACGGCATGGTCCTGCGTCAGGTCAGATGAGAACCCTTCCAGACAGTGTGCTTCCTTAATCAAGCCTCGTATGTTATAATGACTTTCGTATGAACATCCTTAGACTGACAATAATCGCGGCCCTGGCCCTTCTCATCCTGCCCTCAGCGGCAGACGCCGATGTGGCCGTTACCTACAGATTTTCAGAGCCTGCTGTCGAGAGCGTCGACGGCGGGTTCTCGCGGATCATATTCCCCGCGACCATCCAGGCCGGAAAGCCGGGCGAGCCGAGTTTCCCGTTCAGGGGAAGCGCCATCCTGCTCCCGCCGGGAGAAGTGGTTGTCTCTGTCCGGGTCGAGCAGCGCGGCTGGAAGGTCATTCCCCGCAGTGTGAGACTCTTCCCGCGGCAGGATCCCGTTCCCGGGACCGATCCGCCGGAGAAACAGTTCCTCTACCGGGCCGATGTATACGCGAGGGACAGCTGGATCTATCCACCCGCACCGAAATTCACTACGAGATACCTGCGCGGCCACGCGATCGCTGCAGGCAGCTTCTCCCCCGCCGGCCACAACCCGGCAACGGAAGAGGCGGGCTACTGGTCCGAGATCGAGATCACGATTGAGACGGAAAGAGGGCCCGACCCGGCGGCGGTGTCGAAGATGCTGCGCTGTGACGCTGAGACGATCGAAAGACTCACCGCTCTCATCGACAACCCTGCCGCCCTGCCGGCTATCGACCAGTCTCCCGCAGCCGGCGAGGGATATGAGTACCTGATCATAACCCGCGAATATTACGAGGACGACCTCGCGGTACTGAAGGATTTCCACAACAGCCGGGGCCTACGAACCGAGATCATGACCGTCGAGAACATCGACCTCAATTACTCCGGCTTCGATCTTGCCGAAGAGATACGGATGGCTATCAACGACGCCTATGAGAACGAGGGCGCCATTTACGTCCTGCTAGCCGGCGACAGCGACAACGGACCGTACGACCTGCCGCACCGCGGACTGTTCTGTGAAGTGCAGTCATCGATCCTCTACACCGATGAGGGGATCCCCGCCGACCATTACTACGCGGGACTTGACGGCGACTGGAACGCCGACGGCGACACCCTCTGGGGCGAGCCGGGCGAAGAGGACTTCTACGCCGAGGTGGCTGTCGGCAGGATCACATTCGACGACAAGGCAGAGGCGACGGCCGTTCTAAACAAGATACTGATGTACCAGGAAAGCCCCGTCGTGACGCAGTGCAACGATGCCCTTATGCTCGGCGAGCATCTCTACTCCGACCCGCTGACATACGGCGGCGACGAGATGGATCAGCTGATCGGGACATGGGATATACACGGATTCGCGACGACCGGCATACCGCCGGCGTTCGACATCATCAAGCTTTATGACCGTGACATGACCTACGGCGAGCAGGATATCCGGGATGTCATCAACGCGGGGACCCACCTCGTATGCCATGCCGGGCACTCGAACTACAGCTACGTGATGAAGATGACGAACGGCGATATAACCACGGCCAATTTCACCAATGACGGCGTCGCGGCGAACTTCCCCGTCATCAACTCTTACGGCTGCAATGCCGGCGGGTTCGATCTCAACGACTGCATCGCCGAGGAGATGGTCACCCTGGCGACATGCGCTTCGGCGTATGTAGGCAACTCACGATACGGATGGTTCTCCGAGGGCACGACCAACGGGCCGTCGCATCATTTCCAGCGCGAGTTCTTCGACGCGATATTCACCGAGGGAATAACGATCCTCGGAGACGCCAACATCCGTTCGAAAGACGAGACGGTGCCGTTCATCGATCTGCCCGACGAGTACGAACCGGGCGCTCATCGCTGGTGCTTCTATGTACTCAACGTACTCGGCGACCCGGCGATGGATGTCTGGACCGGCCAGCCCACAGCGATCGCCGCTACTCACTACCCCGGCGTCGACCGCAGCGCCCTGGCCTTCACCGTGGAGACCGACGCGCCCGGAGCGACAGGAGCCCTTTATGAGGGCGGCATCTGTTTCGGTACCGGGTATGCGATGCCTGACGGGATGATGACGGTCAGGCTGGCCGACACGATCCCGGGCGAGATCGATACCCTCGATCTCACAGTGACGGGCCATGACAGGCTGGCCTACACCTCGCGCATCGCCGTTACCAATTACTCTGGCGCTGCGGACAGGACCCCGCGCCTCGCTCTCTTCCAGAACTCCCCCAACCCGTTCAATCCGTCGACATCGATCCGCTTCACCCTCGGCGGCAGGGGGCACGTCGACCTGAGGGCATACGATATCGCGGGCCGCGAGGTCGCCGTGATCGCATCCGGAACGATGGTAGCAGGCACTCACGAAATCTCCTGGAACGCATCAGGACTGGCAAGCGGAGTCTATTTCTACGTTCTGCGGGCCGAAGGGAAACGGGTCAGCCGGAAGGCCGTTCTGCTAAGATAGCCGGGACAACGCTTCATTCCCCTGTATATTCCTGTAATACTATACTATGACATTATTCTTGCTTTTGTAATGCTATACATAGTAATATTACTGTATATTCAACATATATATATGGTCATTATTATATGCTGGTGTTGATACTAAACAAGTTAGCGCATTCAGGAGAGAATCATGAATTATGAAAAGAAGCTGGCCAGAAAGCAACTCGATTCCTGGCATGTTTTCCGGTACCCGAAGGCCAGGGCCGCCATCATGAACAAGCCTGTTCACGGCTGGATCCGGGCCATAAGGTACGCTCTCGGAATGAGCGGGAGGCAGCTCGCCGAGAGGATGGGGATCTCCCGAAACAGTGTCAGCGCCATCGAGAAGAGGGAGCAGGATAGATCTGTGACCATCCAGATGATGACTCGTGTCGGCGAGGCGATGGACTGCACCTTCTTCTACGGCTTCCTGCCGAACGGTACGTTCGAGGATATCGTCAGGCGGAGGGCCGAGGAGATCGCCCGCGAAAGGATCGAGCGGATCAACCAGACGATGAGGCTCGAGAACCAGGAGCTGCCGGAAGCGGAAGTGAACAGATTCCTGCGACGGGAAGTGGAGAATCTCGTAGATCAGACTCCGAAAAATCTCTGGAACAGCACATCCATAATAAAGAGAAAATAATGGAAATCGTATATACCGACGGGGCGACTCCGCTCGATCCGGATGAGATGGCCGGGCTCAGGGCCAGGTCGATCACTACGAGAGCCGAACTCGACAGTCTCGAGCAGGGGAACATACTGGAAGCGGTTAACTGGATCGAGACCGGAAGGATTGGGGATATGCTCTCCGAGGAATTCGTAAGGAAGCTTCACCTCAAGATGTTCGGCAAGGTCTGGAAATGGGCCGGTACCTACCGTCACAGCGACAAGAGTATCGGTATCGACTGGAGATATATCACCACGGAGATAGCCAAGCTGCTCGGCGACGCCCGCTACCATGTGGACGAACGGCCGATGCCCGACGATGAGATTGGAGCAAGGTTTCATTATCGTCTCGAAAAGATTCACCCCTTTCCCAACGGCAACGGCAGGCACGGAAGGTTGATGACCGACCTGCTGATGGAGCGCGAACTGGGAACGGAAAGGTTTTCCTGGGGCGGAACCAACCTCTCCAGGGAAAACGGAGTGCGCGGCAGGTACCTCGAAGCGCTTCGAACGGTGGACCGCTCGGGGGACTACGGAAACCTGATCGAGTTCGTCAGATCGTAGGAGGGGAAGATGGATTCAATAGAGAGATTTCGTGGATGCCTGCTCGGCCTCGCAGCCGGTGATGCCGTCGGAACAACTGTCGAGTTCAAGGACCGGGGGACATTCCCTCCCGTTACCGATATGACAGGGGGCGGACCGTACGGCCTCGAGCCGGGACAGTGGACCGACGACACCTCGATGGCCCTCTGCCTCGCGGCGAGCCTCGTCGAGTGCAGCGGTTTCGGTGCCCGTGACCAGATGGACCGCTATACCGCCTGGATGCGGGACGGGTACATGAGCAGCACCGGCACCTGTTTCGATATCGGTACGACGATCAGGGGGTCCCTGATCGATTACGCCGATACGGGGGACCCTTACAGCGGCCCGACCGACCCGATGACCGCCGGGAACGGCTGCATAATGCGCCTCGCCCCGGTCCCGATCTACTTCTTCCCCGACCTCGACGAGACGGTCCGCCTCAGCGAGGAAAGCTCCCGTACGACGCACGGCGCTCCCCAGTGTCTCGAGGGGTGCCGCCTCTTCGGCGAGATACTGCACCGGGCATTGTCCGGCATGACAAAGGAAGAGGTACTCTTCTCCCCTTTCGCTGGAGAGTTCACGAATGACAGGCTCGCTTCGATCACCCGGGGAGAATACCGGGACAAACCGGCCGGCGCGATACGAGGCACCGGCTACATAGTCGACTCCCTCGAAGCGGCGCTGTGGTGTTTTTACAATACCGGGGACTTCGAAGGTGCTATACTCGCGGCCGCGAACCTCGGCGATGATGCCGACACGACGGCGGCGGTCTGCGGACAGGTCGCCGGGGCACATTACGGGATGAACGGGATCCCCGCCCACTGGCTCGAAAAACTTGCGATGCGCGAAGAGATCATATCACTCGCTGACAGATTGATTAAAAATGAGACTTAAGACGTGCGTCCTCGCGGCGCTTCTTCTTTCACTGGTATCGACTTCCCTCCCCGCGGCGGAATACTCCTTCCCGATAAGGTGGACGGCTCACGGCTGGATCCTTGAGTTCTTTCCCCACGACGAGCAGTTCTTCCTCGATGGCGGGCTCGTCGCGTCCGTCGACGTTCTGACCGCCGACGGCGAGAAACTCGACTGGAGCATCTACATCGGAGCGGGACTCTACGTCGGGATGGGATACCAGGAAGACGGCTCCGTCGTATTCGATCCCTACGATGCTCACTATTCCTTTCTCGGGGGGGCGAGGTTCGAGTGGGCGGAGAAGATGGCCGACTTCGAGATCCTCCACGACTGCTTTCACGACGTCGACCGCGCGGACGACACGAGCGAGATCTGGAACGTAGCCAAGTTCGATTTCTACTCACGCGACTGGTTCCCGCGATATCGCCGGCAGGCATGGTCGGTGCGCGAAGGCTCGGGATTTATCCTCGACACTGCATGGTTCGCCACATTCTGGTACTTCCCGAACTGGAAATTTCACGATTACATACAGGACGGCCATAACTTCTCACTGGCTATCGGCGGAGGGCTGAAGCTCGCCTTCGCTCACAGGAATGCGCTCGCCTTCGAACTGAGGCCGAATCTCCTCTACTATCTCGATCATAGCGACGAGTGGACCTGGAAGAACGACCTCCTCCTCTACCTCTCCTGGTACGGCGACGGCGGAACGATATGCCTCTTCACCGGCCCGCGCTGGGACAACCAGCACATCAAGCCGTCGGGCGACCGCTGGCTGCTCGGCCTCGATTTCTACCTATGATATAAAAAGAGCGCGCCCGCATTCATGATGCAGCCGCGCCCATGAGGATCCTCCCTGCGGAGGAGTTATTCCTGCAGCGCCTTGATATCTTCAGGCAGATCGAAGATACCGGCGGGCATATCTATGTTCTGCTCGATACTGGTCATCGAGAAGGACCTCTCCTGGCCAAGAACCTTGATCGTCGTCTTGAACGATACCTTTATCCCGTCCACATCCCTGTAATCGGTCAGGTAAGCCTCGATGGGGATCTTGCCCATCTCCGTCTCGGTCACGGTGTCGACCCTGACAAGAAATCCCGACTCCTTCTCGAAGAACATCCTGAATGACTCACCCGCTTCAGGTGTCAGGACAACTATCCAGCAGTCGATTCCGTTGACCGTTTCCTCGCCTTCGAGTTCCACTGTTTCGAAGTTATCCCTCCAGTAGATATACTTTTCGAAGACAGAATCCCTCAGGGTGGTCTCCCGCTCCACCCCCGACTTGATGACCGGGCCGGTCATTATCGATTTCTCCCAGACGACATCCCCGCTGACTCCCTTTTCCATCTTGCCGATCATGGCATTCTCTATCGTCGAGTAGACCTGGTTCGGCTTTGCCGACCACATCGTGATATTGAAGTCCATCCCCTGCGCGGGAATACTGAGCGTCGCCACCGTCTTGCGGTTCTCGATCGCGTCATATGCTTTGATGCCGCCCGTGGCCTCAACGAACCTGTCGAGAATCTTTTCCGCCGTAGGAGCCTTCTGCGCCATAGCCTCACCGTGGACGGCCGCTACGATCAGCTCCGACAGGACGATGAATATCGCCGGCAGCGCGATAACGAACCAGGCAACCTTTCTGCTGGAGAGATGCTTCATCGGATTCCCCCTTCTTTTCCGCCGCCCGCGAGGCGGCAGTGTTACAGTTACTGCTCTTTACTACCCGCGCGGGCCTTGATCCATTCAATCGAAGCCTCGAGAACCGGGTCCCTGCCTTCGAGGAGCTGCGAGCGGGCGGGAATGATCTGGAAGTCCGGAGTCACTCCTTTGCCTTCGAGCCTCTCCCCCTCTGAATTCACATAATCGGCGTGTACATACTGGATCGCGTCGCCGTTCGGCATCTTCTCGATGACAGAAGGCAGGGCGAACCCTGTGGTCCTCTGCCCGAAGACCTTCGCTCTTCCCGTCTTTTGCAGGCCGTCGGCCATGAACTCCGACGCCGACAGGGAAAGGCCGTCGATGAGGACCGCCACCGGGCCGGTATACGCATTGGGCCTCGGTACCACTATAAGAGTGAGCTCGGTCCCTTTCATCCTGAATGTCCCGAAGTCGTGTCCCTTCTCATCGAAGAGGAAGCCTGACAGCCAGCTGGCCATCGCTCCCATGCCTCCCATGTTGCCGCGCAGATCGATCACGAGTCCCCTGCCGTCGACGGCGCGCCGGACGGCCCTCTCGAAGACCGGCATCAGGTGCACGGGATCCATAAACATGTTGAATTTTACATACTCGATATCGCCGGCGAAGGTCATCGTGTCTATCCATACATACATCGTCGGCAGGTTGCCGTACTCGAACTCGAAGCCCCTTTTCGGCTCGAGGATGAGATCTATCTCCACCTGCCTGTCCCGGCCGTTGAGAAAGACCGCCTCGATATCGTCACCAGTGTCACCGGACAGCCTCGACTGCGTAACGGCGGTGAGAGTGAGGTCCTTCATGTAGTGTCCCTCGTATACCTCCGCCAGTTCAGCCAGTCCCTCCTCGATATTCCTCCCGCCGAGACTCTCGACGATCCACCCCGGCCTGACACCGTCCGCCCACGCGGCCGACTCTTCATGGACCACGGTCACGACGGCCCGTCCATCGAGCACCCTGACCGACAGGCCCGTCTCACCATTGTTCCGCTCGCTGTATGTCCCGTCGGAGAGATGCCTGCTGTACAGTTCGCCCGGTATTATCTGGGTATGAGATATCTGCAGACGATCGAGCATCTCGCTCATCGCGATGCGCCACTCTCTCATCGTCGAAGCTTCCTCTATCCGCGGACGAAACTCTCCATAAGCCTCGTCCCATTCGGCCTCTTCGAGGAGTTCCGGCCATAGGTTCTCGTGGATCTGCGCCCAGACATAATCAAACGATTTCAGATTGAGCTTTTTGTCCTGCTTCGTGAGTCGCCGCTCATCCTCAGGGAGATCCTCTTTCTCGGGCCGGGTCTCATTCGCGCCGGTCGAGACCCCCACACCGATGCCAGAGCCGCCGACATATATCGATCCGCATCCGGTGAACTGAACGACAAGCATCGCGGCTATGATCAACGCTTTGCCTGTCATCTTCATAGTTATGTTCATGCCGGGACCTCCCCCTCGAACGTCCTCACCGAAAGACGGTAGAAGGCATAGTAGACTGCCACGCCAGCCAGGATCAGGAACCCGTTCCCCGTTAACCTGGCGAGCCTGAAGGTAGATAGCTTTCTGCGACCCGTACCTGAAGATCACCCAGTAGGTCAATCCTGCGACGCCCAGCGCCAGCGCGCCGTTGAACAACAGCCACTTCCTCGCCATCGCGAGGTACTCCGGCGTGACCTCGAGACTGGAAAACGAGTAATATGTCGCTATAAGGTATATCACCGTCATGATGAATATCGGGAGCAGTTTGGCCGCGACGATCTCGCGGGCAGTGACCGGAAGGGTGGCGATAAATGTGTATCCCCTGTGCTTTGTCTCGTTCATCTCGACACCGAAGATCGAGCCGAGGATGACTATATATATCCACCCCGTCAACATGAAGACGACAGTCGTATCGAGCTGCATCCTCGTCGTATGCCAGTAGAGCATCTGAAGCAGCACGAGAGCCAGATATCCGAGATAGAAGTACCAGTCTTTCTTCATTAACCCGAACATGCCGTTTCTCCTAATCGAAAAGTCTTTCTTCCTTGAGCCTGAGAGCCCGGCGGAAAGCGAGGTGATAGACACCGAGACTTGCCGGAATCAGCAGGATAAAGATCCAGGCCGGTTTTCCGGCCACGATCATCTCGGGCCACTCGAATATATTTCCTATTCCACTTGTCCTTATCGCGATCAGCCCGAGGAAATTGAAGAAGACCCCGGCGAAAACGAGGAACATCATCAGCATCCTGACATTGTACCTGAACATCAACAGAAATACGGAGCCTGAGAGCATGATCACGATCGAGGTATTTAGCAGTATGATCTTGATGCAGTCGGCCAGCACCGCCGGAGTACTCTCGAAGAAAAAGCGGAACAGAACGAGATTGAATACGACTACTACTCCTACCGACATTATTGGAAGCGCCATCTTCGCCCTGACGACCGTCTCGAGTTTCAACGGCAATGTCCTCAGGAAAGGATATCCCCTGTGCTTCTCTTCGAGGGCCTCGGCACTGAGAGCGGGGATGACCACGATGAAGAACATGAAGAATGAGTTGATCACCGCGATCGGGGTCCTGAGCCGGTCGAACGCGCTGTACCACATCGCCACCGACATGATCAGCAGGAACAGTCCGTACATAAGATAATATCCGGCATTCTTCTTCAGTATCCCGATCATGAATGGCCGCCTTTCACGAAGGCGATCAGCACGTCGTCGAGGTTGACGTTCTCGACCTTGACGTCGCCGGCGGCCACTGCCGCGGAGATTTTGCCTTCGAGCTCACGGTACCTGTTAGTCACGCCCGTGCTGCCGAACGCGTGCGCCTCTACGCAGCGGAGTCCCGTCACCGTATCGCCCTCTATCGCTCCGGGCTTGAAATGCAGCCTCTTCCAGTCGGAGAGGATCTCGTCCTTCTCGGCGTGCACGGCGATCTTCCCGTCGACTATGAAGGCGACATGGTCGGCGATACGGACGATGTCATCAGTGATATGCGACGATATGAAGACCGACCCGTCATGATCATCACGGAACTTCAGGAGACGGTCGAGCATCTCGCGCCTGATGACCGGGTCCAGTCCGGATATCGGTTCGTCGAGTATCATCAGCTCGGGATGGTGCGCGAACGCGATGGCGAAGGAGAGCTTCACCTTCATCCCCTTGGAGAGCTTCCCGACCTTCTGCGACGGATCGAGCTGGAACTCCTTCAGCAGCGAATCGAACAATTCCTGGTCCCATTTCTCGAAGTACTGCGACACGAACTTCCCCGTCCAGGAGATCTTCTTGTTCGCGTAGTAGAACTGTTCCTCGCCGACGTAGCCGATCCGGTTCTTGATCGCCTTCTCGTTGGCGTCGAGCCCGAGGCCGAACATCCTTATCGAGCCGCTGTCGGGTCTCATCATCTTCATCAGCGCCCTGATCGTCGTCGTCTTTCCCGAACCGTTCGGACCGATCAGCCCGAGGATCGTCCCCTTCGGGATCTCGAGCGACACGCCGTCGAGCGTGAATGTCCTGTACTGTTTTGTCAGGCCGTTGACTTCCAGCACCTTATCCATTGTCTTCCTCCTGCAGTCTCTTGAGTATTTTCCCCAGTTCCAAAGCCGGTATCCCGTATCCGGCCGCCTTCTTCAGTATCCGCCCCAGCTCGGAGGCGATCTCGTCGACTTTTTCATCCTTGAGCCTGTCGAAATCCACTTCGGCGACAAAGCTGCCGAGGCCGGCACGGGTGATGATGTATCCCTCGTGCTCGAGATCGCTATACGAACGTTTGATCGTGATCGGGCTGATACCGAGTTCCCTGGACATCTCCCTGATCGAGGGAAGTTTCTCCCCCGCTTTCAGGGTCCCTTTTGCTACGGCATCCTTGACCTGATCGGTCACCTGCCTGTGCATCGGGTCGGGATTTGATTGTGAGATCACTATAAACAAGGTTCGTTTCCTTTCAACTGTGCATATCGTACATACACAGTATATAGAGTATATACGCACCTGTCAAGAGGGGGGTTCAAGAAAAAATGGACGGCCCTGTCATTTCGGAATCATTTTATATAGACAGCGCTCCCCTTCCTGCTGTAAAAAGGAACGTGTCCGCATGAGATTCTAAAATGCCGGCACAAGGCTGTAATCCTTTGAAGTAGAACTAGTTACTGACTGCACAGAAACGCTGGCGGCAGGGCCGGATATCTATTTCAGACCGGGAGGCTGATACGATGAACGACATCTTGAAAAAAATCCAGAATGACGGCGTCATGTTCGTCGAACTCGAGTTCACCGACATCTTCGGGGTACTGAAATCTATCGAACTGCCGGCCGGGATGCTCGAGGACGCGTTCGATCGCGGAGTCTGGTTCGACGGCTCCTCTATCCGCGGATTCGCCAGGATCATGGAAAGCGACATGTACCTGATGCCTGACCCGTCGACCTATGCCGTCCTTCCCGATGACGGGGAGAGCGTGAGAACGGCCCGTTTCATGTGCGACGTCTACACCCCCGATGGCAACCTATTCGAAGGCGATCCGCGGGCGGTACTCAAGAAGGTCATCGCCGAAGCAAAAGAGATGGGCTACAACTACTTCGTCGGCCCCGAGGTCGAGTTCTATCTCTTCAGGCGATACGAGGACGGAAGCTTCAACACCCCCGAGTTCGATACAGGCTCATACTTCGACAGTTCTGCGAAGGATATCGGCAGCGATATCCGCAAAGAGATCATGGTCGCCCTCAAGGGGTTCGGGATCGACTCGGAGCGTGCGCATCACGAGGTCGGCGTCGGCCAGCACGAGGTCGGATTCCGCTACAGCGACGCCCTCTCGACGGCGGACAATGTCATCGTCCTCAAGAAACTGATCAAGTCGATCGCTCACAGGTACGGCCTAATCGCCTCATTTATGCCCAAACCTCTATTTGGTAAAGCAGGCAACGGGATGCATACCCATGCGAGCCTCTTCTCGACCGATGGCAAGCCTGTGTTCTACGACGAAAACGATCCGCACCACCTCTCCCCTGTTGCGAAGCAGTTCATCGCCGGACTTCTCGCTCATATAAAGGAGATCTGCGCGATCACCAACCCGACTGTTAACTCGTACAAGCGGCTCGTCTCCGGGTATGAAGCGCCTGTCTATATATGCTGGGGAAGCAAGAACCGGTCATCGCTTATCAGGATCCCTCAGTCGAGGAAGGGCCACGCGGCATCGATCAGAGCCGAGGTGCGCTGCCCCGATCCGGCCGCATCGCCATACCTCCTCTTCGCAGCCATACTCAAGGCAGGCCTCGAGGGAATAAAGAAAGGGTACGAGCTGATGCCCGAGATGGAAGACAGCGTCTACTCTCTTCCGCCGGAAGAACTCGACAAGCAGGGTATTGACCAGCTGCCCAAGTCGCTCGAGGAAGCGATCGAGATCTTCAGGGGAAGCGCCCTGATGAAAGAGCTCCTCGGCGAGGACCTGCAGCGCAAGTTCGCTGAGACGAAGGCCCTCGAGGCACAGGAGTACAAGGTAGCGGTCACAGACTGGGAGATCGAGCGATATATCGACAAATGCTGATTTAACAGCATCTTAAGCGCGGCAAGGCATGAAAACCGCCCTGCTCGCTGTTAAAAACTTAACATTTTTTGGAGCCGGGGTGTTTTTCCTGAAACTAACCCCCGGCTTCTTTCGTTATAGAAATATATGGTGAGACCCCACTCACTTGTTCCGGGTAGGAAGAAGAGGAAGATGAAGCCCCTGAAATCGAATCACAATCCATGGCGGGCGCCGGCAGCAGCAGCGCTCGCTCTCGCGTTTATCACTATATCACTCGTCGCGGCGGCGGCCCCGCCGGAAACGAGCCTCTATGTCCCGACACCGCAGGAGTATGACGCCGCCGTAAAGACGGCAACGGCCCAGCTGCAGACATGCGTCGCGAGCCGGCGGATCAACGGCGGGATCAAGGTCGACGGTATCCTCGACGAATCGGACTGGGGACTGGCGCCGGTCTCGACAGGCTTCATCCAGCGCGAACCGCATGACGGGGAACCTTCAGCCGAAAAGACATTCTTCAGGGTCCTCTACGATGACGAATACATTTACATAGGGATCACAGCGCTCGATTCCCAGGCCGACCAGATCGTCGGCCGACTGACGAGACGGGATAACTACACTCCCTCCGACTGGCTCGGAGTGGCGTTCGACAGCTATGACGACAAGCGGACAGCATTCGACTTCCTCGTGAACCCGGTCGGCGTCAAGAGAGACCGGTTCTGGTTCGACGACAACGATCATGACGAGAACTGGAACGCAGTCTGGACCGTCGGGACCAGCGTCGACGAAAACGGATGGACGGCCGAGTTCCGCATCCCGTTCAACCAGCTGCGTTACTCGGGGAACGGCCACACGAAGTCATGGGGACTCCAAGTCTCCAGGACGATCAGCCGCCTCAACGAGGAATCGTTCTGGAACCACTGCCCTCGCGAGTCGAGCCAGATCGTATCGGTCTTCGGCCGGCTCGAGGGGATGGAGGATCTCCCCGTCACCAGAAACCTCGAGGTCCTTCCATATGTTGTCGGCTCTGTAGAGAAGTACGGCGCCCCGGAAGGAGATCCATTCCTCGAGAACACGATCAAGGACGGCCGTATCGGCGGCGACCTGATGTACGGGCTGACGAGCGACATCACCCTCAACCTCACGGTCAATCCCGACTTCGGGCAGGTCGAGCAGGATCCGTCCGAGTTCAACCTCACCGCATACGAGTCATATTTTCACGAGAGAAGGCCCTTCTTCGTCGAAGGGGCCAATATCTTCGCATCCTCGCTCAGCCTCGGCGACATGGACCGCGAGAGGCTCTTTTATTCGAGGCGGATCGGCCGCAGGCCGCACGCCTACGCTCTCGACTCCAGGAGGTTCCCCGAGGATACCGATGACTACTGGCTCGACAGCCCCGGGTTCACTACGATACTCGCTGCGGCTAAGGTGACAGGCAAGACGGCGAGCGGATGGTCGATAGGGATACTCGACGCCCTGACAGACAAGGAAGAGGCGGTCGTGCAGGATCCGCAGGGGAATGACTACGGGATAGCCGTCGAGCCGATGACGAACTACGCCGTCCTGAGCGTTCAGAAGGATTACAACGAGGGCCGTACCAATATCGGCGGAATCGGGACCGGCGTCCACAGGGATCTACCCTCTTCCGATTTCAATTTTCTCGTCGACCAGGCATACAGCGGGGGCCTTCGGTTCAACCACCGCTTCAACAACGAGGACTATCAGCTGGTCGCGAAGATGTACGGGAGTTACATAAGCGGAAGCGAGGAAGCGATCCTCGAGGCGCAGACTTCTTCGATCAGATACTTCCAGCGGCCTGACGCTGAACATCTCAGCATCGACTCGACAATGACGAGCCTGGCCGGATGGAGCTCGACCCTGTGGGGCGGCAAGTTCGGCGGGGAACCGTGGCGCTGGGGAGCCGGCCTGCACGTGCGCAGCCCCGGTTTCGAGATCAACGATATCGGGTTCTCCCACGATGCCGACGAAGTCTTCCCCGTCTTCTGGGCAGGCTACAGAAAATACGAGGAGCAGCTCATCTTCAGGGAGTTCAGCCTCAACGCGAATATATGGAACGGAACGAACTTCGGGCTGGATAACTTCGGCCGGGTCGGCGGCAATATAAATGGATGGGGACAGTTCAAGAACTACTGGTCGATAAACGGCGGGGTCAACCGCAACATGTCGAGGCAGGACAACGGGCTCCTGCGAGGCGGCCCCTCGGTCCTCGTGCCGGGAAGGACCAATATCTGGTACGGGGTCAGCACGGACCACCGAAAGTTCCTCGTCTTCAGGTACTTCGGCAGTTATGCCGTCGATGACGAAGGATTTGCCTCACAGAGCTTCGAGCCCGGTGTCACGATCCGGCCGTCGAGCAGGTTCGACATCACGATCAGTCCCGAATACTATGTCAGAGAGAACGACAGGCAGTACGTCGACGAACTCGACGGGGACTATATCATTGCCAACCTGCAGCGTGAGACGCTCTTTATCACGACGAGATTCAACTTTACTATCACGCCCGACATGACGATGCAGTTCTACGGAATGCCGTATATAACTGCCGGCAGATATACGAATTACCGCGAGGTTGTCGCCCCCCACGCCTCGAGCTATGACGACAGGTTCGCCCCTTACGACTACAGCGACAACCTCGATTTCAACTTCAAGGAGTTCAACTCCAACCTCGTCTTCCGCTGGGAGTACAGCCCCGGTTCGACCCTCTTTCTCGTGTGGTCGAGGGGCGCTTCCCAGTTCGAGGAGGAATACGGAAAATTCGACGCGGGCCAGGACATGAACACCCTCTTCTCAGCCCCCGGAGACAACACTTTCCTCATCAAGATCAACAAGTGGTTCAGCATGTAGCGAGATTTTTTATATTCTGTGTGGGCTCCCCTGACGGCCTCCGGACAGCGTTTTCCAACGGTCCCGGGGGCCGGCCCGTTTGACATCGTCGAGCATGATGTGCTAGACTTTTTTCAGCATTAGAACAGGAACCTCTCTCCTCCTCTTCTTTTCTCTGCGTAACAATATGGACTTCTAAATCCGTTCGTTATTTTTCCGATAAATATAGATACAGAGGAATCAACATGCGTTACATCAAGGTATCGATAGTACCGTTATTCCTGCTCCTGCTCGTCGCCACAGCTCTTCCCGCTTCCGCCTCGGACGATTTCGACGACTGGGCGATAAAAAGAAGCGGCGAGATCGACGGACGCTGGGACAGGGCCGCGATCAGAGAAGCGGGCACGACTTCAGTCAGCTCGACCCGCAGTATGGATACTGTCTCACGACGATCCACGACGATGAGAGCAGCAAGGCGGACCACGAGATCCACGAGACCCTCGCGTCCTTCCACCTCCAACTCTACCGGAATCGATGGATCGAGCTTCACCAAGCGCGGAGGCCAGGATTTCCTGTGGCAGTCAACCAGGAAAAGAAACGGCGCCAGCCGCGGGGCGAGCAAGCTGACAAGCCCTTCGCAGACCACTCGGGCAAGCTCAGCCAAGCGCCGCCTTCCGGGAAACAGCACGGCCAAGTACAGGCGTTCGGTCGGTGCGGGAAGGGCACACGCCTGGCGTAAGAGCGCCCGCATGGGTACAAGGACAACGAGTTCGGGCACCAGGAGACGGTCCGCCGCCTCCTCTACGAGAGGCTCGACCAGGTCACGCAGAAGCGCAAGATAAAGCTCATCCGTTAAATGAGCGCAGATACGGTCCGGCCGGAACCATCCCGGAAGACGGCCGGAACCGCGAGGAGGCGGGGAGCAATCCCCGCCTCCCTTTTTGTATGGAAGATCATATAGCCTTGAATACCAGCGCATTAACCCCATGTTCCGCCGGATTACCGTCGGAA
This sequence comes from uncultured bacterium, assembly GCA_964457905.1. Lineage (GTDB taxonomy): Bacteria > Krumholzibacteriota > Krumholzibacteriia > Krumholzibacteriales > Krumholzibacteriaceae > JAUWCL01. Next base: position 13,659 of record CAYWGA010000013.1, on the reverse strand, counting down.
TTTTTTACACGATTTGGGCAGGGGAAAATAACCCAATATTTTCAGCTTGTAACATATTGCAATATAGCGAGTTGCAGAATGAGACGTTATGGCACATCACTTGCGGATAACAGGGTTGAGAATACAGATTATTACGGGATGATAAAGAATTCCGACACTTGCAGAAGGAGCAAGAGATGAAAAGAACAGTCTTCATTACAATGGCGATCCTGACGGTCCTGGCCCTTTCGGTGCCCGCAGCCGCGGTTCCGAGGCTGCAGACCTACATCGTGGACTCTCAGTATTCCCTGTTCGGTAACGGGCGGGATATCGGGACATGGGTCACGCGATCGAACTCCTTCGACCTCAAGGTCGTCGGCTACTGGGCCGCAGACGGTTCCGGAATGGGAGCAGGCAATATTGAGCGTCCCATGTACAAAGTCCCCGCTTACGATTACATGGACTGTTACCTCGCGATGAGTGTCCCGAGGGACCAGATGGGACAGATATTCGTCAACGGCGTAGAGATCTCGGCCTTTGACAGGTGGGTCGCTTCGATACCGGGCGGTACCAGCCCCAGCATAGCGATTCCGCTGACAGGACCTTCCGCCGGTAACAGGTACAGTTTCCTTGATATCGGCCGGCTGGACAACGACCAGATCGGCGCCCATCACTACGGATTCGGCCGCGTATTCTCCCCCGGCTGGGGCGATGAGATGACGCTCGACATCGTGGTCCGCGGCTTCGACTGGGCCCATTTCGACGCTATCGGCGTCGACTCACAGGGCAGGACGTTTACGAACTCCCAGTTCCATGATTCGTCCTACTACGCGACTCCCGAACCTTCCACGCTGAGCCTGCTTGGCCTCGGCCTTCTCGGGATCGCTCCGCTTCTCAGAAGGAAAAAGCGATAGTCAGGGGTATAACCCTTGTTTACGGGCGGGTGCAATCCATCGGGCACCCGCCCTTTTTTTATCCCATCCCGCCATACCCTGCGAGCCCCCCCCCCTCCCGGCCCCATACTGCCTGATAATGGCATAACTCTTGTTATAATCTTCCTGAAGATATATAAAGGATTCAGCCGGAAGTCACGGGAGGAGATTTCTTGTCGGTGACAGTCCATAAGAAGGGCCGATCGGCCCGCATCAATATAATAGTACTGATGATAACAGCGCTTGCTCTGTTAGCGGCTCTCTATGTGCCGGTCATCTCGACTCTCGCAGGCCAGTGGCTCGATGATTCCAACTACCGCCATGGCCTTCTCATACCCTTCGTAGCGGCGCTGCTTCTCTGGAAAAGGCGCGATGAACTCCATGCGGCGAGCGGAGGCGGCGGCTCGGTGTGGGGGCTGCTGCTCATGCTGGCGGCGGCGGGACTTCTTGTCACGGGGACAGCGGCTGCCGAACTCTTCGCGGCAAGGATCTCACTTCCCCTGATGCTCCTGGGAGCAGTCCTATATATAAAGGAGTGGGATTACACAAAAGTCGCGGGGCCTCCACTGCTCTTTCTGCTGCTGATGGTCCCTCTTCCCTATATCATCTATTACAAGATCACGTTTCCGATGCAGTTATTGAGCGCGAAACTGAGTGCGGGAGTGTTGACGGTCCTGAGAATCAGCGTGATACGTAAGGGGAATATCCTGCTGCTTCCCGGCTACACCCTCGAAGTGATTGCAGCGTGCAGCGGGCTGCGTTCCCTGATGACGATGTTCACCCTCGGCGTTGTATTCGCCTTCTTATCAGATATGTCAAAGAGCAGAAAGTTGATCCTGGTCCTTCTGTCGGTACCGGCCGCAATCGCGGCGAACACCGTCAGGCTGGTCGTCACCGCCATGGGGGCTCATCTCGTCGGCCCGAGTTTCGCCGACGGCCCTCTTCACGAGGCATCCGGAATGATCGTATTCGCGGCAGGCTTTCTGATGCTGCTGCTTTGCGCGGGAATATTAAGATGGACACAGTTCCGACAAAAAAAATCCTGACGGTGGTGATCATCCTTGCCGTTCTCTGCGGATACACCTGGTCGTTGAGACTGAGGAGCGTACCGCAGCCTGAGCCGCCGCAACTCGATATCATACCACGCACCCTTGGTGAATTCACTGCCAGGGATGGCCACCTCTCGCCCGAATCGCTCAGGCTCCTCGGCGCTGACCTTACTCTCGCACGTTCCTACAGAGGCGCGGCGGGCAGTACTGTCGACCTGTTCATCGGGTATTTCGCCAGCCAGCAGAAGAATACGCAGATACACTCACCAAAGCATTGTTACCCCGGAGCGGGCTGGGATATACTCTCAGAGGGATCGATCGATATCGACATCGGCAATGCGCTGTCTCCGGCGCGCCGGCTGACCATATCAAACGGCGGAAACAGACAACTCGTCGTTTACTGGTTCAACATGAGGGGAAAGACGATCCCGGACGAGTTCGCGTTGAAATGGAACCAGATGACGAGCGCCCTGCTCGCGCGCCCGCAGGCGGCATCGTTCATAAGGTTCTCGGCCGTGATACCGCCCGGAGGGGACGAGGCCGTCATGGCGGAACTCGTTGATTTCATCGAAAGCATCTCGCCGCATATCATCGAAGCACTTGCGCCCGAAAAAACAGACGACGGGAGCTGATACAGAATGTCCGACATTTTCATAAAGGGCAGTGTCGACGCGGAAGAACGGAAAAATCTTCTCAAAAGCCTGGGCTCCGCATTTCAGGCCTTCCAGGTCTCCCTGACCATGTTGATCGATCCCAGGATCGCGGCACCATATCTCCTTTACTTCATCCTGCAGATGATCCTTCTTGCAGCCTATCTCGCCGGCAATACAGGACCGCTCGCGCGTTTCTGGACCCTGCCGGTCCCGGGGATCTCGCCGGAACATCTCGGTCACTACCCCGCTCACCTCCTCCTGCTCCAGCCGATTCTGGGGCGGATCGAGATGATCCTCGAAGTACTCCTGAAATGTGTTTTTCACGGCGCCACCGTATACCTCGTGACCAGGGCGATGCGCAGGGGCAAGCCGTCGCTTCCCCGCTCGTTTTCCGCCGCATGGAGCCGCTATCCACGTCTGCTTGTCGTCTCGATCGTCTCGGCGGCCGCTGTTTACGCTGTAGTCCTCCTCGGAGTGTGGCTCTCTGCGGGAATGGAAGGCTGGGCAAGATACGCTCTTCTCGGCGGCGGAATCGCGGCAGGCCTTATAGCGCAGTCGTTATTTGTCTACGCCATCCCGATGGTGATGATAGACGACACATCGGGTCCGTCCGCGCTGGCCTCGGGAATATCTCTGTCGCTTCGAACGTTTACCAAGACACTTCTCGTCGTCGCGCTGCCGTTTATGCTGACCGTTCCGACGATCCTGCTCGACCTGAAGGCCGAAATGATAGCGATTCAGTTGTCTCCCGATTTCATGATTCATAACCATGTCGCTTCAAGGGTCATGGAACTTGTCTCGACATACCTTATAACCGCGGCGGCGACGGTGATCTTCCTCGCGAGGAAAGTGGACCGGCCGGACGGGACGAGCCTCGATATACACTGAGCGGGATGACGCTGGAAGGAGCCAGGATGAAAACTAACGGAATAAGCAGTTCGATTCGAACTATCCTTATTGTGACTGCAGTTACCGTGATGGCCGCGGCCGTGGTGATCTGCCCCGGATGCGACAACAAGGACAGTTCTCCCGCATACGAGGCGGAAAAGACCCTTTTTGACGCGCGAAAACTGGCCTCTGAACTGACTTTTCCGACCGTCAACAGGGCTTTTCTCGACAGGTCCCTTGCGGCCTATCGCCAGATCGTAGAGGAATACTCCGCCGACACAGACGAAATCGAGGGTCTGGATCTCCTGGTAGTGACGGCCCAGATGGAGCTGTCGGAACTGGAGTTCAGAGCCGCGATGTTCGAGGACGCGAAAAAAGATTTTCTTCACGCATACGAGATCTCGGGCAACATTCCGGCGGCCAGGGCAAACGCTCTGTGGTCGGCGGCCTTCATCTCCCGTGAAAGCGGCAACTCCCCCGAAGCGTTCAGACTCTTTTCGAAATTTCACGAGGAATACCTGACCGGAGAAAAGATTCTCGAAACAGCTCGTCTCAACAGGCGCTACCTCTTGACGCCGGTACGCATCGCCGAGATATGCATTGCCTCTGCCGATTCCGAATGCTCCGAAAAATGGCTCGGAGAAGCCGAGTTGATGTTCCGGCACATCATTCGATCAAACGCTCCGGATGACATAAAGAAGGAAGTGAGATACAACCTCGTCAGCACGTGGCTTCTCGCTAAAAAATGGACGAAGGCGAGAGAAATGATCCGGGAGATGAGGAAACTTTACGGCGACGAGGCCGATATTCCGAGCCTTCTCTATCTCGAAGCCAGAGTCGAGCTCAATGGATTTGGAAACCAGGAAGAAGCTATCTCGGTCTTTGAGAGGATCGTTTCCGAACATCCCGAATCTAAGGAAGCCTCTACTGCACTGCTCATGAAGGGTAATATTCTGGCCAGCATGGGAAGGGACGACGAGGCTGCACGCGCCTATTCAAGGGTCCTCGAGGAGTACGATACAGACGGGCCGGAAATGGTCGAGGCCATATGGCAGCTCGCTCTTCTAGAGGAACGACGGGGAAACTGGATCGATGCCTCCCTCCATTACAAGACGGCGTACACGAATTTCCCGACAACGATCCAGGGCATGGAGGCTCCTCTCAGGATCGCCGCCTATTACCGGAAGGCCGGCGAGGCCGACGCGCTGGAAGCCGCTTACGACAGGGCAGAGGAGCATTACATACAGCTCGCTTCCCTCCTGCATTCCGAAACAGTAAGCATCATCGCCGAAGAATACTACGTCCGCACATTGATCGAGCGGGAAAACTGGGAAGAAGCAGCCAGGAGGCTTCTTGTGCTTCCAGGCATGTACCCGCAGTATCACAGCTTCAAGGAAAACTGCCTGATGGCAGCATCGATATATGAGTACAAGCTCGGTAATCCTGAACGGGCGGCCGAGGTGCTCCAGACCTGCACTGCTAAATATTCGGGAACACCGGTAGCCGAAGAAGCGCAGAAACAGCTCGACAGGATCAGAGATTCGAAATGAACACGATTACGACAATACTGACATGTGCGTCCTCGGCCCTGCTGCTCCTGCTGGCTGTTATTCATATAGCCTCGGGAAAGCGGAGCGTTCAGAAGACACTCTTCATACTGTCGGCTATCTGCGCGGCGGTAGCGGCAGGGGCATTGACCTCCGCGCTCGCCTCGAAAGCGCCGGACGAGGTAATGCGCAGGCTGCAGGTCTACTTTGCTATGACAATATTCGCGCCCGCGCTCGTGATACCTTTCTTCTGGTTCTTCGGGCGCAATGACGAGAAAAACAGACTGCGAAGCTCCCTGCCCCTCATAATCACATTCGGGGCGCTCCTCGCTGCCGCGGCTCTGCTCGTGCCTGCCGAGATCATTGTCAACCGGTTCCAGCTCGTCGAGGGAGGCGGGCTGTGGCGAATCGGGATAACAGGCATCGGACAGATACTCGCCCTACTGGCTCTGGCAGCGAATGTCCTGATCCTTCATACATTCGAAAATACTTACAGAGCGGCGAACGTACCGGCAAAGGTCACCCTGAAGTACCCCATGCTTGGAGTAATACTGGCCTCGATAATGAACTTCATCATGATGAGCAGGCTCGTTCTTCTCTCTGAGGTGGATAACTATTTTATCTCAGTGGGAGCTCTCGGGATGATCTTCTTCTGCATTACGATGCTCTTTGCCGGATGGAGATATCCCGTGTTCGAAGTAAGGACAACGCCCGATAAGGGGAGAGCGCCTTCGGTGGTCACGATGGTCATTGCGGGACTTTACCTCCTTGCCTTCGCCCTGCTCACCTGGACCTCCAACCTCATCGGGATGCCCTACGAGAGGTTCGGCACGATGGTCGCTTCTGTATTCGTCGTCTTCATAGTCCTGGCGATCCTGATATCGGGTAAGGCGAGGCGCCACCTTCGAATATTCGTAAACGAAAATTTTCGGCCCGGGCTCTACAACTACAGGCGGGAGTGGCGCCAATATGCCCGCATGATGACTTCGAGCTCGTCCGTCGACGACCTCCTTTCCAATACGATCAGCTCACTCTGTCAGACGATGATGGCAAAGAAGGGCTTCGTCTACGCCGAGATCGGCGGAGGCAAGACGGCCGATTACGGACTGGAGGCCGAAGATATCTCCGCCGTTTCGTCCGGTGAACTCATGGGACTGTACAAGGATTCACCCATGATCATTCTGCCCGTACTCCGCCGGACAGACAACAAAGCCGCCCGCCCCGGAGTGCCAGGGTGGGTCAGGGCGATCTCTTTTCTGACAATAGGCGGAGAGGCGCGTGGGTTCATCGCACTGGGGCCGAAAGATTTCGGAAGGGTCTGGACCGAAGAGGATCGGGAATTCCTCGCCACGATAACCGACCAGGCAGCGCTGACGCTCGAGAACCTGCTGATGGAGGAGAGATACCTCGAATCAAAACAGCTTGAATCGTTCAACAGGTTCGCTTCCTTTGTGATCCACGATCTCAAAAACACCGTCGGAATGCTCTCCCTGACTGCCGAAAACGCCAGGGACAATATCCACGACAAGGAATTTCAGGCAGACGCGATCGACACGGTCGAAAGGTCTGTGCAGAAGATGCGCCAGCTGATCGATTCATTGAACGCGCACAAAGCGCCAGCTGCGATATCAAAGACGATGACCGACCTCACGGCTACGACCGAGGACAGGATCGCTTCGGTCGAGCAGCTCGCCTCCAAAAAGGGCGTTACGCTCAACCTCGAATCAGGCATAAACTCAAAGGTCTTTGTGGACCCGGCGGCCATGTCGAGGATACTGGATAATCTCGTTCTGAACTCGATCGAGGCTATCACCGACGGAGGAAGCGTCGAGGTACGGCTCACCCTTGAGGATGAAACGCTGACGATTGTCGTCTGTGACGACGGCCCCGGGTTCGACATAAGCTATCTTGAAGAAAAACTGTTCCGGCCGTTTATGAGCACGAAAAAGAACGGACTGGGAGTCGGTCTTGTGCTGTGCAAATCGCTTACGGAAGCGCATGGCGGTCACATTTCGGTCTCAAACCTCCCCACCGGGGGGGCCACTGTAAAGGTAGAGATACCGGCCGGCAGATAACGGTCCGGGAAAGGTACGGTCTCGCTTGACACTGGACAAATTGCTCATAGTCGATGACGAAGAGGCGATCCTGAAGCAGCTCAAATGGGCCTTCAAGAACGACTACGACATCGTCACCGCTTCGTCCGCCGAAAAGGCGGTATCATCCGTCAGGGAACATGCTCCCGCCGTGATGATACTCGACCTCTCACTCACTGACGACCCGGCGGAACTGGAAGGCTTCGAAGTACTCGAAAAGGCCCTGAGCATCGATCCTCATCTCAAGATCGTTATGATCACCGGCCATGATGACGCGGAAAACGCGCTGAAGTCGATAGAAACCGGAGCAGTCGATTTTTACGCAAAGCCGGTCGATATAGAGGAACTAAGGGTCATACTGCAAAGAGCGTTCTACATCAGATCACTCGAGGGAGAACTGACAAAGCTCAAGGAAGGGTATGCGCAGGGGCACGAATTCGAAGGAGTCATCGGAATGTCAGATCCGATGCTCGGGATATTCGAGGCAGTGCGCCGTATCGCTCCGACAAGTGTCTCCGTACTGATCACCGGCGAAAGCGGAACAGGCAAAGAGCTTATCGCCAAAGCGGTACACAATCAGTCGACGCGGGCAGATGGGCCGTTCATCCCGATCAACTGCGGCGCCATCCCGGAAAACCTGCTCGAGAGCGAACTGTTCGGCCACGAAAAGGGGAGCTTCACCGGAGCACACGCCACAAAGGCGGGTAAATTCGAGACCGCCAACGGAGGCACCCT
>CAYWGA010000013.1:0-5683 GCA_964457905.1 uncultured bacterium | reverse complement strand
CTGCGCGACAGGGGAGACGACATCCTTCTGCTGGCGACGCGGTTCCTTCACCGCTACAGCTCAGAATTTTCCCGCGGCCTGAAGGGGTACAGCCGGGCAGCCATCGAGGCGATCCACGCCTACCGCTGGCCGGGAAACGTCAGGGAACTGGACAACAGGGTCAAGAGAAGCGTAATAATGGCAGCTTCCAACCTGATCCAGCCATCAGACCTCGATATCCCGTTCACCGGTGATACCGGCGGGGATACGGCCGCAGAGGCCGCTACAATCGATGTCGCAGGCGAGATGACCCTCAAGCAGGCACGGGACAGGCTCGAAAGAGGCATGGTCCTGGCCGCTCTCCTGCGTACATCCGGGAACGTCTCGGCATCGGCAAGTGAACTCGATGTGAGCCGCCCCACTCTTCATGACATGATGAAGAAACACGACATCGACGCCGGTGATTTTCGGGCCCCAAAAGATAAAAAGTGATTGTTTCAGGAAAATTTCCTTTAATATTCATAGCATGAACAGAAAAGCGCTTATACATCTCATCCTGTTCGGCGCGGCAGTCGTGCTGTCCGGCATCGGATGCGACAGCAGTACGACCGCCCCCGGTGAGTCGGATACGATAACCGTAGCTTTCCGCGACGGAGCCTCCCCCCTGCCATCCTATACCGGCACGAGGGACGCCGTGATCAAGAACGGGCCTGATCACGCGACACAAAACGGCAACTACGGCACAAGGCCCTCCGATACTCTCGGCGTTATCGATATCGGAGGTTCACCTTTCGAACAGCGGATGCTCGTAAAATTCGACCTGACATCTATCACCGACTGCGGCACGCTGACCGGCGCCACACTGACAATAAACATCACGCCCGCCGACACGAGCGATACCATCTGGCTCGACGTATACGAGGCGACTGTACCGGCCACGCACCCCAAATCATGGGTGGAGGGCTTCCTCAATAGCGGCGTTTCGTGGCTCACTGTCGACGGAGATTTCAACTGGACGGCAGAGGGAGGCGACGTCCTCGGGCTGCTCGCCTCGAAAGAGGTCAAGGCCGACACCGTCGTCACCTTCGATCTCGACGCTGCAGTGGTGGAGGACTGGGTCAAGAGGCCATGGATAAATCACGGGGTTCTGATCAGGCCGAGAACCTCTGGGGATGAGGCCTTCGTATACGCATACATGAGAGAGACCACAGCGATCTCGCTACGGCCGGAACTCTACATCAAATATATCAAGGGCGGCTGAGGCGGCTGATACTTCCGGGGTTCCCGGAAGATGGTTCAGACCGGTTCGCTGCCGGACGCTTCTCCACCCGATTTCTGAATCTTCAGGACACCCGTGTTCTCTCCCTCGCCCATATACAGGGTCACGTGCGGGAACGGGATCTCGACACCCTTCTCATCGAAGACATTCTTCAGCCTGCGCCGGAACTCCCTCCCCACGCTCCACTGCTGGAGGGGCATGGTATCGATCCTCGCCTTGATGTTGACCGAGGAATCCCCGAAGCTGTCGAGCCCCGCCATATCCATCTCGCCGAGTATCCGGTTGCTCCATTCCGGATCGTTCATCATCTCATCGGCGACATCCTTCATGATCAGCATCACCCTGTCGACATCCTCCTTGTAGGCTACGCCGATATCGAGTACCGCCCTCGAGAATCCCTTCGTCATATTGGTCAGCACGTCGATCTCGCCGTTCGGGATCACGTGCACTTCTCCATAGTAGTCCCGAAGCCTCGTGACCCTCAGGTTGATCGATTCGACGAGCCCCGACTTGCCGGCTACCTGGACAACATCGCCGACATTCATGTGATTCTCCAGAAGTATGAAAAATCCGCCGATCACGTCCTTCACGAGGCTCTGCGCCCCGAAACCGACGGCGAGTCCTATTATCCCGGCACCGGCAAGCAGCGGACCTATGTTTATCCCAAGGATCTGCAGGATCATCAAAGCCGCCATCGTTAGCACGACGGCCTTGATAGTCTTCCTGGTCAGCTTGGCCAGGGTCTCCGTCCGCTTGTTCAGTTCAATATCGCCCTTGTGCTTCATGTCCATCCTGGATCTCGACCGTTTCGTGATGATCGAGACGAAACGGATGACGATGAACGCAATGACCACTATGGCGATTATCCTGATTCCGCTCGTGATGAACCATTTCCATATGAACTCGAGATATGCCTCCATCGGCGGTTCTCCTTTCGGGAGCTTCCCCGGTCTATTATCTTCATCGGAACGTAGATCGATGCTGATTTTACAACGTCCGTACCTGAAATTGAACAGATATAATCGCCGCCGGACCTGTTACGGCACCAGCGTTGCACCTTCCCTTTGAGGCAGCAGCCGGCCGGGAAAAGCCCGGACCGGGCGTTTCCGATAGTATCCCATAGTTCCCCGCCGGGGAGTATAGTTCCCCGCGGAGGATCCCGAGGTATCGCAGAATGCGCTCGTTCGTAATAGTGCTCATCGCCTCCTGCGCGGTCTTTCTCGCATGCTCCGAGTCACCATCGGAACCTGTCGAGCCGCAGGGATCATCTCTGCCTGCAGAACAGTATCCACTGCGCGGAATTACGCACTGGAGTGACTTCTTCGAATGGGACGAGGCGACGATGGCATCGGCTGCCAGGGCGGGCCTTATCATATTCCCCATGCAACGATGCTTCTCTCCAGACGCTGTCGATATCATCGCCCGTATGAGGGAACTCAATCCCGACCTGAAAATACTTGGATATCTCAGCGTCCTGCAGGTCACCGAACTCTATCCCGACACGGCCTATCTCGAGAGACATCTTCCCTGGGAAATCGACTATTACAGGCTCGTCGAGGACAAGTGGGCCTGGACGACCCTCGGAGACACGTTCCATGTATGGCCGGGGATGATGCTCCTCGATCCGATCGATGAAAGAGGACGCGGAGATGATGAACTGATGAACGGCATCGTCGACCTTCTCGAGGAATACAACAGCAGGTATCCCGGTGCCATCGACGGAGTGATGCACGACTATTTCATGTACCAGCCCTATATCAGTCCATATAACGACAATGTCATCGGCGATCTCGACCTCGATGGGAACGGGATCCTGATCGGCGACGACGAGAACGAACGGGCCGTATTCCTCCGCTGGCAGAAAGATTACGCCGCGGCCATACGATCAAGATTCGGCCGGGACTTCATACAGATCGCCAACGGAATGGTGCCTCAGGAGGATGCCGAGCTTGCCGGGTACCTCAACGGGATCTTCTACGAATGGTTTCCCAATATGACATGGAGCTTGACCGACAGAAGCGGGTTCGAAAAACTTCTCGAGAACCAGGCCGACGGATGGCTCACCGAGGCCCACGGCCGGACATGGTCCCTCCTGACCAACAACGTGGTCGAGTACAACAACCTGTTCTGCATGCTTTCCAGCTTGCTGACGGACTGCTTCTACACCGAACTGGTCGACGACTTCACCTTCCGGGGATGGTCGATCGATATCGATGCGGGGCAGATGACCTCAGAACTCACCGTCGAAGGAAAAGCCGACAGTATATTGACTTACAGGTGTTTCTTCAGCCAGGGCGAGGCCCGGATATCGTTCAATCCAAACGGCGGCCGCCGCGAGTGGACATTCATCGAAAATAACTGAGTGGTACGATTATTGCGTGTTGCGACGGAACAGGCGGACTAATCCGCCCTGTGCGGCCAATCCCGTTACATGGAAGGTGTTGTTGTGACAGCAAAAAGAGGCGGAAGAAAAAGCGGCAATTCCGCGGTTCTGCACGCGCATCCCCGAAAAAGGAACAACCGGACAAATAACCGTGGCGCGCGGATTACCATCACTAACGGCTGTTTCGCGGGCCTCGATATCTCCATCAAGAAGCAGAATACGTCACTTGGCAGGGCAGTGTCGTGCGACATCTGTCTCGACCACGGGTTCGTCGCCGACGAGCACGCGATCATTCACAAGTCAAATGGACGGTACGAGATCGAGGACCTGAACAGCAGGCACGGAACCAGCATCAATGGCGAAGAGGTCCACAAGCACGCGCTGAAGAGCGGAGACAAGATCACCATAGGGAACTTCGAACTCAGATTTTCCTGCTGATCCGCCCCCCCGCTTGAAACACCATGACCCGGCAGGGTCCGCTCTGCCCCTGCGCCTGTTATCCCACCGAATATCTCTTTTTTTATTCGACGGCACCGTGTTTTCTGATAACATACCCCGCGTGACAGTTTATATACCGCTTACTGACCGGCAGACAGCCGGCGGCCGCTTTCATTGCTTGAAAGGGAGTAACGCATTTGGAACAGGTAAACGAGCAGAAGACAGGAGTCAGCTCTTTCCCTAAATCGTTCTGGGTCTCCAATGTAATGGAACTCTTCGAGAGAGGAGCCTACTACGGCCTCAACTCTCTCCTGGCGATCTTTCTCACGGGAAAGGTAGCCGAAAGAGCACAGGGCAAAGGTTTCGGAGGCCTCGGATTCGGCGAGGACGATGTCGGACTTCTCCTCGGAGTAGTCTACGCAATCACCTATGTCGTGCCGATCCTCGGAGGAGCGCTTGCCGACAGATACGGGTACAGGAAAATGCTGCTGGTAGCGTTCACACTCCTGTCCGCCGGCTATTTCATGTCTTCAGGGGTGACATCTTACGGCGTGATCTTCTTTACCCTCTGTGTCATGGCGATGGGTTCGGGGCTGTTCAAACCGATCATCTCGGGAACTATCGCCCGGACTACGAACGAGAAGAACTCGGGGATGGGATTCGGGATCTACTACTGGATGATCAACCTCGGCGCCCTGGCAGCGCCGTTCGCCGCCGGCCAGATCCGCTGGAACCTCGGATGGAGATTCGTCTTCGTCTTCAGCGCCATCTACTGTGCGCTGATGTTCCTGCCGTCGATATTCGCCTACAAGGATCCCCCGAAACCGAAGAGTACGAAGAGCCTCGGCGAGGTCCTCTCGGGGGCCCTGATGGTCCTTTCCGATGCGCGTTTCATGCTGCTGATATTCGTCTACTCGTGTTTCTGGATCCTCTACTTCCAGAACTTCGGCACAGTGCTCTGGTATCTTCGTGATTTCGTCTCCATGGACCCGATAAACAATATATTTGACCGTCTCGGATGGTCGATCCGGTTCGGGCCGGAATACGTGACAATGATCAACGCTGGAACGATCGTGGTGCTCCAGATCTTTGTCAACATGGTCGTGAAGAACAGGAAGGCGCTTCCTACAATGGTGGGCGGCATAATGATCGGCGCCATTGGATTCATCTTCCTTGCCTCCTCCCAGCACATATGGGTCTTCATACTCGGTATCGCCGTCTTCTCGATCGGCGAGATGACCTGCCACCCGAAGTACTACAGCTACATCGGACTCGTCGCTCCGCCTGACAAGAAGGCGGTATACATGGGATATGCCTTCCTCTACGGAGTGATCGGATCTCTCGTCGGCTCGAACGTCGGCGGCGAGATGTACAACTCATTCCTCAAGCCCCTTATCGGGCAGCAGGGGATAGAATCCCAGCTCCGCAACTTCTGGCTCCTCTTCGCCGCGCTCGGCATACTCACGATGTTCCTCCTGATCATCTACAACAAGGTGTTCGGAGAGGACACCGAGCAGACGAGGGCCAAGGCGCGCAGGGTCATGATAATCATATACTTTGTCCTTATAGGCCTCTCCGTCGCGATGCCGGTCTTCGTAGTGTCT
>CAYWGA010000012.1:0-45266 GCA_964457905.1 uncultured bacterium | reverse complement strand
TCGTCTGGTCCGCCGTCTATGAAAGATGCACAGAAAAGTACGGCGAGCGGGGACATGATCGCTATGTCTGCATGGACCTCGGTCACTCGGCGCAGAACGTCTACCTGCAGTGCGGCTCGCTGGGGCTCGGCACATGTGCTATCGGGGCCTTTACTGACGACGCGCTCAAGAAACTGATCGGGATGACAGAAGAGGAAGTGCCTCTCTACGTGATGCCTGTCGGCAGGCTTCCAAGGAAACACGAGAAGTAATGATAATTCTGGACAGGCCCTACGTATCAGACATCCTGGCAGAGACCCTTCAGCGCCTCCGGACACCGGTGCTACGCAATGCCGTTTCCGAAAAGGTGGCCGCTGAGTACGACATCGAATTGATCGACGGTGAGGAGTTCGCCGCGAGGGCGAACGCGGAAAAATATCCACTGATCTACACCAGCTCCGAGGACGCTATCGGATGGATCGCTGAGAACCTCGGTCCGTCAGGGCTTCCCCACAGGATCGATCGGCTTAAGAACAAGATCAATTTCCGAAGCATGATCGAGGAGGATCATCCGGATTTCTTCTATGCAGGTATTGACGTGGAGGCTCTGCGACACCTGGACCCGTCCGAACTTCCCAAGCCTTTCGTTGTCAAGCCGGCTGTAGGATTCTTCAGTATGGCGGTTCGCAAGATAGAGACTGACGCCGATTGGCCGGCGGCTCTGAAATCGATAGAAGAGGACCTGGCTAATTTCGGAGGGATGTACCCCGGGCAGGTCTTCGATCCGGGCACGTTCATAATAGAGGAGGGGATAAAGGGAGAGGAGTTCGCGGTCGACGTTTATTACGATGAGACGGGCCGTCCCGTTATCCTCAATGTCCTTCACCATCTCTTTTCTTCAGGCACCGACGTCAGTGATACGACCTACGTGACCTCGAAGAATATAGTCGAATACGGGATACAGATGTTTACCGGGCCGCTCGCCAGGATAGGGAAGCAGGCCGATCTGAAAAACTTCCCGCTCCATATCGAGCTGAGGGTGGACGGCTGCGATATCGTCCCGATAGAGGCGAATCCGATGAGGTTCGCCGGATTCGGCGGAACCGATTTCGGATGGTACGCCTGGGGCATCAACACGCACGAGTATTTTCTCGAGAGAAAGATACCGGACTGGGAGGCGGTCTTTGAGGGGAAAGAGGATCGTGTCTACTCTATGTATGTCGCCTTCATCCCCGAAGAGATCCCGGTCTCAGGGGTCAAAGATATAGATTACGAAGGATTCGCGAAGAATTTCACAAAGGTACTGGAACTCCGTAAGACCGACTGGCGCGAGTACCGCGTATTCACCTTCGTCTTTTCGGAGACCGGCCCCGAGACCGCGTTCGAGATCGAGCGGAACCTGCAGCTAGATCTGTCACAGTATGTAGTTCTCAAGGACTGAGGAGGTCGTCCGTGTTCAAGAAAATGACAGCTTTTATATTCGCCGCACTCTTTCTCGTTCTCTCCGGATGTGGGGGAGGCGGAGATGACGGTACGACCGAGATAGTGATCTGGGAACAGAAGGACCCGGTGGAGCAGGTCGTCCTGAACCGGCAGCTCGACACGTACATGGCTGACCATCCCGGTGTGACCGTCTCTACGGTCCACTTCGAGACCGACCTTCTTCACAGTCAGTTCCAGACGGCCACACTCGCGGGCGGCGGCCCCGATCTCGTATACGGCCCGAGCGACAAGATCGGACCGTACTCCGTGATGCAGCTCATCATGCCGCTGGAAAACACTTTCGAAGCATCGTTCTTCGGCATGTACGAGAAGTCCTCGCTTGCGACTCTCGAAGGGCACATCTATGCCGTGCCCGATCAGATCGGAAACCATCTGATGCTGATCTACAACAAGGCGATGGTCAAGTCGGTGCCCAAAGATACCGACGAGTGGATAGAGATGTGCAAGGGCCTGACCGTCGATGCTAACGGAGACGGGATGCCGGAGATATACGGCGTGGTATTCAACTCAGTCGAGCCGTTCTGGCTCGTCCCGTTCCTCGGCGGATTCGACGGATGGGTGATGGACAAGAACTACAACCCTACACTCAACACGCCGGAGATGGCGAAGGCGCTCGCTTTCATGGCTGACCTGCGCAACAAACACAAGATATTGCCGAAGGAATGCAACTACGAGCTGAGCGACACGATGTTCAAGAAGGGGCAGGCGGCCTTTATCATCAACGGCCCCTGGTCACTCAAGGCATATATAGAGGTGGGGATGGATATCGGTGTCATGGCGATCCCGATGCTCACCGAGACCGGAAAGTATCCCGCGCCGATGGTATCGAGCAAGGGCTACTCGATAAGTGTCAACGTCAAGGATGAGAAGCTGGCCATGGTCAAGGATCTGCTCGTCTATCTGACATCTGAACCGGTTCAGAGAGAGATCACTTCCGAACTCAAGATCCTTCCCGCTGTATCCAGTCTTTTCACTGATGAAGCGCTGCTCTCTGACCCCGTGCTGAAAGGCTCCATGGAACAGGCCATGCACGGACAGCCGATGCCTTCGGTTCCAGAGATGCGCGCGATCTGGGACGCGATGAGGCCCTTCTACCAGTCAGTGATGGGAGGGAAGCTCGATCCTGCCAAGGCGGCCAAAGACATGCAGGAGCAGGCCGTCAGGAAGATCGCCGAGATGAAGGGGTAGGATCAGTCAGTGTAGGCCTGGAAAGATCTTTCCGCCGAGTATCTTCAGGTCCTCGAGTATGAGGTAGAGGCACGGTATCAGCAGCAGCGTGATACCCGTCGCGAAGAGTACGCCCCAGCCGAGTCCGGCAGCCATCGGTATCAGGAACTTCGCCTGAAGCGATCTCTCCATAAGCATCGGCGTCAGCCCGCCAAAGGTTGTTATCGATGTGAGAATGATCGCTCTGAATCGCAGTTCGCCGGCGGCGCTTATCGATTCCACAGCCGTCCTGCCGCCTTCGCGGATCCTGTTGGTCGCCTCGATCAATACCAGTGAATCGTTTACTACGACTCCCGAGAGACCGACTATCCCGAAGAGGCTCATCATAGTCAGGTCGTATCCCATCAGCTTGTGACCGAGTACCGCTCCGACCATTCCGAACGGGATTGCGGCCATTACGATCATGGGCTGCGTGAACGACCTGAACGGGATGGCCAGCAGGGCGTATATGAGGAAAAGCGCAATTCCGAACGATTTGAAGATCGAGCCCATGAACTCGCTGTCTTCCCGGCTGTCGCCTTCGATAGACAAGCGTACCTCGGGATGAGCTTCGCGCATCGCAGGGAGTATTGTTGTCTCCAGGGCACGGTTGACCTCGGTGGTGTTTGCCCGGCCCTCCTCGATATCGGCGGATACCGCGATGACCCGCTTCCGGTATGCCCTCTGGATCGTAGCGTAACCCTGGACAGTATTGACCTCGGCGACCTGCCTGAACGGGACCTCGGTCCCATCGGGAAGGCGGATCCTCATACTGCTGACATTGCCTATTGATCTGCGTTCGCCGTCAGGGTAACGCACCAGTACCTTGACCTCGTCTTCTCCGATCTGGAGTCGGAGCGCTTCGGCCCCGTAGAACGCGGCCCGTACCTGGCGCGCGAGATTGCCCAGCGTCATTCCGAGTGAGCGCGCTTCAGGTTTAAGCTTGAGCTGCATCTCCTGCTTGCCCGGCATGTAGTCGTCTGTGACCTCGGTCAGGCCGGGGTAGTCACGCAGCTCACCCTTCAGGCCCTCGACTGCCTCAAAGAGCCTGTCCGTATTGTCTGAGGAGAGGTGAACCTCTATCGGTGCGTTCGAGCTTCCGATCTGGCCCCTGAACGCAATAGATTCAGCTTCCGGTATGGTGCCGACCTTCTTGCGCCATTCGCTGACAAGGACCCTCGACTTCATGTTTCTCTTCTCACCCTCGAGGAGCTGGACATGCACCTGGGCGAGATTGCCGCCTGTCGCTACTCCTCCAAATGGTCCGCCGCCGCCCATGTGTACGCCGATGAGGGTGAAGTAATCCTCCATCACGGAGGGCGCGCTCTCGGGGCGTCTGGCGTCAGCCTCGGCCATTGTTTCGACTGCTGCCCGCTCTATATGGGCCAGCACTTCTTCGGTCCTGCTGACTGGAGTGCTCGGGGGCATGACGATTGAACAGATAAGGTTGTCAGCATCGAGGCGGGGGAATATAGTCAGCTTGATGCGCCCGCTCGCGATGAGTCCCACTGTCAGTATCAGCACAGCCGCTCCGACACCCAATGTAGCATATCTCCATTTAAGACAAAACGCGAGGAGACGTCGGTAAGGGCCTTTGATAACATCTTTTAACCATTTATCAAGCTTCTTCTGTTTCCGTTCGCCCGGATCGACGCAAAGGCTCTTGAACTGGCACCTCGCGAGGTGAGCGGGCAGTATCAGGAGGGCCTCGATAAGTGATCCGGCCAGAACGGCGATCACCACGACCGGGATATTTCTCATTATATTGCCGCGGGTACCGGGGATCATGAGAAGCGGCCAGAAAGCGGCCATCGTAGTCAGTACGGCAAAGATGACAGGCTTACTGACCTGCGTTGCTCCTGAAACAGCCGACTCGAAGGGGTCGAGTCCCTTCTCGCGCTTGCGGTAGATGTTTTCGCCTATGACGATGGCGTCATCCACCACAATTCCAAGTATTAATATGAAGGCAAAGAGTGAGATCATGTTGATCGATATGTTGAACATGGGCAGGAGTATCAATCCCGTTGCGAACGATATCGGGATACCCATAGTCACCCAGAAGGCGAGCCTCACGTTGAGGAAGAGCGAGAGCAGTACGATGACGAAGACGAGGCCGAGGGCCATGTTCTTGACGAGAAGGTTGATCCTGCTCTTGAGGATAAGCGAGCGGTCCCTGAAAAATACGATATCCATGCCTTCGGGCAGGTCGCCCTTGATATCGGCGACATAGCTCTTTACCGCGGAGGCCACCTTCAGTGCACTCTGGTCGGCGACCCGGTAGACCTCGACGAATGCAGCGGGCTTACCGCGAGTCGAGACCTTCAGATCATTGTCCTCATATCCGTCTGTAAGGGTCGCGATCTGTCCAAGGGTCAACTTTGAGCCGTCCGGATTAGTGACGATCGCGATGTCGGCATAGTCCCCGGCCGTATACCGGCGGCCCTTGGTGCGGATGAGGACAGTGCCTTCCTCCGATTTAACCGATCCAGCCGGGAGGTCCAGGCTCGACTGCTGGACTATCGATGACACCTGGTCAAGTGTGAGCCCGTATCTCCGGAGGTTGCTCTCCGAGATGTCGATATGTATCTCGGCCCTGCGAACGCCGAATATCTCGACCAGTGTGATACCGGGGAGGTTGACCAGGTCGGCCTTTATCTTCTCCGCAAGGTGCTTGATCGTCGGTTCGGGTGCGTCGCCGTAGAGGGCGATATTGATTACCTGGTTCTTACGTACGATCTGCCTGACGATAGGTTTCTCCGCCTCATTGGGGAAGGTCCTGATGCGGTCGACCTCGCTCTTGACCTCGTTGGTCAACAAGTCGAGATCCCAGTTGCTCAGTACCTCTATCGTTACCGACGCGAACCCTTCCCGGGCCGATGCGGTTATCTTCTTGATCCCCGCCAGGCCGGCGATACGTTCCTCTATCCTGCGGATGATCGCTTCCTCGACCTCTTCGGGAGAGGCGCCGGGATATTCCATCGATATCGAGATCATATCGGGGGCGAACTCGGGGAAGGTCTCTACCTTGATATTCTGAACGGTCAGGACTCCCGCAAGAAGCAGGAATATCATGAGGAGGTTGGCTGCCACATGATTCTCGGTAAACCAGCCGATAATCTTTTCCATCATCCGCCCGAGACCTCCGGCTTATCGTAGGTTACCTTGATTCCATCGGTGACGATCTTCATCGGGGATGTGACGATCAGTTCACCGTCCGCGATCCCGGACCGGATGAGGACCTCGTCACTGTCATATCTCGCAATGTCTACTTTTCTGAAACGGATCACGCCCTCGCCGTCGACGATATAGACAGTGTCCCCATCGTGGATCGCGCTGCGCGGGAGCCAGATCGCATCGGGCAGTTCGACTCCCTCGATCTCGACCCTCACGAATAGTCCGATCGCGAGAGGGGGCCTCTCATCATAGGGCCTGTCGACACGGACGATGACATTGACCATTCTCGTCCTGGCATCGATCCGTCCCTCGGTGCGCATCAGTTTCGCCGGCCGTTCGACTTCCTGTCCGGCGAGCGTAGCGATCACGATCGCCTCCGATGTGACCTCGTCTTCGGCCGTGAAGCCGGGCACGTTGATCCATTGCAGGTCTACATCCTCGAGCGGTACGGAGATCTCGGCCGCGTCAACGGAGAACATCGCTCCGAGTCTCTGGCCGATCCCGACGAACTGGCCGAGGTCCACCGACTTCGAACTGATCCTGCCATCGAAGGGGGCCTTTATCTCTGTTCTTTTGAGATAGAGTTTTGCCTTATCGAGATCCGCCATCGCCCCGGCCAGCGCCGCTTTCGCAGCGGCGAGCTGGGGTTCCTTGGCAACGAGGGGAGGGGGAGAGGTTCCGTCATCGTCGCTCTGGATCTTCCATTCCTCACGTGCCGCCTCGGCTTCTTCCTCGGTGAGCATCTGTTTGCTCTCGAAGTCCTTGACCCTTGCCTGGGCGGCCTTTACCGCGAGCTGATAATCCACTGGATCTATCCGCAGAAGGACCTCACCCTCTGAGAACATCCCGCCGTCAACCATGGCGGGGGACATGTAGACGACCCTGCCGCCTACCTGCGGGACGAGATCGATCTCACGAAGGGGAGAGACGGTGCCTTCGCCGGTGATCCTGACCCTCGTGGGGCCGACCTCCGCCGGTATTACGATGACCTTGGGAGCTGGCAGCGTCATCTTCTGCCTTACGACCTCTTCACGCGTTGACATCATCCCCGCGACGACAAGGACCGCGACGAGTATCATCGCGGCGATGACAGAGATCTGAAAGGCCACGGGCCTCTTGTCCCTGAATTCGAGTATCTTCTCCTTGAGACTCATCTGTTCTCTTCCTCCGTAGTATCAGGTTCGATCCAGTTCCCGCCGAGGGCGCGGTGAAGGGTGACGCGGTTGGTAAGTATGGCGAGATCGACGAGGACAAGACTGTCCTCTGCCTGAAATCTCGCCGTCCACGCATCGAGTACTGTTATATAGTCGACGAGGCCGCGGTCGTACCTGCTCTCTGCGATTGCGAGAGTGATGCGGGCCTTGTCGAGGAATACGAGTATGTATTCGCGTTTTTCGAGCTGTTCCTTGCGTGACAGCAGGGCGCTTTCAACCTCGGCGAACGCACCGAGTACCGTCTTGGCGTAGTCGGTCAGGCCCTGTTCGTACCTGGCCCTCGCCGCGTCCTTCTCGGTCATCAAGGTCCGCGAGTTGAATATCGGCTGGGTGATCCCGGCAAAGAGGTTCCAGAGGATCTGGTCCGGCCTGAAGAGCCCGTCCAGCTCCCTGCTCGTATATCCGTAACTGCCGGTAAGGGTTATCTGCGGGAAGAGATTGCCTATCGCCACGCCGTATCTCGCGTTGAGCGCCCGAAGCCTCTCCTCGGCGGCCCTCACATCGGGCCTCGACTCGAGAAGGTCTGAAGGCAGCCCTGCCGGAACGGGGGAGAGGCGCTTGAAATATTCCTCGGGCTGCTCCCTCGGCGGCGATGATTCTGGATACCGGCCGAGGATGACGGCCATCCTGTGCTGCAGAACTCCGAGGTCCTGCCTGTACTGCGGCCTGATCGATTCGGCGCTGGCGAGCGAGCGCTGCGCCTGTGTGAGATCGAGGACGCTCGTGAGACCGCGTTTGTAACGCGACTCTATCGTCCTTACGCTTTTCGAGTAACTGTCTATCAGGTCCTCGGATATCTGGATCCTTCGTTCGGTAGCCTCTATCTGGAAGTAAAGTGTAGCAGTCTCGGATATCACCGACTGTACAATTGTGGACCTGTTCTCTATCGACATGGCGAGGTCGGCGCGGGCCGCCTCGTGTGCCCTCGACCACTTGCCCCAGAGGTCCCATTCGTACGATGCGCCGAGAGATAGGTTCCAGCTGTCGGTCGAGCCTCCGACCGTGCCGCCCTGCGATGTCTGCGCGTCGGGAAGTTTCTGTCTCCGAAAGTCGCCGTTCAGCCCGACCGCGGGAAGCCGGTCGGAAAGGGCCTTGCGGCTGTAGGCTGACATCTCGGCGACCGAGGCGGTGGCCTTCCTGATGTCGAGGTTGTTATCGATAGATTCTTCAATGAGCCGGTTAAGTGTGGAATCGCCGAAGACCTCCCACCAGCGGACCTGGGGAAGGACAGGTGTAGTGTCGCCACCGGCCTGCACGAAGGTATCGGGAGCGTCGAACTCCACTACTTCCTCGGGTCGCTCGTAATCAGGCCCGGTCTTGAAGCCGAATCCGCACGAGGCAAGGAGGGCGGTAAGTGCTATGAGCAGTATCAGATAGAGTCGGGGTCTCAAGATCTCTCCCTGTATATGGGAATACTCTGAAATCGAGTGAAGAATATACTATATATGCCAGAATATTTCCAGAATCGTTATCAACCACCCGGAGCCGGAGGGGGAGGAGGGTCTTCCTGGCGATCACGTTTGTCGTGCCTGCCGCCCCGTCCATCGCGTCTCTTTCCTATCCTCTTTCGGATCTCCTCCATGCGCTGCTCGAGGATCTTGGCCTGTTCCTCATCGAGCAGAGCCTTGATATTGTCGAACTGAGTCGTAGCGAGCGTCTCGAGCGAATCACCGAACTCGCTCGACAGGCGCCTCATCTCAGGGCTGGCCTCCTCGACGATCGCGTCGATCTTCGCCCGCTGCTCATCGGTCAGATCCATCCCGCGGATAGCACGCCCGACGATCCTGGCGTTCATGTGCGACGGCCCCTTCTGGACGAACTCACGGACATGCTTTCTCATTACAAGTCCCGAGCCGAAGAACCCGACGGCGATACCGCTTATAAAGAGCAGTACCATCCCGATCCATATCCTCGTCTTTCCTTTCATAGTATTACCTTCCTTTTCCGTTATACGAATGGCGATGAAAAGAGCATGCTCGCCGGGTCCTCCAGAAACTTCATTGCGAGGTCCTGGTATGTCACAAGTCCCGAAGAGAGCGTCCAGGCCACGAGGGCTATCGCGGCGGCGGCGGCAGTGACCGATACACGCAGTACAAGTCTGCTGAACCCGTTTGTCACCGGAGATTCCATCGGAGTGGAGCGTATCTCTGACATGACGCCCGCCGTCCAGTCATCTCCAGGAACAAGTCCTTCGGGATTCCTCCAGCCGGCGGCCAGAAGCCTGTCCATCCTGTCGTTATCCTTATTCATCTCGGTTCCTCCAGCTTCTCCAGTATCTTTTTCAGTTTCTTCCTCGACCTGTGGGCCCTGACCTTGACGTTCGCGGTGCTCCAGCCGAGCAGGTCGGCGGCTTCCTTGACCGGCCTCTCCTCGAGGTGGACCAGCTCGATAACGGCCCTGTCATCGGGTGAGAGGTGCGCCAGTGCTCTCATCATAAGATCCCTGGCCAGCATCCTCGACTCGGCGCTGTTGAACGAAGCCTCGGGCTCTCCGCCCATCGTGCTTTCGAGCCACTCGGCGTGATCCTCTCCAAGAGAGCTCATCGGCGCCTCTTTCGAGCGATACCGCCCGCGCCAGAAGTCGTGGCAGGTCCTGACCGCTATCTTCGAGAGCCAGTATGAAAACGGGCTCTCGCCCCGGAATGAGGGGAGGGAGGACCATGCCCTTACAAAGACGTCGTGAGCTATCTCTGCAACGTCTTTGCGGGGAACACGCCTTCCGACGATGCGGAAGACGTGTTCCCTGTGCCTGTCTATCAGTACCTCGAACCTGTTCGTGTCTCCGTCGAGCACTTCGCTGATGATCTCGAGGTCGTCTCTTTCATCGGTCGCCATGCTTATCCTCGGGGCTGGGATACTTAGCGCGTATGCGGCATCGGCGTTCAAGTCCTGTTTCCACGCCTCTGCTGCCGCTCCTCGCGGTTCTCACGCCGCTCTTCGCTGCGTTCTTCCCTCAGCTCGCGGAGCTCGCGATACTTCTTCATCTGGTCGTCGTCGAGGATTTTCGCGAGCTTCTCATCAAACTCGTCGCGATTCTTCTCCATAGTGTCGCGGATCTCATCGCGGTCCTTCTCGAGCTCACGCCTCTGCCGGCGCATATTTGCCCGCATCTCGGTATGATCGACCTTATCACAGCGGTCGCGGCCCTGCATCCGTTTCATTCTCATACTCCGGCGGCCCTGCATCCTGTCACCGCGAAGCTCTGCCATCTTCTCGTGCTGCTCTGCCAGGATCGGCTCAAGCTCCTCGATCTGGTCCTCTGAGAGGTCCAGAACGATCTCGAGAAAGGCTATCTGATCCTCGGAATTGATGCCGAAGCGGCGCTGGCCGGCGTGCGCAGCCCCGAAATCGCGCCTGCCGACCTCGCACGCTTCGGAATCTCTACGTCCATGCCGGGCGCCCTGTTCACCGGCGGAGAGTGGTGAGAAGATAATCATGCCGATTATCGCCATAAGGAGGGCTCCGCCGCCAGTGAACCGGACGATCCCTTTGAGCTTCTTTCTGCTTTCTTTCGTATTCATCTCGATAACTCCTTCTCAGTTGACGTTAGCGTTCGATGCCATGGCTTTCACAAGGTATGTCGCCTGGAGGGAGTCTGTGGTTACATTCGAATCTATTCAGAAAGATTTTTATTCTCATAAGGCCCCCGAAGTCATATAATCCGGCCCAGTAACGATGCGTATACCCAAAACACTGATATGGTTCTTCCTTCTTCCCTCGGCAGTCGTGCTGCTGCTCGTTGTTTTCTACCCGTTTATCTATAACCTCTACATTTCGACGACGAACATGGGGCTCTACACAGTACGCGACTACAGCGTCAAGGGGCTTGGTAACTACCGTGATATCTTCTTCGAGAAGGATCTCTGGTACTATTTCGGAAAGACGTTGATCTGGACCTTCGTCAACCTCTTCTTCCACATGGTCCTCGGCATATCGATAGCGATGCTCCTAAACAGGAACATCAAGGGGAGGGGGATATTCCGCGCCCTTCTGATCCTGCCCTGGGCGATGCCGCAGTACATCAGCGCTCTGACCTGGAAGGGGATGTTCAACTACCAGTATGGATCGATCAACCTGATCCTCATGAAGCTCTTTCATATGCCGGCTATCGAGTGGTTCTCAAACGAGACGGCGGCATTCGTCGCCCCGATACTGACGAACATCTGGCTCGGGTTCCCGTTCATAATGGTGGTGACCCTCGGCGGCCTTCAGTCGATCCCGAAGGATCTTTACGAGGCTGCCGACATAGACGGCGCCTCTTCGATAAAGAAGTTCTTCCACATCACCCTGCCGATGCTCAAGCCGGTGCTGACGCCGGCGATCATCCTCGGGACGATCTGGACATTCAACAACATCAATGTGATCTGGCTCGTCACCGACCGCGGCCTGCCCGCCGACAAGACCCACATCCTCGTCACCTACGTCTACAAGGCGGCGTTCACCTACTACAGGTATGGCTATGCGGCGGCCTTCTCGGTCTTTATATTCGCGCTCCTTTTCGCCTTCTCCCTCTTCTATATAAAGAGGACCAAAGCGCTGGGAGAGGTGAGGTAGGATGGTAAAGAAACACAGCAAAGCGAAGAAGACCATCGGGACGATCCTCATCTACATCCTGCTCGTCGTGATAACGATAATCACAGTCTATCCGATAGTGCAGATCTTCGGGATATCGCTCCGCCCGGCTAACGAACTCTACTCGACCTCGCTCAGGATAATCCCCGAGAACGCCAGCTTTGAGGCGTACCGTGTAGTGCTTTTCGAGAAGGACTTCTTCACCTGGCTTCGCAACTCGGTGATAGTGGCGGTGGCTGTGTCGATATTCGGTGTGACTCTGGCCTCGACCGCGGGGTACGCCTTCTCACGCTTCAGGTTCAAGGGGAGGAAGACGGGGATGATCTCGATCCTCGTTACCCAGATGTTCCCAGCGACGATGCTCCTTCTGCCCCTCTATATCATCATGTCGAAGTTTCACCTCGTTGATACACTGTTCGGGATCATCATCGCCTACACAGCGACGGCGCTTCCTTTCTGTATCTGGACGATGAAGGGGTACTACGACACGATCCCTGTCGACCTCGAAGAGGCGGCGATGATCGACGGGACCACCAGGTTTGGAGCCTTCATCAAGGTGACGATGCCGCTGTCGGCTCCGGCTCTTGTCATCACCGCGCTCTTCAGCTTCATGGCCGGCTGGTCGGAGTTCATAGTGGCAAGGGTGATCATCAACAGGCAGGGTCTCTATACGCTGCCCCTCGGACTTGAATCCCTCAGTTCGACATTCCAGACCGAGTGGGCTAACTACGCGGCTGGTTCAGTGATCGTCTGCATTCCAGTCGTCGTTCTTTTCCTGCTGCTGAGCAAGTTCCTTATCTCGGGGCTGACGCTCGGGGGAGTGAAGGGGTAGGGGAGGACTTATCAGGCCTTGCTCTCGTCGAGCATGCGGCATCCTTCCATCAGGATAGATTCTATCGGCGCGTTGACATTTCTTTCGTCGAATTCTTCCTTCGGCTCAACGACAAAGCTCCCATCCTCTTCCCACGATATCACATGGTAAATCGCGTCGACGCCGATCATCTCACCCGACTTCGCGTATATCGTCTGGCCACTCTCGAGGTGCATGACGGCCTTTTCTCCATTTCCTCTCGTTAAATCGAGAGCGACGGATTTCATGCTCTGGCTCAATGCCTGCACGAGATCGGTGAAGGAAAATGCCTTGAAGGAGGCACTGAAACCGTTCGCCTTCGAGTGCCCTGATCCCGGCGTGTTCCTGACGCGGATCGCCTTGTCGATACGAGCCGAGATGATATCGAAATCAAATGGAGGGGCGAATACATCATCGAATCCCGAATCGAAAAGATCGAGTACGATAGACGGTTCCTTGCCCGATGTGACCGCGAAGAGCAGTATCGATTCTCCAGCGCCGAAGATCTCTAACGAGCCTGAGACCGGACAGTCTTCGCTGTCGATATCTATAAGGACCGCGGTGGGGGATAGACGTTCGCTCATCCTTTTTGCCTCTTCGATATCATATATCCTGACAGGATGATACCCGACACTCTTGAGTCTCGCTGCGAACCTGTCTACTACTGAATCGACACCACCGACGACAAAGATCTGATGATAGGTTGTCGATCCTGCGTCACACTGTTCGATGTGCCTTATGTATGTCTCTATGATCTCGGACCTGGCAAGGGACCCGGACCTCTTTCTGAGTATTGATTTCAATGCTGCCTGAGTCATATTTCTTCCCGCTGCCGGATCGCTGAGCGAAGTATGCCTGAACCAGACCAGCGCCAGCAGCTCGGCGCCGAGAAGAACCTCCCGGTCAGCGATATCGGTCCTGTCGATACTTCTCCTGCCGGAAAGAAGTTCGGCAGCCGCTCTGGTCGTTCCTTCCAGATCCCAGGGTAGTTTGAGGGAAGCGGCCAGTTCCAGGGAAATGTCGAGATCCGTTTTCCCGGGAGCATCGAGCAGGAGCGAGGCCATCTGCAGACCGTCCACAGCTAGGGTGTTCATCCCAAGCTCCAGCGAGAGTGCACGCAAGTCCCTGCAGATCAGGTCGTATGGCGGCGGCGTCTCGTCCGCCGCGCACCGGTTTTCCGCCGAATGCTGGAGAGTCTTTATCATCGCTCTTGAAGTCAGGTTATAGGGAACTGGATTATCGAGAAGGTTTCCACTGACAGATGTGAAGAACGATATTTCCGGATAAGGCGCCGCGATCCTTCCCCTCTTGAGCCAGGTGTCAAAATCACCGGCCATATCCATAGAGACAAGCACGGTATCGATCGATTCCTTTTCGAGTGTTGATATCACGCCTGCTTCATCGGAGGACATGAGGAGCCTGCAGCCTTCCCGTTCGAATATCGGCGAGAGGAAATTCTTAAGGAATATCGCTGAGCATACCATCAGCACGTTTCGCAGGCCGTCTTCCTCGATATCAGAAGTGGACCTGAGCGCGTTGAGCTCTTCATCGTCAGACTGATCCTCTCCGAACAGCTCCGGGAGCTGGATGTTTCCGGACGTTCCCGACCCCGGCACTCCGCAGTACCATTCATCTATCATCCTCATGACTAATGATTCAGGTGCGATCACAGGGGAGATATTTTCAACCGTAAAGGCTTTCCTGACCGCCCCAAGTGCTTCATCATCCTCGGGATCGGCCATCAGGACCACGACAGAGTTCCCATCATCTCCCGTCTCCAGTGGTATGGCCAGGTGCTGACGCACCGATTCGACGGGGAATCTGCTCAGGGTCTCTTTCCGGGGAGGCTTTTGTCCGGAGTCGAATGCCTCTACGCCATATTGTATCGCCAGAGCCTGCGCGAGCTGCTCTTCAGTGATGTATTTCATCTGAAGAAGGTTGGAACCGATCCTGCCGCCGCTGTCTTTCTGCTTGATCAGCGCCTGCTTGATCTGTTCCTCACTCGCGTAGCCCTCTTCGAGGAGTATCTGGTCCAGTCTGCATTTCTTCATCAGTATCTCATCCGCTCTTCACTGTTTCACGTCTGCCCGCGGCCCTGCTTTTGTCCGGTATACTGGAAGGCTCTTCAGCGAACCTTTTCGCTTCCTCGGGTGTGACTGTCCCGCTTTCAACGAGTTCCCTGAGGTGCTGGTCCATCAGCTGCATTCCGTCCTTACGTCCAGTGAGGATCACATTGTTGATGTGATGGCTTTTCTGTTCACGGATAAGGTTACGGACCGCGTGGTTTCCAAGGAGGATCTCCATCGCTGCCACCCGGCCGTTTCCGTCCGCTCTTCGCAGAAGATGCTGGGAGCAGATGCCGACAAGTACCTCGGCAAGCACCAGCCTGATCTGAGGCTGCTGAGTGACGGGGAACGCGTCGACGATCCTGCTCACCGTCTGGGACGATGATTTTGTATGCAGGGTACCGAGAACAAGGAGGCCGACTTCACTGGCTGTAAGTGCGAGGGAGATCGTCTCGAGGTCGCGCATTTCGCCGACGAGTACCACGTTGGGATCTTCCCTCAGCGCTGACCTGAGAGCATTCGCGAAAGTACGGCTGTGCTCTCCTATCTGGCGCTGGTTGATAAGTGACTTGTTGTTTGGATGTATGAATTCAAGAGGGTCTTCAAGCGTGATGATATGATAGTTCATGTTCGCGTTGATGTAGTCGACCATTGCGGCCAGCGTAGTGGACTTACCCGAGTTGGTCGGACCTGTGACGAGGATCAGCCCGGACCTGGTCGCGACCATTTTCTTCAGGATCTCGGGCATTTCCAGCTCATCGAGTGTTGGGATCTGGTTAGGGATAATTCTGAACGCGCCTGCCAGCCCGGGATGCTTCTTGTATATGTTTATCCTGAACCTCGCTACTCCGGCGAGGGTATAGGCACAGTCCAGTTCACCATCTTCTTCGAGTATACTGATCTGGGTATCGGTGAGCAGTTCGTATATGATTATCTTCAACTCGTCTTCGGAGAGCGAACGATGTTCCGCCTGCTGGAGGACACCGTTGATCCTCAGCATCGGTTTGGATCCGGCGCTGAGGTGCAGGTCAGATACTCCATTTTCCTGCATTATCTTAAGAAACGCGTCGATCCGCGGCATGGTTTACCTCTCCCCGGACAGTAGTTATACCCAGGTTGAAAATCTATGGACAGGGCTGTCAGCACGGTATTTGCAATTATTATGCCGTAGTAAGGTGCGGAAAAAACATGTTTACAACCAGTTATCCCATTTGGGATTACACCGTGACGTAAAATCCTGTTAACTCTGCATTAGATTTGCTGTAATAGGTCTTATGTGGGTTCTAATCCTTCTGTGCAATCAAAGGAGCCTGTAAGCCGGTGAAACAGAATAGATTCAGAAATGTATATCTACTCGGACTCGTCAGCCTCTTCACCGACCTCTCCAGCCAGATGGTCTTTCCGCTCCTGCCGCTGTTCATGACCTCGGTCCTCGGCGCAGGCGCGATGATGGTCGGGCTTGTCGAGGGCGGGGCAGAGGCGGTTGCCTCGATCATCAAAGCTTTTTCGGGGATGTGGTCCGACCGTCTTCGCAGGCGCAAGCCGTTCATCGTCGCAGGGTACGCGCTCAGCGCCCTGGCAAAGCCGCTCTTCGCGGTTGTCGGATCGGTAGGCGGGGTCCTCGGAATCAGGCTCACCGAGAGGATAGGGAAGGGGCTGCGCAACGCTCCCCGCGACGCACTCGTAGCAGAGTCGGTCGATCAGGATAAGAGGGGGAAGGCGTTCGGCTTCCACAGGGCGATGGACGGGGTCGGCTCAGTGCTCGGCGCTCTCGCCGCATTCCTGCTCCTGCCGCTGCTCGGATTCAGGAACCTCTTCCTCGTCGCGATAATACCGGGGATCATAGCGATCTTCTTCACCCTGCTCATCATCGAGAAACGAAAAAATGGCACGAAAGAGACAGGGCAGGCAGAAGTAAAGAAACAGAAGATCAGTTTCCGCGGTCTTCCCGCAAACCTGAAACTCTATATATTCACTACAGCCGTCTTTACTCTCGGCCATTTCGGATACGCCTTCCTGCTGCTGAGGGCAAAGGACGTTGGGCTTGCCGACGTGAGAGCGATCCTCTTCTACGCGATCTTCTACATCGTCTATACAATCGTCTCGATCCCAGCCGGAGCGCTCTCCGACCGCGTCGGCCGCAAGCCGGTGCTGATGTTCTGTTACCCCTTCTTCGGATTGATATCGATCCTGCTCATGCTTTCCGCCACCCCGTGGATGGTCCTCACATGCTTCGTTCTCTACGGAGTATTCTACGGGATGATAGACGGCGTGCAGCGCGCCTTTGTCGCTGACCTGGCTCCGCCCGGCCTGAAGGCAACCTCGCTCGGAGCGTTCCATTCAGCTATCGGTCTCGCCGCACTCCCCGGTGGCCTGATATCTGGTATCCTCTGGCAGCAGATATCGCCTTCGGCTACTTTCGCGTTCGGGGCTGCTATGAGTGTTGTGGGGTTGATCCTTCTTGCTTTCGTGACCATTCCCCGTTCAGGTCAACAGGATCTATAGGCTACGATACCCTAGCAATCTGATATGTTTAACTTGACGATACCGTGGGGTCTGGTTAGGCTGCATAAGGTTAACAGAGTACACTTTTAACTTTCGGAGGTTCTAAGATGAATCGTAAATCCGTTCTTGGTCTCATGGTTGTATTTCTCTTCCTTTCGTCGTCTCTGATGGCGCAGGGATTCGAGTTCGAGCCGCAGGACCACAAGTTCGAAATCATCCCGCAGTATGGATACGTATGGACGGTCTCCAGAAGTACATATTATAACAACTACAACGGCGACCTTGATATCAAGAACAGCCCTTTCTGGGGAGTCGCTGTCGATATCAACGCGAAACCGGGTATGCAGGTACGTCTTCTCTACAGGCGCCAGGATACGCAGCTTACATGGAAAAGCCAGGGCACGACGGAAGATGTCGGCGACATCGGTGTCGAGTACTATCACGTTGGCGGTGTCGGAGGCATGACAAAGGGTAACATAATGCCTTTTACGGGCCTCTCGCTTGGCGCAACACGGTATTTTACCGACGGGCTCGATGATGACTGGAAGTTCTCGATTATCCTCAGCATTGGCGCGAAGATATATCTGAACGATAGGATCGGCCTCATGGTCAGTGGGCAGATGCCTTATACCTTTACAGATGCATTCCTGGGAATAGGAACTGGCGGCCTGAGTCTCGGTGGCTACGGCATCGCGCAGTTCGACGTTCTGGGTGGCATAATAATAATGCTCTAGCGGATACACGCTGGGGACCGATCGAATCGACAGATCTATGGTGGTGCTTTTTTCCGGGAATCCCCGGGAGCACCGCCTTTTTTCATAATGGCAGAGCCTATCGACAGATCGTCACTATCGATGTGTTGACATTGAATATTGCCTCTGATAGCCATATAGAGTCGATCGATTAACAATACTGTCCGGAGGAGGAGTAAAATGAAGAGATATTCGACTGCATTTGCAACATTGATCCTGGTGGGCCTTGTAATCCTCGCTGGGTGCTCAGTTGTCGAAGAGCAGAGTGGACCTGCTCCCGTAAAAGAGATCCGTCCAGGATTGCTTGAGGGGTACCTTGCGCCTGAGGATCTTCCCAACAGTCTGGAGCTGGTTCCGCCACCGCCACTGGAATCCAGTGCTGAATTCGCTTTCGACAAGAAGACGAGTCGATTGAGTCTGGCTCTCAGAGGCACGCCTCGCTGGGAGATGGCTGCAAGTGACGCGGTTCTTCATTTTCCTGAAGCGGCCGAGGCCTTTTCCGGGGTGATCGGCATGCCGATCACAGAAGAGGCTACTCCGTATCTATACATGATCATGCGCCGTACACTCACTGATGCGGGGCTCTCGACATATACCGCAAAAGATCATTACGCGCGAAAGCGGCCGTTCATGTCAAACGGAGAGCCGATCTGCACACCTGAAGACGAAGAGGCCCTGAGAGGGGACGGTTCATATCCTTCCGGTCATACCGCGATAGGCTGGGCATGGGCCCTGATCCTCTGCGAGATCTTTCCCGAACATGCGGACGCCATCATCGCCAGAGGACGGGAGTTCGGGGAGAGCCGAATCGTATGCAACGTCCACTGGGCCAGTGACGTGAGGGAGGGACGCTTCATGGGGGCCGCTACGGTGGCCCGTCTTCATGCTGAGCCCGGTTTTATCGCCGACCTGAAAGCAGCCAAGGCTGAGGTGGCAGGGATGAGTAAATAGGAGATTGATAATGAAAGCGATCATTCAATTAGCTGTTCCGTTCATTTCTGTAGCGGCTGTCGCCGGTACTCCGCAGCAGGATAAGGGAAGTCCTAATTCGATTCCTTATCCACTGGATGAATGGAAAGGGGTGCAGGGAAGGACCCTCGCTGAATCAAAACCTGATTTCATCAGCGCGAGAAAAGCTCCTGAAGGCGCGCCAAATGTCATCCTTATCATGCTTGACGATGCTGGGTACTCGAATGCCAGCTCGTATGGTGGACCGATAAAGACTGCGGCATTCGATCGCATCGGCGATGAGGGTATTCGCTACACCCATATGTCGGTAGCGGCAGTATGTTCGCCTACGAGGGGATCGATACTTTCCGGTTACAATATCCACCAGATCGGTACCGGGATCATTTCAGAGTTTGCTACCGGCTATCCCGGTTACGACTCGCAGCTTGACTACTCGACGCCCTCGATCGCCAGGATCCTTACCGCCAACGGTTAGGCTTCGGCGGCATTCGGTAAGTGGCACAATACTCCGATGGAGGAAGCGTCACCCGTCGGCCCCTTCGAAGCCTGGCCTATCGGAATCTGGGGTTTTGAGTTCTTCTGCGGCTTTATGGGAGGGGAGACAAACCAGTTCCATCCCCTTCTGTATCAGAACAATACGCCTATCGAAACACCGGCGACCAACGCCGACGGTTCTACATATCATCTGTCGCATGACATGGCCGACCAGGCGATAAAATGGCTGGATAACTGGAAAGGTCTGAGAGACGTACCCTTCTTTGTCTATTATGCTCCCGGCGCTATCCATGCTCCGATCCAGGTCCCGAAGGAGTGGAGGGATAAATACAAGGGGCAGTTCGACAAGGGTTGGCATGTGTACCGTCAGGAAATCCTCGAAAGGCAGAAAGAGATCGGACTGGTGCCGAAAGACGCGGAGCTGGTTCCATGGCCCGAATCGATACCTCGATGGGACACCTTCAGCGATGAGGGAAAGGCCTACTTGTCGAGGCAGATGGAGGTCAACGCGGCATTCCTCGAGCATGTTGATTTTCATGTGGGACGCGTGATCGATCACATCGAGGCGATGGGAGAACTGGACAATACACTTGTCATATACCTTACCTCGGATAACGGGTGCACGGCGGAGGGAACACCGACCGGAACATTCTCGGAGCTCCTGATGCAGAACGGCTTTCCTCCTCTGACAATGGAGAAGCAGCTGGAAATGCTGGAGGAATTCGGCGGTATTGAAGAGTGGGGTGGCCCGCACATGGTGAATCACTATTCTATCGCCTGGGCCTATGCTTCCTCCACTCCTTATCAGTGGACCAAGCAGGTTGCATCCCATTTCGGGGGTACGATGTCGGCTACGGCCATCCGGTATCTGAAGCTGATCAAGGCCAGGGGAGAGTGGAGGAGGCAGTTCCAGAACGCGACCGATATCGTACCGACGATACTGGAAGTCACCGGAGTGCCTGCGCCCGACTATGTAAACGGAATGAAGAGGGAAGAATATCCCGGCAAGTCGCTGACCTATGCCTGGAACGACTCAGAAGCCGAGACGAATCATCCTACCCAGTACTTTGAGATGTTAGGCTTTATAGGGCAGTATCATGAGGGCTGGACCATTTCAGGCAAGCCATATCGTATTCCCTAGTCAGTCGATCCCGCTGCGATGGCCAATTTTGACCCTGTGAATACGGAATGGGAACTGTACAATATTACCGAGGATCCCATCCAGTCGGTGGACCTTGCGGATAAATACCCCGATAAAGTGAAAGAACTGGAAGAGATATTCTGGAAAGAAGCCGAGAAATACGATGTTTTCCCGGTCGGGGGATCTCTTGGGAGATACCTTCAGCCGGAATCCAATCCGCAGGGAGTCGCCAAAAAGCACTGGGAGCTGACCACCAACATTTACCGTGTTCCCGAGGGTGCAGGACCTTACATCAAGTCGACCAATTACGAAGTGAATGCCTATATAACAGCTGATAAGAGTACGGAAGGCGTTATCTACGCTTTGGGCGACAGGATGGGCGGCCAGGCGCTGTTTATCAAGGACGGTAAGCTGAGGTACAGCTATTCCACTCTCGGATTGTACTGGCACGACTTCGATGGTGATGTGAAGATCCCTCATGGAGAGATCAAGATCACATTGAAACATAAGATGAAGGAGATGAAGCTGAACGGACCGTCAACGGTCGAGTTCTTTATCGATGATAAAAAAGTCGGTGAGATGGATATAAAGGCCACGCCCTATGTGGGATTTTCCGCCCACGAGACCTTTGATATCGGGCGCGATGAAGGTATGGCTGTAAACCGGGAATATGAGGATCGCGGCAAGTTTATATTCACAACGGGACAGCTACATAAGGTGATCTTCGATATTGAATAGCAGGCCGGGACTTTTGGTCTTTACAGCTTACTCTAATCGTGGTCTGATGCGCATCGGTAGCTGTGAAAATCAGGGTCGAACTAGTTGCAGGGGGAGATGAAGTGCGAAATATCTGGAATGTTTCAGACTGGAAGGTGTTCTGCGTCTGCATGATCACCATCCTGGGAGCCGGAGCGTGGTACGCACCGTGTTACGCGCAGGATTCGGCGGATACGGACCTCGCGAAGCAGTCTCAGAACCCGATTGCGAATCTCATCAGCGTTCCACTTCAGAACAATACGAGCTTCAATATCGGTCCTTATAACCGGACGGCGAACGTCCTCAATATCCAGCCTGTCGTGCCGTTTTACGGGGGCCGGCTTATAACGAGGACTATCCTGCCCGTTATCTACCAGCCGGATGTCCTTTTTGAGAGCGGTGGGACCAACGGGATCGGAGATCTTAACTTCACCGCGTTCTACGCCCCGGAGTCTGAAAAGCTGACCTGGGGTGTGGGTCCGATACTGGTATTCCCGACCGGTAAGGACGGGATAAGCGCTCAGAAGTGGAGCGCCGGCCCGTCGGCAGTCGTTCTCGCTACACCGGGACCATGGGTTGTAGGTGTGCTGTGGAACCATATCTGGTCGTATGCCGGTGACGATGAGGCCGGTGATGTGAACCAGATGCTCCTCCAGTACTTTATCAACTACAACTTCCCGGGATTCTTTATCACGGTAGCCCCGATAATAACGGCAAACTGGGAGGCGGAGGATGGACAGCAGTGGACAGTGCCGTTCGGCGGAGGTATCGGAAAACTGATCAAGATCGGGAAACTGCCGGTAAACACCACCGCGCAGTATTACTACAACGTCGTTACACCTGACTACGGGCCTGATTGGATGCTCCGCCTGCAGATCCAGTTCCTTTTCCCGAAGGGATAACAGACGGCGAACAGATTGATCTACAATGAGATGCGCTGTGCATAAAGCACAGCGCATTTTTTTTGATAAGAGCCGGCAGCTGTGAAAGTTCGGGTCGATCAGGTTACTGGGGGAGATGAAGCGCGAATTTACAGGAGAGATGATCGGGAGAGGGGATGACAAGCAGAAGAGGATTACTGGAACAGCAATCCCAGTGATAACCGGATCTCGCGAGGTCTGAAGTCGACATTATCCCAGCGGGTCTCATCCCTCATGCTCAGAACCCCGAAAGAATAGTAAAGTGAGATCATCACGGCTGTTCTTTCCCTGATACGCGACTCATAACCCAATCCAAGGTCCATGAATAACTGAGCTCTTCCCAGATCCTCAATTATATCTATCTCTCCTGAATCCCCGGTACTGGAGAGCGATGCTCTGAGAAGATAGGCCGGTTCCAGACCTGCGCAGACAAAGAGTCTTGTTCCGGATATAGGGTAATGTTTGAACAATATCGGCAGGGACAGATATTGCAGGTAGGATTTATACTCACCGGATTCGTAATCCCCGGTCATATTATATTCAGCCTTATTACCATACGAACTCAGTCGCGCACCTGCCTGGATGGCAAACCTCTCGTGAGGATTGATATGGATAAAGATGCTGGCACTGAACCTTAAATCACTCGAAACGCTCTCAATGGTACCGACGCCTGCGAAAACTCCTCCGGTACCGTTGGGGTAATTCAGTGATACCAGGCTCAATCCTGCTTCGAATCCGAATCCTACCTGGGGAACATCTCGTTCAGGAGGGAGCAGTGTGACAGAGAGATATGTTTCACCCGCAGGTTTGATAAGAGCGGTGAGGGTGTCTCCGGCGTAGCCGGTTTTTTCAATACGCAGAGTATATTCGCCGGGAGCGATATGGAGGCCCGTGATCGGAGTATTTCCTATGTCCAGGTCATCCAGGTAAACGGTGCTTTGCTCGGGGTCGCTGTCGAGGCGAAGCACACCATACATCGTTTTCCTTATCTCGTCGTAGATCGACTGGATTTCAGCAGGGTAGAACAGGGGATCCGCCTCGAGATCTGGATATCTGGCCAGCACCGTTCTAGCCACGGGCATGGCGCTATTCTCTCCGCCAGTCAGGAATGCGATAGTGACGAGCTCGTTGTACGCCAGTCGCCTGTCTTCTTCGGGGATATCGCCAAGCGTGAGCAGAGATTCCAGGCGCTGATGCGCCTGAACGTATTCGCCGGCCTGTCGAAGCTGCCGTATCTCCACCAGAGAAGGGATGTCGTCTGATTGTCCCGCGAGTACACTTCGGACGGTAATCATCTGAATGCTCAACAGAACGACATTCAGCAGGATTATCGATATTCTGGTTCTTGCATGTATTGTCATGGTAATTCCCTCTCCCCATACCCGGGTGAGTATCCTATATGCGCAGCGTAAAAGCATTCTGAATCTGGTTCTTTTCCAAATCAGAATTATTCCAGTGCATTATTAACAGGATTGGGTTAGCATCGAGGCTCAAGGAGGATTCAAATTGGAAATAGATCTCAGAATAGAACAACAGGCAAGCCTTGCCAGGCCGAGATACCGTTATTCACTGGCAGCAAGGATCTTCTTCTTCAAGATGGACCTGGTGACGGGGAAAAAGACGACACTGGCTAAGGCCAAACTGATCGAGATGCTGGCCAGCATCCCTTACCGGTCGTGGGAGATCCGCCAGTATACGCGCCTTACCCGGATGTACAGGAACCTCGACAGGGTCGCTCATGCGGAAAAGATCCTGGAATGGGGGAGAGAGGCTCAGGACAACGAGTACTGGCACCTGCTCGCTATCAACGAGAAGATGAAAGAGGACGGCGTAAAAGATCCGTGGTATCTCTTCCCGCTGATCCCCTGGATCATGATTACGGTGTACGTGATCATGACGCGGATCATGGCGGTCCTGAACATCCGCGGGGCATTTCTGTTCAATGCCGAGTTCGAGGACCACGCCGAACACGTCTACGCGAAGTTCGTCGAGGACCATCCCGAATTGGCGGACCAGCCGGTGAACAATCCGATAGTTGACGATAAAGGAGTGCTCGAGACGTGGGCCGACGTATTTATGCGCATCGGCCTCGACGAGCGCGACCACATGAACAACAGTTTTGTATATTGCGGAATGCCTGAGAAGGTTGTCAGGTACGAGGGAATGCCGGACCTTCCTTGATCAGGATTCTAAGGGACTACTGATATCGAAAGGAGAACGATATGATGCGTAAGGAGATCCTTTTCGCCGGCCTTATCCCGGCCGGAATCATCGCCTCGACCGCCTGTTCCGCGCAGGAGCAGAAGGACGAGTCGTTCGAGAAGTATGGACAGGAATTCAAGGGAAAGATCGCTAAATCGTACGAGGAGTCACAGGAATGGTGGCCATCATCACCCACACCGCCGGCGGGCACGCCGAACGTGATGATAATCCTCCTCGACGATACCGGATTCGGTCACATCGGCTCCTTCGGAGGATTGATCGATACGCCGAATATCGACAGGCTCGCCGCAAACGGCCTGCGCTACAATAACTTCCACACTACGGCCCTCTGTTCGCCGTCGAGGGCCTCGATCATGGCCGGCCGCAACCATCACCGTGTCGGGCTTGGTTCGCATTCGCTGACAGCGATGGGATTCCCTGGCTACAACGCATTCCCTCCCGAGAGCGGGAAGTCAGTCGCGAAGCACCTGCAGAAGGCCGGTTTCGTGAACTACGCCATCGGCAAGTGGGATCACACTCCGCTTTACGAGGTCTCGGAGAGCGGTCCGTTCGACCGCTGGCCGAGCGGCGAGGGATTCGACCACTATTACGGTTTCATGGCTGCAGACGCGGACTGCTACCGTTCTCTGGTATGGCGAGACCACTATCCCATGGAAGACTGGGAGGGGAAGCCGGGATACCACTACATGGCCGCGATGGCCGACGAAGCGATCCGAAACATCACCTCTCACGTCTCCGTGACACCGGACAAGCCGTTCATGATGTTCTGGGCGCCTGTGGCGATGCATTCGCCCCACCAGGCTCCACCGGAGTATATCGAGAAGTACCACGGCAAGTTCGATATGGGCTGGGATGAGACGAGAAAGAAGATTCACAAGAGACAGCTGGAGATGGGAGTCATCCCGAAGGGGACTAAGCTCACGAAGAGAACAGAAGAGATCCCTGCCTGGAAGGACCTCAAGCCTGAGGAACAGAAGCTCTACGCGAGGCAGATGGAGGTCTTCGCCGCGATGCTCACCCACGTGGATGAGCAGATCGGCAGGATCCTCGACGTGATGGAGAGGACAGGTACACTGGATAATACGCTTATCTTCGTGACCGCCGACAATGGATCGTCGGGCGAGGGCGGGCTTACCGGAAGCTTTAATGAGACGTATGTGCTCAACGGCCTTCAGACCCCGTTCGATGCGAATATGCTGCATTACGATGGCTGGGGCGGGCCGGACACCTATCCGCACTTCCACGCGGGATGGGCGCTGGCCGGCAATACACCGTTCCAGTACTTCAAGCAGATAGTCCACAGGGGCGGGGTACAGGATGCCATGGTCATCCACTGGCCCGCCGGCATCAAGGCCAAGGGCGAGGTCCGTCAGCAGTACCATCATATCATCGACATCGCTCCGACGATCCTCGATGTCACGGGTACGCCATTCCTCGAGGATCTGGATGGACACGAACAGATGCAGTTCGACGGAGTCAGCATGGCATACTCGTTCGATACTCCGGAGGCTCCTACAAATCACCCGGAGCAGTACTTCGAGCTCTTCGGGAACAGGGCGATATACCAGGACGGATGGAAGGCTGTTACGATCCATGCCGGCCGTATGCCCTGGAACCTCAACAAGGTCGCTCCTTTCGAGAACGATGTCTGGGAGCTCTATCACATCGATGAGGATTTCTCGGAGGCGAAGAATCTCGCGGACAAGTATCCCGAGAAACTCGAAGAGCTCAAGAAGCGCTGGGAAGAGCTGGCCTGGGAGAACAACGTCTACCCGCTCTATGATGACATGATCATGCGCATCTCCAAGCAGCAGGACAATCTGTTCAAGGGTAAGACCGAGTTCGTCTATTACTATCCTGGAGCCAGGCGCATTGCCGAAAAGGCATCCGCACCGGTCAAGGGCAAGTCGCATTCTATTGAGACCACACTTGAACTGACGGGCAAGGAGGAGGGCGTCATAGTCGCCTGCGGCGGATTCACAGGCGGGTACACCCTGTTCATAAAGGACAACAAGGTCTTTTATGACTACAACTACTACAATGGGCTGTACTACACCCTCGAGTCGCCACCTGTCGGCACCGGGAAGGTCGACATCAAGTTCGACTACATCGAGACAGGTGGAGTCACGAAGGGCCTGCCGGGCGGCAAGGGCGAGCTCTACATCAACGGCAAGAAGGTAGGCGAGGTTGAGATGCCCGATATGCACATCTCGACCTTCTCGCTTTCGGAGACCTTCGATGTGGGAATAGACGCCGGGACTCCGGTCAGCAACAAGTATACGGTGAAGAACCACTTCCCGTTTACCGGTGAGCTGAACAAGGTCACCTTCAGGCTGACCGAGTAGTCTGATACCCATACGTATGAAAAAGGCGCCCCGTTATCGATGGGGCGCCTTTTATTATATCTTCTTTTACAGTTCTATTTGTCTCTCGGTGACCGGTCCTCGTAGCCACCTTCGTAGAGGCCTACTATCGCGAGGGGCTTACCGTTCTCATCGAGATCGAAACGTATCCGGAAGTAGATCAGGTCGCTTGCGACGAATGTGTCTTCTGAAATTGGAAATAACTCCCGGTAATCGGCCTCGCCGGTGCCGTCGCGGAAATAGTACAGCTTCCCGTCCTCGTATTTTATGTGCCTGGGGCCATAGTCACCGGCAAACTTTTCGAGCTGTTTTGCCGATATATCAGGCGGATTTTCAAAGGCTCCGATGAAGCCGAGCGCCCAGTCGACTGAAGTCGAGTCGAAGTCTTTCCTGTCCGTCGCTTCGAGCGCCTTGAGGTAACTGTTCCTGGCACTTTCGAGGTCGCCGCCTTCGAGGTATGCCCTGGCCAGCGAGGCCCTGAGCCCCGCCGATTCTGGCTTTCTACCGCATACGAAGTTGTAGAAGGCGATCGATTCATCGTGCTTCCCGCCTTCTGTGAGCATATATCCTGTTATAGCTATGCCTCGGTCGGAAAGCATCTCCGGGTTCTCGTCGACCATCTCCGTGAGCAGCCGATTCACCGATCCGGGCTCCATCTCCGAGACTTGCCAGACGAAAGTGTATATCGGGGAGTCCCAGGGGAGGTACTCGAGGAATTCATTCCCACGGGCCCGGCCGCCGATACTTCCTGCGACGAGATCGCCGCAGATACTTAGGCCAAAGAAGCTGTTGGCCAGGTAGACAACAGCCGATCCCTCCTCCGGATAGGCGATGATGTAGTTCCTGAATATCCCGTAATCTCCCCACTGCCAGAAAGCCTTCCCGTTGCTGTCCTCCTGGAGAGAGAACCCGAGGCTCCAGGTGAGTCCGTGCTCTTTGTCGACCTCTACCTGCGGAGTGAGCATCTCTTTTGCGGTTTCTTTACTTAGACCCGCACCATTCATGACTGCACGGACGAAGAGAGCGTAGTCGGCTGCTGTCGTGTACAGCGATGCTCCCGCATGGGCATTGCTTCTCTTCCTGAAGTCCTGCGGCCTTCCGTTCGCATCGTGTCCGTTTGACATCGTATTTTCGTACTCATCACGCCAGACCATGCAGCTGTGAGTCATTCCGAGAGGGTCGATCACGTTCTCCTTCATCAGGACTTCGAGTTTCTTTCCTTTCAGGTGTTCGACGGCCTTCTGCAGGTAGTAGTAACCTTCTGCGGAATACTTGTACTCTGTACCTGGCTCGAAGAATAAGGTGACTGGATTACCGCCGTCTCCGTGAGGCAATCCCGATGAATGACTAAGAACGTGCCGCGCCGTGATCCTTTCAAACCAGTCGAATCGGAATCCATCCTGGTCGAGAGGGTGGGGGAGCAGCTTCTCGATCTCTTCACGGGGCAGGTATTCCATTATCGATGTGTCGAGGTCAATCGTACCCTCATCGACAAGCATCATGACGTAGTAGGCGAAGAAAGGTTTGGTAAGAGATGCTGCCTCGAAGATAGTCTCGCTGGTGACTGCGTCACTGCTCTCAGCATTCTTGATCCCGTAGGCGCCCGTCCATACGGTCCTGCCGTCCCTTATCAGGGCGATCTGAAGTCCTGGAACATGGCCCTTCTTGAGCAGACCGGGGATGGTTGAATCAAGTCCGGATACAACGGAGTCGATATCCCTGTCTAGCAGTAATGGTGTTGTTTCTTGAGAATCAACGGGGACCGTGAAAACCGAGATGAGCAAGAGACCCATAAGTTCTGCAACCCACGAGACTTTTCTGATCTTTAACATATCTCTCCCTGCGAAAAGGTGGGATCTTAATGTTTGGATATACGCATCAACACTATGTTTGTTTCGTGACGCAGATGAAGTGAAATGTTTACCGCTTGATCGATCGCCGGACGAGTCCGATCAGCAGGTCATTGACGACTGCCTTCTCAGAGAAGCCCTTTACGTATTCGCGGACATTCTTTGAGATAGAATCGTAGAGGTCGTCGTCATCGGCGAGCCGGGCGAGCGCTTCCGAGATCCGTGCAGGTGATGAGATCGGAACGATTATGCCTCTTTTCCCGTCTTCCACGAGTTCCGGCAGCGATTTCCAGTCGGACGCAATCACCGGAAGTCCGGCAGCGAAGGCTTCGATGATGACGGCCGGATAACCTTCGCCTGGATGGCGCGTGGGGAGGAGCAAAACGTCATACCGGCCAAGAGTGTCTATGATCTCCTCGTTTGAGAGAGTTCCGCGGTATTGACATTGACGACATGAACCGATCTCAGCAAAGAATCTCTCGTTGTCCCTGGCAATGATCTGCCCGTAGTAATCACAGCTCAGGCCTTCCGAGTCTTTCAGGGCTTCGATTATGTCGAATATTCCCTTTTCCTCTTTGATCTGGCCGATGAAGACGCATCTACCTGAGAACTTTCTTCCGATGCGGGAATCTGCGACCGCATTATCCGGCAGGAAGTTGGGAAAGAGGACGATACGTTCAGGATCAAGGCCGGCATGTGTAACAAGTTCATCGGCGTGCATCCTCGTCTGGGGAAGGATATACTCTGACCTGTCGAGAAGTGAGACCACTGTTTTTCTGCGCGCCGGTCCCAGCTCGCTTATCCTGTCAGCGAGCATCGTACCGAACGGCTTGACGATATAAGGTTTCCGGAATAGTCCGGTTAGGCGCATGACAGGTATGCCAAGAGAGACGACAAAACTGCTGTTCGCCCAGAGCAGCATGATCTCGGCGCCGGGGAGCTTAAACATGATCTGACAGATGATCCTCAGCGCCCTGAACGGGTCCTTCCAGGTCCGCTTTACTTCCGCCGGTTTGACCCCTTCTCCCGCGGATGTGTTGATACATTCTATCTCGTATCCCGCCTCTTTCCAGTACCTGCTTTCGAGCAGCCTGGTGGTCGAGACGGTATCGCCTCCTATCGGAGGCGGCAGGGGGGCGACGAGAAGGATCTTCCCGCTCATGATCTGCCCTCCAGGATCGATTCGTATATCTTTTCAGTAGCTCTGACCATGTTCTGCGCTGAGAAATGCTGCTCGACCCTGCTGCGTCCCGCTTTTCCCATCGCAACGCGCTTTTCTTCATCCTTCCAGAGGACTTCGAGAGCTTCGGCAAGAGCGGAGGGGTCGCCAGCGGGAACCAGGATCCCTGTAGATCCGGTGATGACCGCCTCTTTGTTTCCGCCAACATCGGTAGTCACTACCGGCAGCCCGGCGGCCATAGCCTCGAGTACTGAAAGAGGCAGGCCTTCACGCAGGGATGATCCCGCAACGATATCAAAAGAGGGGAGTACCTGCATGACGTCACTTGTCGTCCCGGCAAAGGTCACCCTGTCAATTATACCCGATGCTGTGGCCTGCTGTTCCAGTTCCTCTCTGAGGGGGCCGTCTCCGATGAATGTCAGTTTCGCGGGAACGTTACTGTCAGCAAGTATCTTTACTGCCTGCAGAAGATTCGAATACCCCTTCTGTATCGTAAGGCTGCCGATGCTTCCGATGTGGAAGGTCCCCGGATCGCTGCCTTGTATTTTAGCAGAACTTTTAAAATGATCTATGTCGACTCCGTTTACGATCGTTACGGTCCGGGCGGTATCGAGTTCGGGCTGGTGGGATTCCCTGACCCCTTCAGAGCAGGCGATCACCATATCGAGCCTTCGCCGCAGATTGAAATACATCGAGGTGCTCAGGTTTCCTCCGGCCTTCCCGGGATAGTAGATGCTGTGCTCGGTCATCAGCTTCGCCGGTACCCCTGCCATTATCGCCGCGGGAACTCCGCTGAAGATCGGGAGGGAGTTGTGGAAGTGAACGATATCAGCCTTTTGCTCACTGAATATTTTTACAAGGCGCGTGATGCTGCGCGGATCGGCGGATCTGGTGCCAAGGACCTGCACCTTCGGACCGAGCGCCTCGATTTCCGGCAGCATATCCCCGCCGGGATGAAACGAGACCACCTCCATCCTGTATTTGTCCCTGTCGTGGAACTTCGCGTAGTAGTAGAGGTCCCTCTGCGCGCCTCCATACTCGAGGGAATGTATGACATGTATGCAGGTCTTCATGGGAACGAATATACCAGTAAGGGCAGAAGAGCCACAACGCAAAAGCCGGACCCCGAAGATACGGGGCCCGGCCTGTTCGAACGATTCGCCTATTCTACTTCAGGGGCCCGAATCCGATGATATCCCCTATCGAACCGGTCCTTTTCGCCTTCGGCTTGAATATGGCCTTTACGGGCATCCCGATCCCTATCTCATCGATATCGAATCCCTTGAGGTAGTGGACCAGGCCGCCATCGGTATCACCGATACGAACCATCGCTACGAGTTCAGGGACCTCTTTCTCCGAGCCGTCCATGTTGCGGAACGACAGGGTGAAGGTCTCGACGTATCCGACCGTTCCGACGTCTATATACTCATCGAGCTCGTTGAAGCATCGGTCGCAATAGATCTTCGGGGGGACAAAGGAGATGTCGCAGTC
Source organism: uncultured bacterium (assembly GCA_964457905.1). Lineage (GTDB taxonomy): Bacteria > Krumholzibacteriota > Krumholzibacteriia > Krumholzibacteriales > Krumholzibacteriaceae > JAUWCL01. Next base: position 14,058 of record CAYWGA010000012.1, on the reverse strand, counting down.
CTCGCAGTATGTCGCGAGGAAGGTGCCCTTGTCCTTGACGGTACGGAAGAACTTCTCGCCGGCTAGTCCGCAGGTGTAGACGTAGCGGACGGGGATGGCTCCTTCCCAGTAGGTAGGAGTCGTCGTGTTTGTAATCTTTTCCGTGATCGCCATGCTTATCTCACCTCTTTCCCTTCGATTTGGCCTTGGCCTTTTTCTTCGCGCCGACAGGCTTGAAATAAAGTATATCGGTAATGGCGCCGGTGCGGTCCTCGGCCTTCTTCCAGACTGCCTGTACCTTCATGCCTATCTTCAGGTCCTTCGGATCGACTTCGCCGAGCATATGCATTATGCCCATCTGCTCTGATGCTCCGTCGATTGTGATGACCGCGGGAAGCAGAGGCGGCTCCTTGGGGCCGCGCCTCGATGCGTCCCAGTTGACTTTCGCGATACTGAATGTCTCGATCACGCCTGTGTCCTTCACATACGTCCACTCATCGGTGGGGCGGAAGCACAGTTCGCAGAACATCCGCGGCGGCAGCATTGTCCTGTCGCACTTGTAGCATGTCCTGGCGATGATCTTTCCCTTCCCGAGCTCCGCGAGATAACGGCCGATAGCGACGCCGTCGTCCCATGCGTACTTCAGGTCGGGTTCACACTCGACAGTGAGTACCTTGCCCTTCTTGAAGTCGGAGGACTTCAGGTTGGTCCCCCTTAGTTCAAAATCTTCGAGTTTCATCTCTTAAGCTCCTTGTTCGTTCCGTTCGTAGACTAGTTCCTCATCACAACGACGGTACCCATCTGCATCAGGTCACCCCAGGCCTGGGCGAGTCCGCAGCGCGGATTACCCGGTACCTGGCGTGGTCCCGCTTCGCCGCGGAGCTGAAGGAAGATCTCGATGATCTTCATCAGGCCGGTAGCGGCGATCGGGTTTCCGACGCCGAGGGCGCCTCCCGAGGGACAGATAGGCATATTGCCGTCACGGGCGGTGACCCCGTCTGCGGTCAGCTGTGCAGCCTGGCCGCGCGGACAGAGCATCAGCCCTTCCATGTGGTGCAGTTCCTTGTAATCGAACGGATCGTACGGCTCGGCGATATGGATCTCCTTGTCGGGCTCCGTGATGCCGGCCATCTCGTAAGCCTGCCTCGCTGCTGTCTCGACGTAGCGGGGATAGGAGAGGTCGCGTGTCGCCCAGTATGCCGTGTCGATCGCGTGTCCCACGCCATCGATCCAGACCGGCTTGTCAGTGAGCCGGCGGGCGACGCGCTCGCTGCACATTACTATTGCAGCGGCGCCGTCTGAGGCGGGGGAGATGTCGAGGCGGTTTACCGGCCAGCAGAGCGTCTCGCTGTTCAGCACGTCATCGACTGTGATTTTCCCGGCTACCTGTGCCGATGGATGATCCATCGCGTTGAGTTTGTTCTTGACCGAGACCTGGGCGATGTCCGCCTTCGTGATACCGTACGTCTCCATGTACCGGTTCATCTCGAGAGCGAAGATCCAGATCAGTGTCGGCAGGAGAGGCTGTTCGGTCGTGTGGTCGAAGATCGTCAGGAACGCTCCCTGCGGATGCGGGTAGCAGCTCGACATTTTCTCCTCGGCAACGACCAGAACGATATCAGCCATGCCGCTCGCTATGTGGAACCAGCCGTGTATCGGGCTGAATACCCCTGTGCCGCCGCCGACGAAATGGCGCATGTAAGGCTTGCCGATGCCTCCGGCGCCGTCTGACAGATACTCACCCTTCATATGGACGCCGTCGAACGCGTCGGGCGCTGTTCCCAGCGTGACCATGTCTACGTCATCAAGGGTAAGACCGCAGGAGTCGAGGGCCATTTTGGATGCCTGCCAGGACAGCTCCTTTCCCGTCTCCTGCGCCCGGCGCACGAACTTCGTGATGCCGGCTCCCACAATTGCTACTTTCCTCATTCCCATCGCAAAAGACCTCCTACATGTTCGAAAGGATAGCGACCGCTCCGGAAGCAGTCGGAACACCGCGCCAGACCTGAGCAAGACCGACGTTTACGTCGGGGATCTGCCGGGCGCCCGCTTCACCGCGAAGCTGTTCGACGAGCTCGAGTATCTTATGCGCACCGGATGCCTCGAAGAGGTGTCCGACGCCGAGCGCGCCGCCTGAAATGTTGATTGGAAGCTCGCCCTGGTACGAAGTGGCTCCGCTTTCGAGCATGAAGCCCGCTTCGCCGGGCATGCAGAGCTTCAGCGCTTCCATGTGCTGGAGCTCCTTGTAGGAGTATTCGTCACATATCTCCGCGAAATCGATCAGTGCGGCGGGATCCTCGATCCCTGCCATCTTGTAGGCCATCTCCGCCGACATGCGGGCGTAGGCCGCGTCGCCCCAGTCGCGCATCTCGAGAGTCGGCGTATCGGACGACCAGCCGATTCCTTCGATCCATACCGGGGCATCGCAGATCGTATCCGCAATGTCATCAGCAGCCAGCACTACCACGACCGCGCCGTCAGCATGAGGAGCGATGTCGAGTGAGTGAAGCGGGAGGGAGATCGGCTCTGACGTGAGCACGTCGCCCTCTGTGAGGTCGGCGCCGAAAGCGGCGTATGGATTCCTCATCGCGTTTCTTTTGTTCTTCACCACGACCTGAGCGCACTGCTCGGAAGAGGTGACCGACTCGAAGAGGAACCTTGTCATCTCCAGGCCGGCGATCGCGTGAGGCGTTTCCCTCAGGGGCCGGTTGTATACCGGGTCCTGGGCAAAACCCATCAGCTCGCTCATGTTCATGATGTTCGATGCCTTGCTGTGGGCCTCGATAGCGACCGTCTTGAAGGCGCCAGTCATGATCATCATGTATCCGGTGGCCAGTCCATGGAGAAAATCACCGGGGATCGTCTGCGTGGGCTTGAGGACCGATCCGATCTGGTCGGGGCAGTACTCATCGGCGATCGAGTAGCCCTCCATGAAATCCTCAGCCGTCGTAATAAAACCGTCGATCTCGCTCGGTTCTATTCCGGCGTCCGTGTAAGCCTTCCGAGCTGCCTCGAAAATCAGCTCTCGGAATGAGACATCAGGTGTGATAGGACGGAATCCCGTCGTCCCGATGCCGACAATAGCGACTCTTTTGACCATTCCTTCACCTCGCTAACCATTGAAGTGGAGAGTCCCAAAACGTTTATTCACTTATAGAAACAAGTAATTGTGCGTGCGAATTGTCTCAGAAATCACATTGCGGCGCAACAGGAATCTCAAAGTGCGGGGGATGTATCAGGGGCCTTCCGGAGTCCCGCCCAGCAGGCTGTCTACTACGGCGGCCTTTTCCTGGTCACCGGTGAGGCCGTAGAGCTGTTTCATATTCCCGAGGATCAACGTTCTGCTGGACTGTTCATTCTCCGGGAGTCTCTTCAGGACCTCCAGGGCCTCAGAATAGAGTTTCTCAGCCTCTTCATACCGTTCCAGGCCGACGAGCAGTCCTGCCAGATTGTTCATCAGCACGGCCTGGGCAGGTTCGTCCCCTTTGCCCGCTGCTTCCCTGAGCTCGATCGCCTCCGCGAAAAGAGGGACCGCATCTTCGGCATTGCCCGACTCGACATAGGATTTCGCGAGGGAGGTCATCGCCGACATCTGCTCCAATAGCGACCTGATCAGTTCAGGATCGTCCGTGGCGAGTTTGTCACTGTGAATATCCACGACTGATTTATACAGAGGCGAGGCCTTCTCGTATTGTTCCGTCTTTATGTACATTCGCGCGAGGTCTCTGGACGATCCGGCATATTCCAGGGATTTTTCACCATGCAGTTCCATGTGGACGTCGATGAGCTTGCCGTAGTAATAAATCGCATCTTCGTATTCCCCGTTATGGGCGTAGAGGACGGCGATAGTCTCGAGTAGTGAAGCGGTCCCTTCGAGGTCCGCGTCGGAGAGGATCTCCAGAATCTCCAGCGCAGTTGTATAGGCTGTGACCGCTCCGTCGAAATCCTCCTTTTCACTATAGTAGTTGCCTTCGCGGATGAACAAGGCGATAAGGGCTTCCGTTATCACTTCCGTGTCGGGATGGCCCTTTCCCAGATACTCTTCCTTGTGTCTTAGCGCCTGAGAATAAAGTTTCTCAGCGTCGCGGAACCTGTCCATCCTCACATACATGGCGGCCAGGTTTTCCAGGGTCGTCATCAGGTCGACATGATCCTCGCCGGGTTCTTTCTCTCTGATCGACAGAGCCCTGAGGAAGAGAGGTTCAGCCTCTTTATATCTTTCCTGGCTGGAGTAAAGACCTGCGAGATTGTTCAGGGTGGAGGCTATACCGGGATCGTCTTTCTTAAGAGACGCCTCGAGGATATCGAGGGAGCCGGTGAGCAGGAGTTCAGCTTCGGCTGCATCGCCATGCTCGGTGAGCATTGCGCCGAGGTTATTCATCGACTGCGCGACGACAGTATGCTGTGGTCCGAACGTTGCCTCAGCGGACTCAAGTGCTTCTCTTGAGACTAGTATAGCATCTGCGTATTGCCCGTTCCGATAAAGCTCGAACGATTCAGCCGTCAATCTTTCCCAGTCCTCTTCCGCGGACCTGACAGGGACACTCACTGAAATGCCGGATATTATTATCACAAGGATTAAGCATGAGATATTCAGGGATATTCTGCCGGTCCGCATCATGGAACCTCCATGCCGGTGAAATGTTCTAAAGACAGGTGTCGATTATCATGGTAATCGTTCCTGCCTGCAACTCAAAACGGGACAAGTCGGCACTTGAGATAGGGGAGAGGATGTGCGATAATCAGTATCGATCAAGCGAGGTATTGCAGATGTGCCGGATCCTGACAATTCTTCTTCTGACGTCTATTATGCTGCCTTTTTCGGCTTCCGGGCAGGAGTTCGCCGAAGACACTGAAGTGGATACGATCGTTGTGAAGCCGCGGCGTTCCTGCCTGACTCTTCCGGCGCACTATTACCACACCAAGATCGATTACTCGCTATCAATGCCCGAAAGGCCTCAGACTCCGAATCTTTCGGGGTACGAGGTCTACCGTCTCACCCGCATGCAGTGTACGCTCAAGGGAGCGGGGATGGGAGCGACAGCAGGATTCATGGCGGGCGCTTTCGGCGAGATGATGGGAGCCTGGGATGAGAAGAACGCCTTTGCAATCGCCGGTGCCCTCGCGGTATTCGGAGCACTCTACGGCGGAGGGGTCAAGGCAGATGACAAGGGCTTCAACCTCCAGATCCGGCTTGACCAGGATTCACCCCCCGGCTCGACTCAGTTTCCACGGAAATAGACAGTCATCGCCGCGCCGATTACGCACAGCGCTATTCCCGTCACCTGAATCGGTGACAGCCTCTCATTGAGGAAAAAGTAGCCAAGTACCGCCCCCAGTACGGGCGCGAAACAGAAGGCTATAGTCATCACGGTCGAGAGGCTTCCGTTCTTCAGGCCAGTATAGAGGAAGATGATCCCCAGGCATCCCGACAGCAGTCCGCCTCCGATGGCGATCAGTGATATCGATTTCGGCCCCGCTGTCCTGAGCTGGTGCCAGAAGGGGAAGGAAAGGAACGAAAGCAGCAGAAGAGAGAATGCTGTGCGTATCGCCGTGCCCATCACCGGGTGGAGGCCACCGATCTTTACGCCGCGCTTCTCTAGAAGAGATCCTACCGCCCAGCAGACGGCCGTAAGAAGAGCCCATACTTCAGAACGCATGTCCACCTTCCATCTGAATTCCTAGACAGTTAGAAAATCCTCCGGAACATCGGTAAAGACTAGCACAGACCGGCCATGAGATTGCATTGAATAAATTGAACGGATCAGAGCTGGAAGAGATACTGGAACTTCAGAAAGTACTGCCTTGACGAGAGGCGCCAGTCCTCCACTGCGCCCTCGTTCAGGGCGTATTCCCTGTAGTGGTAGGTCGAGCCTACGTAGAAGACCGAGAGGGAGTTGACCCGATAGGTGAGCAGGGGATCGAGGTCCCAGGAGCGGTGCCTGTCGTTGTACTGAGTGATAAGCCTGAAAGAGAACCTGCGCGACATCTGCAGGTCCATGCGCAGGCGGAGAATCGACTGTGAGAAGAGCCTCTCGCCTGTCTCCAGGTCGTCGCTGAACACATGGTTGTAATTGACGGCGACGAGGAACCTGCTGACAGGTTTTATATCTGCCCAGACCCCGTAGCTTGTCTCTTTACCCATTACAAGATCGTGTCGCGCGATCCTGTGGCCGTAGTTGTAGTTGGCGCCGAAAACAAGCGCTTCCCACGGCTGTGAGCGCATGCAGGTGTGAGCCTGCCAGATATCGTCGAACTGGATCCCGCCGAAGAGTTCGTTGCTTGCCATGAAGCTGCTGTGGATCCCGGTCTGGGCTGCTCGGAACTTCAGTTCGAAGTTCATGTTGACCCATTCGTCCTTCTGGACGTTATCGAAGTTCCACTTTCTGCCGATGTTGAAGCCGCCGTTGATGTTCTCCCAGACATTGCTATCTGCGAACCTCTTTATGCCGCCGATGTTAGCGTGTGCGTTCCTGTTATTGTTCTGCGGCTCAAATCCGTTGTCTGCCCGGAAGGTAGAGCTCCGTTCCCTGTACTCTCCTCCGAACCAGTAATTGGCGGTGCTTCTTCCAAGTTCGACCGAGAAGGCATGTCCCGAGAATGTCTCTCCATCAAGGGCGGCCGTGTATTGTCCGTTGTCGAATGTCTGCTCGTTGAACGCGCTGTCTGTAAGGGATGGATCGTTTATCTCTTCTGTATGGGTCCCGATAAGCTGGAACTCGATAGAGTTGCTCTGGGTCAGACGGATTTGTCCGTCCACCCCCGCCAGCGAGCCGGATCCTCCTTGATCGAAGCGCCTGTCCGTTGCGACAAGACCGAGGTGCGAGCCTTCGCCCAGGTCGTGACGGAACCTCACCATGTTTGAATAGCTTTGGCCGTTGGATACATATTCGCTCTCCTCCTCGAAGGGGAGGATGATGATCGAATGCTCGTCGTAGGCTGAGAGGAAGACGAGACTGTTTGCTCCCTTACGACTGATCAATTTGCCCGCCACTGACGGATCGTTGATCGATCGCGTGTATACGGCATTGAAATCGGTATTGAATAAGTCGTTGCCCTGCAGAAAGAAGGGTCGTCTCTCCGGATAGAAGAGGGCGAAGGTCGTGTTGACGTCTATCTGTGCGGCGTCCGATTCGACCTGACTGAAGTCGGGATTGAGCGTGACCCCTGCGGATATTTCGGAGGTAAAGTCATATTTGATATCCATGCCGATAGTACCCTCGGGGTCGTTGTTCTGAAACTCGCCGTTTTCGTCGACCTCTCCGGTCTGGTGTCCGGCAACGTAGGGAAGAAGTTCAAGGCCCTTGCCCGAGTTTATTCCCGAGATACCGTCCATCGTACCCCACCTGCAGGGCCAGCAGTCCATATCCCTGTCATACGCTGCCCAGGAATACTGGTAACGCACCTCTCTGGGACGGTTGCGCCAGAAATCGACGCGCCATATCTGCTCATCCTTGTTGGGGAAGCGCAGGGATCTGAATGGTATCTGCATCTCGATGACATATCCGAACTCGGTGATCTGTCCCCTAGCCTCGAATATCATGTTGAAGGAGATATCCTCCCCATGAGCTGAGGAGAAGAGGAGGTCGCCCGGTATTCCGAGGGGATTGGAGGCTATCTCGTAGGCGAGGGTAGCCTCACCGTAAGTGTCGAGCATAAGGATGACGTAATCGTCCTGGAATATCCTGTCCCTCTCGCAGAATGAGGCACGCACCTGTGAGGGATCGTCGTAGCAGATCCATGCGACGTACAGGTTTTTGTCGTCGAATGTGACGAGGACTTCGGTATCGACCGCCGGTTTCGTCTGGTCTCCGGGATTGTGCTCGGCGAAGTTATCCGCCTTTGCGGCGCCCTTCCAGCCTTCGTCGTCAAGGACTCCGTCGAGCTTGATAGGGCCGGCGGCGGGCCGGATCGTCATCTCGGGATGATATACGGGGACGAATTCTTTCGTAGTGTCAGCGGGCGCTTCCTGCGCTGCCGCTATCGCAGGAACAAGGGCGGAGAGCAGGAGGATGGCTGCCAGTAACCTGCAATGGAGACGCGTTGTCTTTGTAGTCATTTACGCTGTTCTTACCTTACTGCGAGATCCGGTTGAACAGGGATATATCCCCGGAATCATGATCTTTATAGACAGTAATACGTTATATGTTCCTGAATGATTCAGGAATTCCTGAATTCCGGGGAAATATATGCGAGTGAGAGGGGCTTCGCAAGACGCTCGATGATATTTAATCCTCGGTGCAGTCCTGCAGTTTCCTCTTTGTCCAGAAGTCAAACGAGCGCCCAGGCACGAATATGTCGATTCCTATCGAAGGGACATCAAGAGGGTTCTTGACGATATGCATCTCGTCACCGGGCAGGTAGACAGCGTCACCCACGCCGAGCTCCTGCTCGCCGTCCTTTTCGGTGATGATCACGAGTTTTCCCTCGAGGACGATCAGGACCTGGGAGTTTGGGTGCGAGTGATCGGGGGAGGCATGCCCCGGCGGCTTCACGAAATGCTCGACTGAGATGTCGCACTCTCCGCAGAGGCTGATACGCTTCCAGTCTTTCTCGGGCTCGTAGTTTTCCGCGTCAGCGATACGCACAACTTTCATCTGTTCTCCGTTACTTCAGGTAGGTCAACTCGAAGAAGGGTATGAAATTGCCTTCCTCGACCTTGACACTGTTTTCCTTCTTGCCGATTTCTATAAAGGCCTCGACGTTCTGGTAGAGGTTCGTGGGCCAGTGCGAGGTCTCGACCCTGACGCGGTACTTGCCCTTCTTTACTTTATTGCCGTTATAGTCCTTAAGGTCCCAGATGAAGATGTGGTGGCCGATATCTATGCTGGCGCTGGTAACCCCGTCGATCCCTTCGAACTTTGTAACAGCGGCCCACAGCGGCAGTGTAATCTGTTTCTCCCTGACGTAACCTGCGAAGCCAGATACGTAGATCGTCCTGATGTGGTTCTCGTTCTCGTCGTCGATCCAGACCGCGGTCTGCGGAGCGAGCTCATCCTGGAACCCGAGGATGAAGTCTATCTTGACGCAGGGAGTATCGAGTTCGGACTCATCGATCTCTGTAATGCGCGGCTTCATATGGTCGAATGCCAGCCTGGCCCCCTCGGACTCAGGGTAATTCTTCGCAAGCTTGATATAGTTTCTCAGCGCTTCCCGCTCACGGGCCAGTCCGAGATAGTAGAGCGCTTCCGCCTTCATCTCGTCAGACGCTTCGCCATCAACGACCATCTCAAGATCGGCGACCGACTGGTCATGCTTCCCGAGGAAAAAGGGCATCAGCAGTCCGAAGGTGCCCCTGGTCAGTCTCAGTTCCATGTCGTCGGGAGAAAGCTCCACCGCCTTGTCCCACGCGGCCATCAGCTCGAAGGCGAGATTGGACCTTGTATCGGTGTTTGTGTAGATAGACTCGTCATACCCGTGCTCGGCAGCGTAGGAGGTGGAGAGGGCAAGCATCTTGTAGGCGGCGCCGTTCGTCTTATTAGTAGAGGTGTATACCTTAAGTACCTCCATGGCATTACCGAACGATTCCTCCCCGTAGTAGGCCTCTCCGAGCTGAAGGATCAGGGCCGGGTCGCTGTGATCCTTCATCAGGGATTTCTTGAGGGCAAGGACCTGCTCGCTGTCGCCGTCCTTCGGTTCAAACAGGCCGGTATCGATATCCGGTTTCTCCTCGACATCCCTGAGCCCCTTAAGCTGTTCCTGGGCAGCAGCTGCGGCTTCAGTTCCCGGAGCGACCTGTACTATCTTCTCGAGGACCTTTTTCTGGCTGGCGGGGTCCTCGTTCTTGCCGTATCCCTCCGCCAGGTTGGTCAGGGCCGAGACAAGACCCTTTTGTGCTTCGGGGTCGGAGGAGGCGTAATACATCTCTGCCGCTGTTTCCAGGTCGCTTATGCCGGCTTCAAGCCTTCCAAAGAAACCGGGTACCTTAATACCCATGATCCCCCGGAAGAGATATGCCTCAGGATTGTCCTTATCGAGTTTGACCGCTGTATCCAGTCTCTCGAAAGACATCATCATCAATTTTCCGGCTTCCTCGTAGTTCTGGGCCTGGCCGGCGCCCATGCCGGTATAGAGTCCGAGGTAGGCCATAGCATCCGAATCCTCCGGATACTCGGCCGTGACCTTCTCGAGCAGGGCGACCGCACCGGGTAGATCCCCACTGTCTGCGAGGGCTTCGGCTTCCTTGATCTTGTCGTCCACTTCACCTGCGAGGGCAGGTAATGTTGAAACGAGCAGAAGGATGCAGGCGGCGACGAATAATGATGATCTTCTCATGATTTCTCCTTCTGAGAATAAATGACTGTTAATGTAAGGACTCTGCTCCTCAAAAAGTGCATTTGTCAACTATATAAAGGTTTATACGCGATTCAGGTAAGATTACGCAAGAGGAACAACTGTGTTTCAATACTATGGCGCCAGGATCGTTATCTCGCCATCCTGATTCACCAGGAGCCAGTGAAGATTCAGCGCCTTGCAGACCCATGGTTCGATGTTCTTGACCTGGTTGCGGAACTGCGGCATATCGGGAAGGGCAAGGGCGTATTTTGTATTCTGGCGTGAGATGCCGCGAATAAGCTGTCCAATGCCGAGCCGGAAATCGAGTCCTATCGCAGCCGATGATCCATGCACCTCGATGTGCCATCTGTCACCGGTATCCGGATGCTCGCATACGTAATCAACGCAGTTGGTGGCAATGCGATGGAAACCTGATTCCTTTAAATGAGTGTCTATGATCTCCTGTACAAAACACTCTTCGGGAAACGTACCGGTCCTCTTGTACTCCGTAGTTTCACTGTTCATTACCCCACCCCCGTGAATATGGTCACGTTTCAAAGACTCTGCCGCTTTTGATCTTCCCCTAGTCAAATGCGAAGATATCGTACCAGAACGCCTGAAGGACTACAAGGATAAATATACAAATTAGATGTAAAGAAAATATTACACAATATGTGTAAACGAAAGTATACAGATGAAATATCTATTCATGGTGTCGAGATAGATTCCTAGAGTGTTCTTCAGCTGAGAAGGGAAGCGCCTGTGTCTCCGTCGAAGAAGTGGATGCGGTCGAGGTCGATGCTGAGCCTGATCTTGTCACCGTGCGAACCCCTGACGTCGGGATTTTCCCTGACTACGAGCCTCTGCCCGCCCGCGTCGACGTGGAATATCATCTCGTTGCCCAGGGTCTCGGTGACATCTATCACAGCGTCGATGTGATGGATGTTTCCTTCGGTCTCATCTGATACCGAAACGTAGAGGTCCTCGGGGCGGATGCCGAGTGTGAGCTTTCTGCCTTTCAGCTCTGACCTGAACCTCTCCGGCACAGGCAGTGTCGCAAAGGATGTCTTGAACTCGGGGGCGTCGCCGCCTGAGATCTCCCCCTCGACAAAGTTCATCGCCGGTGACCCGATAAACGATCCCACGAACCTGTTTACCGGCCTGTTATATAGATCGATCGGCGTGCCCACCTGCTGGATCGTTCCCTTGTCCATGACGGCGAGTCTGTCACCGAGCGTCATCGCCTCGACCTGGTCATGTGTGACGTAGATCATCGTCGTCTGGATGTCGAGATTGAGTTTCCGTATCTCGGTACGCATCTGGACGCGCATCTTGGCGTCGAGGTTCGAGAGCGGCTCGTCGAAGAGGAAGACGCTCGGTTTGCGTACAATCGCTCTTCCGAGGGCTACTCTCTGGCGCTGGCCGCCCGAAAGGGCCTTGGGCTTACGCTCGAGGAGCTGGTCGATCCCGAGTACCTCCGCGGCTTCACGGACGCGGTTACCGATATCATCCTTCGGATGTTTGCGGAGCTTGAGGCCGAAGGCCATGTTGTCGAAGACGTTCATGTGGGGGTAGAGGGCGTAGTTCTGGAAGACCATCGCGATGTCTCGCTCCTTGGGCGGCAGGTCGGTGACATCGACGCCGTCGAAAAAAATATGCCCGTTAGTCGCTTCCTCGAGGCCCGCGACCATCCTCAGGACGGTCGATTTGCCGCACCCTGACGGTCCTACCAGGACGAGCAGTTCCTTGTCCTCGACCACCAGATTGATATCCGAGGCGGCCATCACGTTACCCGGATAGATCTTGCCTACATCCTTGAACTCTACCTTTGCCATGGATGGGACTTTACACCGGCTGCGATACCTCAGTCAAGGGCATAGGAATGGTTGCCGTTGGGGTATCCATCGGGTAAGATGCCCCTGACAAGGGGGTAAGGATGAACAGGAAATTCAATATAGCCTTTCTGGCCATACTGGTCATACTTGCCGGATGTTCCGGCGTAAAGACATGGAGCGCAAAAGAGATGGAAGAGGACGTTACGGGAGAGACCCTCGTAGAGGAACCGGCCGAGGTTCGCGATCTGTGGGAGATAAGGGTCGCTGGCGGCCATTCGAGGGAATATATCACGACCAACAAGGTGGCGACCCACTTCAGCTGTGAGACCAACTCGAAGAACAGACGGAGCTACCACGGCCTTTACTGCGCGATGCACGAGTACCTTGAATCGTGGGATTTCCACAACGGCAATACACTTCTTAATCAAGATGACATAAAGCTTTCAAGAGCTTATCCACACACATTATACAGATGGTACGAGCTGAACCAGGTGATCGAGGAGATCATGCTCCCAGACGGGGAGAACGGTCTTGCGGTCAGGTTCGCGGGGATGCTCGGAGACTCCTGCTCGCTCGTTCCGTGGGTCGACATGCGGTTCATCTGGGACGTTCCGAAACCGGACTACAGGATATTCTGGGAGAAGAAGAACAACGTCCTGCTCATTTCCAGGTCAGACGATCCGTTCGAGGAGGGAAGGCCCCGCTGGATAGCGATGACATCCGATACTGAGATGGAGTTCGAGCCGGATGAGAGGTTCGAGGACAGGAGTTATCCTACCGATATGGCGCGAAAAGCGATGGGGAGGACCTCACCCTTTTCACCGGGCAGGTTCACTTTTATGCCTCCTGAAGGCTCGGTCAGGGAGGTCGTCTTCGCCTTCGGGCTCGGTGTTACGGAGAACGAGGCTGTCGCCCAGGCGGATAAGATCCTTGAGCAGAGGATCGAACTGAAGAAAGCAAAATACGACCGTCTGGCGAAGAAGCTGCAGCTCCAGGGGGATGATCCCACGAAGACCTTCACGAAGGTCCCGCCTGAGCAGTACCGGGACTTCAAGGCTTATTGCTGGGCCCGCGCCTCTATGGATAATCTCATCATGAACCAGAGAGGCAGAGGCATCTACGCGGGGTTCCACTGGTTCCCCAACTACTGGGGGAGGGATTCGTTCATCTGCCTGCCGGGGGCATGCCTTGCGACCGAAGAGTACGAGACAGCGAGAGAGATACTTACCTCCTTTATGGAATACCAGCAGACCGATCCGGAAAGCGCGAGGCTTGGCCGTATGCCGAATATCGTCAATCCCGACAACCTCCAGTATGCCGGGATCGATGGCACATGGTGGTTCGTCCGCGCCTCCTGGAAATATTACCTCGCCACGGGCGACAAGGCGTTTCTCGTCGAAGCGTGGCCGAGGATAAGACTTGCGATAGATGGCGCACTCGAGAAGGCGGTCGACCACCGCGGGTTCCTCACGCATGGCGATGGAGAGACATGGATGGATGCCGGCGGAGAGCACAATCCCTTCTCGCCGCGTGGCGACCGGGCGGTAGAGCTGCAGGTACTTTTCCATCATGGGCTGATCGCCGGTTCGATGTGGGCCGAGGCATTGGCAGCCGAAGGAGAGGATACCGGGAGTAGCGCTGAAACATGGATGGCTCGCGCCGAGATGCTCGCGCAGTCGTTCAGGAGCAGCTACTGGTGGGAGGAGCGGAAATACCTCCATGACCATCTCAATACGGACGGCAGCGCGGACACGCAGATAAGGCCGAACGCCTTGCTAGCTCTCTGGGTATATCTCGACACACTGAGGATGCTCGGCCTGATGGAATCATTCAGACTCGGAGAGATGCCGGAGCATGCGGAGCTCGTCACCTGGCCACAGTTCAGGGAGATCGTATCGACAGCTATTGAGACCGTGATCCTGCCGCACGGCGTGACCTCTCTTGACCCGGACGATCCTGACTTCAAGCC
>CAYWGA010000011.1:0-47255 GCA_964457905.1 uncultured bacterium | reverse complement strand
GCGCGAGATTCAAGGATGTCTACGGGATCGACTTCCAGGAGGCTGACAGGGCCTGGCGTCTCTATATCATGCGATACGAGGGGAACGCGCTTGCCGATACGCTTCCGGACGGGGGGGATACCCCCTAGAAACGGCGCCGCAAAGAAAATGAACAGGCTTTTCAGATACTGCCCGCACTGCGGGACATCGCTGGACAAGGTCGAAGAGAGCGGCAAGCACCGCATGAAATGCGGGGAGTGCGGCTTTGTCCAGTACCTCAATCCGGCGCCTGCCGCCGGTGTCGTAGTGCGTGATGACGAAGGGCGGGTACTCCTCGTCCGCAGGAAGTTCGAGCCGTTTGCGGGGCTGTGGACGATGCCCGCCGGGTTCATAGAGTACGGTGAAGAGGTATCCGAGACAGCCGTCCGTGAGCTCGAAGAGGAGACCGGCCTCATCATAGTGATCGACTCGACACACGCAGTCGAAACATGCAGGGACGACCCGAGGGGAGACACAGTTCTCGTCATGTACGAGGGTCATGTGAAGGGTGGAAAGCTCGAGGCCGGGGATGACGCGGAGGAAGTCGGGTTCTTTCCCCTCGATGGAATGCCCGAGATAGCTTTCGCCTGCCAGAGAAGGCTGCTGGGAAGGCTGATCGAGGATCAAGGCTGACCGAGCCGCCTGACGCTCAGCCGTTCCGCGCTTTTTTCTGCCTCTCCCTGTGCTGGACAAAAAGGATGCAGGAGACGAATCCTCCCCAGACCAGTCCGCAGATCACGATCATCATCACTATCGCCGTTCCACTCATCTCTTTCCTCCTTCCTTATCCTTGAAAAGAAGCCCGGTGATCCTGCGCTGGAAGACGGCCATCAGGAGGATCAGGATCCCCCACTGCGCGATGCATGTCCCGAGGCTGAACGGCCTCAGCGGATCCCACCATCGCTCCGGGTCATAGACCAGTATCGCCTGGGTGAACCACCATATGATCAGGGCGGCGAATTCTATCGGGATCACGTACTTGACCAGCACGTTGAATACCTTGCCGAGCTTGATGTCATTGTCATCGCTGTCGAGGAGTTCGGTGCGGAACCGGTCGACCCCGTAGCTTATCACCGTCACCGCGAACAGCAGGCCGCTGAGCAGAAGCCCGAGGCTCCATACCCAGTCCTGGTTCTGGAAGAATGTAGGATTGAGGGCCGACGGCAGCCCCAGAACGAAGATCGAGCTGCCGACGATCAGGATGCCCTTCTTTCTCGTCAGTCCGAAGTCCATCACGTTACGTGTGCCCATCTCGATCATCGATATCAGTGATGAGATCGCGGCAATCGAGAGGGCGAGGAAGAAGAGGAAGAGAAAGAACTTCCCGCCCGGTATCGCCTCGAAGAGCTTGGGTATCCAGATGAATGTCATCCCGGTACTCAGCGGGCCCGTGTCCTGAGCCACCTCGACAGCCGTGGCGGCGGGGAGGATGGCGAATACGGTCGGGATGACAGCAAGCGCCGCGAGCAGCGAGGCGGAGTTGTTGCCCAATCCGGCGAGGAACGAGTTGGCGACGATGTCGTCGTCCTTGCGCATGTATACTGCGTAGGTGAGGATCAGCCCCCAGCCGGCGCCGGTCGACCACGCGCTCTGTGTGAGCCCCTGCAGCCAGATCCGGTAGTCGAGCAGGGCGCCCCACTTCATTCCGAAAAGGTATTCGAGTCCGGCCGATGAGCCGGGCAGGGTGACCGCCCTGACGACCGCTATTATAAGGAGGAGAAAGAGGCCCGGCAGAAGTATGCGGTTTGCCCTTTCTATCCCGTTGACCACGCCGCGATATATGATGAACGAACCTGCCAGGACCCCGAAGAGGTGAAAGAGGACCGGCTGCCATCCCGACGCGTTGAACGATGTCCAGAACGAGATGCGTTCGCTGCCCCACAGGCCGCCGCCGGGAAGGGGCCCGCCGGAACCGCTCCAGCCCGCAACGATGTCGATCAGTGTCGCGAAGGTGTAGCGGAAGCACCAGCCCGTCACGACACAGTAGTAGAATGTGATCGCCAGAGTGCAGAAGCCGACGAACCCGCCCATCCAGGTGTGCCTCCGGTTCATCGATCCGAAGGCGCCGATCGTCCCCATCCTCGTCTTTTTGCCGATGCCGAACTCGATCATCAGCAGCGGGATCGACCAGAGGAAGAGGAAGATGATCCATGGGATGAGAAACGGCGCTCCGCCGTTCTGTGCGATGACCCTCGGAAACCTCCAGATGTTGCCGGTGCCGACCGCCATCCCGAGGGCGGCGAGCAGCAGTGACCATCTCGATGTGAATGTCTCTTTTACCACGTGGTCTCCGTTACGCTTTGGACCTACACTATTCGATAATTTCCATTCCGAAGGTGTCACCAACCTCGATAAAGTCGACGACATCCATTCCGCTGACGACCTTGCCGATTATCGTGTACCTGCCGTTGAGGTGCGGCTGGGGAAGGTGCGTGATGAAGAACTGGCATCCCGGTGTGTCCTTGCCCGAGTGTGCCACGCCCACGTAACCCCGTTCGTACCTGTGCGAGTTGAACTGGCTCCTGAGCAGCCAGCCCGAGTCGCCCCATCCGTCTCCTCTCGGGCATCCGCCCTGCACGACGAATCCCGGTACGACCCTGTGGAAGTTTAGTCCGTTATAGAATCCTTCTTCTATGAGATAAAGCACGCTCCTGACGATGTTCGGCGCGTCGTCTCCGAAGAGCTCGATGTCGACAGGGCCCCGCTTAGTCGTCATCCGTACCATCTTTGTACCGAGAGGCAGGGCGGGCTCGCCCCACGGGTAGTTTCCGCGGTCCCAGGCGGGGGCGGTAGCCGGGTCGTACGATATCTCGAAGCCGTATTCCTTCGCTGCGGCCGCCGCTGCCCGGGCGATCCTCGGGTCATTCTCCTGGACAACAGATTCCTTCAGCAGAGTGACGATATTATTTCTGGCGGGCTGCTCGAGATCGCCCTCATCGGCAATACCCTCGAAGACCGCGATGATCGCCAGTTTCCTGTCGCAGTCCTCGCGCCCGGTGGAGGCTCTGAAGATCTCGACCAGCCTGTCGGTTCCACCGATCGCGCGTTTGCCGCTGAGCGCCTCAACAGCCATCGCGGAGACGACCGGGTCGGCGCTTCCCGCCGCATCGAGCAGGGCGTCGAAGGCTGTTCTGCCTTCGGTGCCTACCTGAAGGCGGAGGAGCTCGTCCTTTTCGACCCGCTTCAGTCCCGCTGCGGCCCCTTCGCGCTCGAGATGATTCGCCGATCTGTCCAGCGTTTCAACAAGAAGAAGCATGTCTTCCTCTTTGGCGATCCCGCCGTAGTACTCCAGGGCGGCCATTCGGTCGTAGGCGCCTCCCTCGCGGATTATTCCGAGGAGAAAGGGCCGGGACCTGTCAGCGTCTGTCGCCGCTACCGCCTCGATGGCGGAGCGCCTCACCATCTGCGAGCTGTCCCGCAGGAGAGGAAGGGCCGCATCGAAAGATTTTTTGCGCCTCGACGCGGCGATCCCACGGAGGGCGAGATCCTTGAGGTACGCGTCGTCAGAGCCGAGAACCGTTTCAAGTTTTTCTGCCGCTTGATCGTTAGCCATTCTAGAGAGCGCCTCGGCGCCCTTTACCCTTATCATTCTCAGATCGTGAGTGAGGAGGAGGGCGAGCGGTTCGACAGAGTCTTTTGCCTCGAGCCGTCCCAGCGCCTCGGCAGCCCGCATGACTACCCACAGGTTCTCGAGTTCGAACAGCTCGACAAGCTCATGGTTGAGATTCTTGTATCCGAGCCGTCCGAGCGCGTAGGCGGTCTGTTCGATGACATCCTCGTCCGGATCGTGGATCGCGTTGGCGCACATTCCGGCTGCGGAGGAATCTCCGAGTACCGCCAGGGCCCCGAGCGCCTGCGCCCTGATAGACGAGTGGAAGTTCGTAATAGCCGTCCCTATTACCGGTGAGGCGTCCTTGACCCTCGTGATGCCGAGCGCCTCGAGCGCGGCGGCCTTCTGTCTCTTTTTTCCCTGCTTCAGCATCTTTTCCAGCGGCTCGATCGCCGATGCGTCCAGGGTAAGGCCGAGAGAATATATCGCGGAGAACACTACTTCTTCATCGGTGTCGGCGGTGAGCTTCGCCAGGTATGGCACCGCTTCGGCGCCGCCGACCCGGCCGAGCACCTCGGCGCTCCTGAGCCTTATCAGAGGATCGGGATCATCGGTGTATTTCCCGATACCGGCCAGTTTCCTGGAATCTTCCATCGCGGCGAGGTCGGTGAGCTTCGCGCGGCCCGTTTTGCTCAGTATCAGTTTGTCGTACCTGCCGGCCGCGTCGGCAGGCGAGGGGATCAGCAGGAGCGAGGGCACGATCAATGAGATCACGAGTATGAAAGCGAGAATGGAAAAAATGAAAGGGCCTGAGGGTCTTCGCATGGCTTTACCTCCGGGACGTGCATCGGGGCTTGCTTATGGACGTGCCATTATATGTATTACGCTGCTGTTCATTCAATTGCAATCTGGCCGGTGAATCTGTATTTTATTCCCTGAACATCAGCCCCTTGCCGAAAGGAAATAACATATGAGAAAGATCATGCTTCCGCAGGTCATCACTTCCATTATCGCGATAGCCATCCTGACTGCCCTTTTGTCTCCCGCTTCGGCATGCACAAACATGCTCGTCACGCGTGGAGCGTCAGCCGACGGCTCGGTCATGATCACATATACATGCGACGGTGAGTTCCACCCCATAATGAGTTATACGCCCCCGGCCGATCACGAGCCCGGCGATTCACTAGAGATCCGAAGCTGGGGCGGAAAGCTGCATGGGAAGATCGCTCAACCCGCCCATACATACGGTGTCGTCCACCTGATGAACGAGCACCAGCTCGTCATCGGCGAGACTACCTTCACCGGCCGTGAAGAGCTGCAGAACTCCGAGGGCCTTCTGCATTACTGGTATCTGATGCGGATCGCTCTGCAGAGAGCGAAGACGGCGAGGGAAGCGGTCGAGATCATGGGGGCGCTGGTCGACGAATACGGGTACCGGAGCACAGGTGAGTCGATATCGATCGGCGACAAGAACGAGGCCTGGCTCTTCGAGATCATCGGCAAGGGCCCGGGCAACAAGGGCGCCGTCTGGGTCGCGATGCGTATCCCCGACGGTTACATCTGCGCCCACGCCAACCAGGCGAGGATCCGGGAGTTTCCGCTGAACGACAAGAAGAACTGCCTCTACGCTCCTGATGTCATCGACTTCGCCATCGAGAAGGGGTACTACGATCCCGACTTGGGGAAGCCGTTCAGTTTCAGCGACGCATACTGTCCTTCGCCGCCTCAGAAGCTCCGTTACTGCGCCACCCGCGTATGGTCGCTATTCCGCCGCGCCGCGCCGTCGCAGGAGTTTCCGCCTGACTATCACAGGGGCGTCAAGGGCGCCGAGCCCTATCCTCTCTGGATCAAGCCTGACAAGAAGCTGACCCGTGATGATGTCTTCGCCCTGATGCGCGATCATTATGAGGGCACCGAATATGATATGTGCGAAGGTGTCGACGCCGGACCGTTCTGCACACCGAACAGGTGGCGCCCGATGGACTGGGAGATCGACGGCGAGACCTATTCATGGGAGCGTCCGATATCGACTCAGCAGACGGGCTTCTCGTTCGTGTCCCAGTCTAGGAAGGATATGCCCGACGCCGTCGGCGGCGTCTACTGGTACGGCCTCGACGATACCTACTTCAGTGTCTACGTCCCGTTTTACGCATGCACCGACCGGATCCCCGAGGTATTCGCCACGGGTCGGATGTCTGAGTTCTCGTGGGACTCTGCCTGGTGGGTCTTCAACTTCGTGGCCAACTACGCGAACCTGCGCTACGAGCTGATGAAGGTCGACATCCAGGACGTTCAGAAGGAACTGGAGGAAAATCTCACAGCCATGCAGCCCGCCGTCGAGAAGGCGGCGCTCGAGCTGTACAAGAAGGACCCGGAGCTCGCCCGCGACTATCTTACCGACTATTCCGAAGCGTCGGCGAACAGGGTAGTGAAGAGATACACGCAGCTCGCAGAGGACCTCATCCGCAAATACAATGACGGGTACGTCCAGAGTGAGCCGGGCCGCGCCGCGGAAGAAGGGTACACCGAGGAGTGGCTGCGCAAGGTCCTGAGGCACCGCCCCGAGAAGTACAGGCTCCAGCGCTGGGAATCCGACTCGCTCGAGACCGATCTGCCGTACTGACCGGCGGAATTTCACTACATATACTATTACAAAACCACTCCCGGCGCCGGGAGTGGTTTTACTATAAAAAACGGGGGAAGCAGACCGATGAATCGCTTCCCCCTCTATTTGTGGCCCGGACGAGTGGGCCATGTCGGAGTTGGGGTCTCTTTATTTTTATGGCGACGCGGGACAACCGGATTCGCCTTGTGCGCAGGGCCATCTATATCTATCCATGGGCGCGTCGCGGTCGGCCGTGCCGGTGAAGCAGGCGAGCGTCACCCCCGGATAAACGAGCTCCAGTGCCCGCATCGCCGAATCAATATCCAGCCTGATCGATTTTCTGTTATTAAAGGTCTGCTGTTTTAGATATTGGTCAGGCCGTATTCAAGTCCCGGTCTTCTGATCGACCCGGACAACGGCTCATTTATTTTCAACCATATACACAGCAAGGCGCATACCACTGTAAATTGTTGTGTGGCAACATGTTTTCCTGATGTACGGAGTCGTTCCCTCTTCTGCGTCAACGTTCCTCGAGGGGTGTGATTTTCCCGGTTGTTTTGGGAGCGTTCAATGCAGGTCAAGGTGTGCGGATACATGGCAATCGTACCGCGATATTGGACGCGGCGGTTCATTCTGCTATATTCCCGCAGTATGAGAAACTTCAAACTGACCATAGAATACAACGGATCAGGCTTTGCCGGGTGGCAGGTCCAGCCGAACCAGCGGACCGTGCAGGGAAAGCTGTACGGCGCTCTCTGTGAGATAGCCACCGGTGACCTGAAGGTCATCGGCGCGGGCAGGACCGATACGGGGGTCCATGCTGTCGGCCAGGTGGCCCATGCCCTTCTCGAGACAGATATGACCACCGGCGTGATGCTGAAGGCGCTTCGCGGAAAGCTTCCGAGGGACATCGTCGTCCGCGAAGTGGAGGAGGTGCCTCTTTCGTTCAGCTCGAGGTACGACGCGCGCAGCAGGAGATATCACTATATCTTCATCAATCGCACTACGGCCCTCTGGAGAAACTACTATCACGAGGTCCCGAAGGGGTTCAGCCGGGAGGATATAGACGCGATGAACGAGCAGCTCAAGGCTCTGCGCGGGGAGCATGATTTCGCCCCGTACGCGGCCTCCGGCTCCAGCGCGAAGACGACGATATGCAATATCCTGAGGGCCGAGATCATCGAAAACAGGCCTCTTGTCACGCTCTCGGTCACCGCTGACAGGTTCCTCTATAATATGATGCGCTCGATAGCCGGCTCCGTTCTGAAGGCCGGAACGGGCGGGGATGTCTCCATAGCCGATATACTTGACTCCGGGGACCGTTCTGCCGCGGGCCCGACCCTTCCACCCGGAGCTCTCTACCTGATGGAGATAAAGTACTGATCCCGGAGCGTTTCTCTCTCTCGAACGTATAATCCTGTACGGTCATTTCCTTGTTGAGGCGCATAGCCGAAACTATTTGTCAGTTCAGGCCGTTATTTGTATAATACACGTTTCCTCACCGGCAGTATGGCTGCCGGAACCCAGATTAACCGAAAACAGACAGCCAGGGAGGCGAAATGAAGTTTTTTATCGATACAGCCAATGTAGACGAGATCAGGGAGGCCAACACACTCGGCCTTCTCGACGGTGTCACGACGAACCCGTCCCTTCTCGCGAGAGAAGCGGATAAGGGAACGGCGACCGATACGCTGAAGGAGATCTGCTCGATCGTATCGGGCCCGGTCAGCGCCGAGGTCGTATCTCTCGACGCCGAGGGAATGATCAAGGAGGGCAAGGAGCTCTGCAAGATCGCCGACAACATCATCATCAAGGTTCCCTGCATCACCGAGGGCATCAAGGCGATCAACGCCTTCAGCGCTGAAGGTATCGAGACAAACGCGACGCTCTGTTTTTCAGCCAACCAGGCACTTCTCGTGGCCAAGTCCGGCGCGACATACGTCAGTCCTTTCGTCGGCAGGCTCGACGATATCGGACAGCGCGGGATGGATCTGATAGAGGACATCGTCGAGATCTACGAGAATTACGCGTTCGCGACGCAGGTCCTGGTGGCCAGCATCAGAAGCGTACAGCACGTATACGAAGCAGCTCTGCTGGGCGCCGACGTATCGACGATCCCATTCAAGGTCATCGGACAGCTGATGAAGCATCCGCTCACCGACAGCGGGATCGAGAAGTTCCTCGCTGACTGGAAAAAGGTCAAGAAGTGAAACAGGTGATCTGACATGAAAGAGTTCCAGTCGAAATGGGCCAGGGCGATTCCGTGGATAATAGGGATCATGTTCGGCCTTTCGCTCGCGCTGACTGTCGTAAATGTCATCATATTGAAGCGTATAGGGATCGGCCAGGCGTTCTACCCGCAGTCATCGGCTAATATCGTCCTCGGGGGCCCCGGACTGTTCAGCGGAGACGCATTGGTCGCCGCCCGCGGGCGCGTCGGCCCTGCCGTAGTCTCGATCACCACCCTCAGGACGAGGATAGTCTCGACCAGGGTGAGGAACAACTACGAGTACTGGCAGGTCGTGGCAGGCAGGATCCCCGCCTATCAGAAGCAGAAGTTCCCGACATACGGATCGGGCCTGCTCGTCAATCATGACGGCTACCTTGTGACCAACGAACATGTCGTACACGGCGCCGAGGAGATCTATGTGACGATGATCGACTCGACCGAAGTTCCTGCCGTGCTTGTCGGCACGGCCGTGGAGTTTGACATCGCGCTGCTCAAGATAGAGGGGAGCGATCTTCCGTTTGCGTCGTTCGGTGATTCCGACGCCCTCGATATCGGAGAGCCGGCGATTGCGATAGGATCACCGTTTACCTATCTCTTCAACGACAACCAGACCACCGTGACCGCAGGTGTTATCAGCGCCCTTCACAGGGACGTCAAGGATACCGGTGACGGTGTGCAGATATTCAAGAACATGATCCAGACAGATGCCGTGATCAATCCGGGCAACAGCGGCGGGCCGCTCGTCTCGATGAAGGGCGAGGTCATCGGTATCAGCACGTTCGTCTTCTCGACCTCCGGCGGAAGCAGCAATGTCGGGATGGGATTCGCAATTCCGAGCAATACGGTGAAGATGGTCATCGACGAGATCCGCCAGTACGGGCATTTCCGCTACGTCTGGACGGGTCTCAGGGTATCCGAGCTGACGGCCGAGGTGGTCGAGCAGTTCGAGATCCCCTTCAGGACGGGTCTTGTCGTAGTCGCGCTCGAAGAGGGCGGGCCGGCCGAGAAAGCGGGCATGCAGGTCGGTGACGTCATAGTCGAGATGGACGGGACCACGATACATAACTCCGACCAGGCGAGCCGTGTGATATTCGGCAAGCAGGTAGGCGACGAGCTCGATATCATCGTATGGAGAAACGGAAGCACAAAATCGATAAAACTCGTACTCGTCGAGGCCGAGGAAGAAGCATAGAGGCATGGATCCAAAGGGAGGCAGTCCTTGATTCCGCGATATTCACTTCCCGAGATTTCGGCAATATGGACAGATGAAAACAAGTACGATCTCTGGCAGGAGATCGAGGTCCTCTACTGCGAGGGTCTGGCCGAGTACGGCCACATCCCGAAGAAGGCGGCCCGTGATATCAGGAAGAACGCCGATTACGACATCAAGCGTGTCCTGAAGATAGAGAAGAAGACGCGCCACGACGTCATCGCCTTCCTGACGAACATGTCGGAGTACATCGGCGAGTCGGGCCGTTACCTGCACATGGGGATGACGAGCTCTGACCTTCTCGACACCACGCTGGCATGCCAGATGCGCGATGCCGGGATGATCCTCCAGCAAAAACTGAAGAAACTGCGCACCGTTCTCAAGCGGCAGGCGCTGAGATACAAGAACGTCCCGATGGTAGGGCGCTCGCACGGCATCCATGCGGAGCCGATAACGATGGGGCTGAAGATCCTCGTCTGGTACTCGGAGATAGACCGCGACATAGCGAGGCTCGCACGGTCGATCGAGGAGATCTCGGTAGGCCAGATGACGGGGACCGTCGGTACGATGTCGCACACCGACTATCGTGTCGAGCGTTTCGTGATGAAACGGCTCGGCCTCAAGGCGGCGCCCGTGACTACACAGGTCATCCAGCGCGACCGCCACGCTTATTATATGTCGACGATCGCCGTGATCGGCGCGTCACTCGAGAATATCGCTACCGAGATCCGTGCCCTGCAGCGCACCGATATCGCGGAGGCGATGGAGCCGTTCACAAAGGGACAGAAGGGCTCGAGCGCGATGCCTCACAAGCGCAACCCGATCCTCACCGAGAGGGTCGCCGGGATGGCGCGCCTGCTTCGCGGAAACGCCCAGGCGGCGCTTGAGAATGTCACCCTGTGGCACGAGCGCGATATCAGTCACTCATCGGTCGAGAGGGTCATCATCCCCGATTCGACGATGATACTCGGGTACATGCTCGAGAAACTCACCTGGGTCATATCAGGGCTGGTAGTCAACAGGAAGAAGATGCGGGAGAACCTCGAGCTGACAGGTGGCCTGATCTTCTCGCATCCGATTCTGCTCCTGCTCGTCGGCAAGGGCCTCGCCCGCGATGACGCCTACCTGATCGTCCAGGAGGCGGCGATGAAGAGCATGGAAGGAAAGAAAAGCTTCCGCGAGTATCTCGCCGAAGACAAGAGATTTGCAAAGGTCGTCTCCGATGAGGAACTTGCGGAGGCGTTCGACCTGAAAAGTCATCTGAAGAATGTCGATTTTATATTCACCAGGGCCCTGTCGTAACAGGACAGGCCCGGGAAAGGACAGGCCGATTTGCTGAAAGGCACCATCCAGATCACTGAGAGTGACGACTCCCGCGTGGTGGAGCTGCTGAAGGAGAACGGGCTGAACCTTACCGTGAGTGAGGCAAGGCGCGTGACCGAACTTCTCGGACGTGACCCCACGATCGTGGAGCTGACGATCTTCAATACGATGTGGAGCGAGCACTGCAGCTACAAGAGCAGCAGGAAGCTCCTCGGCGAACTTCTGCCGACTAAGGCCCCGAACGTAGTGATGGGCCCGGGCGAGGATGCCGGCGTGTTCAGATTCGCTCAGAAAGAGGACGGCGACTGGCACTGCCTCGTGATCGCTCACGAGAGCCACAACCATCCCTCGCAGGTACTGCCCGTAGAGGGCGCCGCGACAGGGATCGGCGGCATCGTGCGTGACGTCTACTGCATGGGCGCCGATGTCATCGGCGTGCTCGATCCGCTGAGGTTCGGTGACCCGCAGGGGCCGAACGCGCGGCACGTCATCTCGATCGCCCGCGGCGTCGTCGACGGAATCGCCTCTTACGGCAATCCGCTCGGAGTGCCGAATCTCGGTGGAGACATCGCGTTCGACGCGGGGTACGACGAGAACTGCCTCGTCAACGTGGTAGCGCTGGGAACGGTCATGGAGTCGCGCGTGCTGAGAAGCCGCGTTCCGAAAGAGGCGGCGAACGAGCCTTACAAGATCATACTTATAGGAAAACCGACCGACGACTCGGGGTTCGGCGGGGCGGCATTCGCCTCGGAGGACCTTGTCGAAGGGGAGGAAGCGAACAGGGGCGCCGTACAGGTACCCGATCCCTTTCTCAAGCGGGTGCTGGCAGTGGCGAACAGGAAGGTCCTCGACCTCGCCGATGAGAAGGGGATCAAGGTCGGGTTCAAGGATCTCGGCGCCGGCGGTATCGCCTGCGTTACATCCGAGCTCGCCCACGCCGGCGGATTCGGCGTGAAGATAGACCTCGACGCTGTCAATGTCGCCTCCGGCGCACATTATCCGCCGCCGGTCGTCTCCTGTTCCGAGACGCAGGAGCGTTACGCCCTTGCTGTTCCGGTCGGATTCGTCGATGACGTCCTGAAGATATACAACGAGGATTTCGAGATGCCCCATCTCTATCACGGAGCGGGCGCCTACGTAATAGCCGACGTCACCACCGACGAGGTATACACGATCATGAGCGAGGGCGAGAAGGTCTGTGAGACCCCGGTCGAGACGATAACGACAGGCATCGCATACGACAGGCCGAAAACTCCGAGAAAGGTGCTCTTCGAGGAGCCGGAGTGGCAGACTGGACGCTCGCTTCGCGACGACTTCCTTGCGATATTCGGCTCGCCGAACATCGCCTCCAAGAACTACGTATTCAAGCATTACGATTCGGAGGTCCAGGGCAGGGCCGTAATCAGGCCGGGCGAAGCGGACGCGGGCGTGATCGCCCCTATTGCCGGCAATCCGGTCGGGATAGCAGTCGCGGTCGACGGCAACCCGTGGTACGGGATGATCGATCCGTACCAGGGGGGCGCGCTGGCCGTATGTGAATCGGCACGTAACGTGGCCGCCGTCGGCGGGGTGCCTTCGGCGATCACCGACTGCCTCAACTACGGCAACCCCGAGATCGAAGAGGTCTTCTGGGAGTTCTACGAAGGGATCCGCGGTGTAGGCGAGGCCTGCAGCGGAATCGGGCTCCTCTCCCACGAGGGAAGCCATCCGATCCCCGTTGTATCGGGGAACGTCAGCTTCTACAACCAGGGTGCGAGCGGCAAGGCGATCCCGCCGTCGCCGATCATCGCCACTGTGGGAGTGGTCGAGGATTACTCGAAGAGCCGTTCGCTCACCTTCAAGGAAGAGGGTAACGAGGTCTTCCTCATCGGCGAGCCGCTCGACGAGCTCGGAGGAAGCGAGTATTACAGGACGATATACGGCACTCTCGGCGGCAACGTCCCCGAGGCCGATTTCGCCCGCGAGCGTGGACAGATAAGGACGGTGCTCGACCTGCACAAGCATGGCTGGATCAGGTCGTGCCACGACACCAGCCAGGGCGGGATGCTTACGGCGCTCGCAGAGATGGCTATCGGTGGAAACGGCACCGGAAGGCTTGGCCTCACGATCGACCTCGACGAGTTCGGCGCGACAGGGCTGCCGCCGGAGAAGGTCCTCTTCTCCGAGACGGGATGCTTTATCGTCGAACTGCCGCCCGGCA
Organism: uncultured bacterium; assembly: GCA_964457905.1. Taxonomy (GTDB): domain Bacteria; phylum Krumholzibacteriota; class Krumholzibacteriia; order Krumholzibacteriales; family Krumholzibacteriaceae; genus JAUWCL01. The sequence continues at coordinate 34,119 of CAYWGA010000011.1, read as the reverse complement.
ACGAGCGCGAGCTCCTCGCCATCTGCGCCCGCAACAGGGTCAAACTTCACAAACTGGGCACGCTGAAGGCGTCCCCGAAGCTCGATGCCGTTGCAAGCGGCAAGGCGATAGCTTCGTGGGACCTCGGCGAGCTGGAAGATATATACATGACCGGGTGCCGCTCGATATTCGGCATCGAGAAAGGAGAGTAAGTGGCCAGATCCTTCAAGGACAAGGTTGCGATAATCCAGTTTCCCGGCGTGAACTGCGAGTACGAGACGGCCGACGCTGTAAGGTCGGTAGGTCTCGGCGCGGACCTTCTGCGCTGGAACGAGGATCCGGCTCTTCTCGAGGATGCTATCGGCATGATCGTTCCCGGCGGGTTCTCCTACCAGGACAGGATCAGGGCCGGAGTCGTCTCGGCGAAGGACCATATAATGGACAAGCTCAGCGAGCTGGCCGCCGCCGGCCGTCCCATCATGGGGATATGCAACGGCGCACAGGTGCTCGTCGAGTCGGGATTCATCCCCGGCATCCACTGGGAGAGGGTCGACCTGGCGCTCGCGCCGAACGTGATGGAAGACAGGGAAGGTTATTACTGTTCGTGGACATATCTGCTGCACGGCGGAACGGACTGCGTATGGACCTCGGCGATAGGAAACGAGGAAGTCGTCCCGGTGCCGATAGCCCATGCCGAAGGGCGGTTCACCACCGATGACAGCGAGGTCCTCGATGAGATGAAAAAGAACGGGCAGATCGTCCTGCAGTACTGCACTCAGACTGGACAGATCGATCCGAAGTTCCCCGTAAACCCGAACGGATCGATCGAGAACATGGCGGGCGTCTGCAGCCGGGAAGGCAACGTCCTCGCGATCATGCCGCATCCCGAGAGAGCGACATGGCTGCGCCAGGTACCCGAGGATCTCGACGGCGGATGGGGGATGAAGAGAAGGAAGGCCGGCGGAGACTCCGGAAAGATGGAGGCGGCCGGCCCGGGCAGGATATTTTTCGAGTCATTGAAGAGATGGAAGGAGGGCGGCGCATGAAGACCGAAGCGAGATTATGGGTCAGGCTCAAGACTATCGACCTCGTCGCCCAGACCGCGCGGATGACACTGTCAGACAAGATGGGTTTCGCCGACGATCTCTGCGGCATCCTGAGGTACTCCTACTGGGCCATGGAGGCTGAGGGGGAGAGCGCCTCAACGGTGTGCGAGGCGATCGACCGCGAGATCCGGATGGACAGCGCGTTCACCAACCAGAACAAACATCTCTACAGCCTCGCCGTCTCAGGCGGGGGAGACGGGGCCGCCATGGGCGACCTCACTATCGACAGGGATTTTCCCCGCGTGAAATGCGGGGGCAGGATATTCGCCTGTGACCTGTTCGTGTCGGAACAGGGAGGCGGGAAGGACCAGGGGTACGCGTCGAGGCTCAACACGAGGCTCGACGGCGCGAAAGTCACCGGAATGAAGTCAGGCGAAGTCTGGCGCATCCTCGTAAAAGCGGGCGACCCGGAGGAGGCAGCCCGCAAGGTCGAGGAGATGGCGGTGACGAGAACGCGAAAGCACGGACTCCTTCTCAACCCTCATTACCAGGCGTTCGAGTTCATAGGTACGGCCGAGATAGAAGGCCAGTAAGGAACGCATCGTGTCTTTGAAAGAGGAATGTGCCGTATTCGGGATCTACGGCAGCGACCAGGCGGCGCTGATGACCTACCTCGGCCTTTACTCACTCCAGCACAGGGGCCAGGAGAGTTCGGGGATCATCTCGTCCGACGGCGGCCGGCTGTACGAGCACAAGGCGATGGGGCTCGTCTCCAAGGTCTTCGACAAGGAGACGCTCGACGGGTTGAAAGGGCATATGGCGGTCGGCCATAACCGGTACTCGACGACCGGGATGTCGAATGTCATCAACATCCAGCCTTTCATGGTCAACTGCAAGATCGGGAAGATCGCCGTGGCCCATAACGGAAATCTCGTCAATGCCGTCGAGCTCCGGAACGAGATGGAAGAGGACGGGTCGATCTTCCGCAGCACGATGGACAGCGAGGTGCTGCTCCACCTGATCGCGCGAAGCAAGGTGGAGAAGATCGAGGACATGGTCATCGAGGCGCTTCGGCAGGTGCGCGGAGCCTACTCGCTCATCTTCATGCTCAAGGACAGGATCATCGCGGCGCGCGACCCTCACGGCTTCAGGCCCCTTTCACTCGGCAGAGACGGCGATACGTGGGTCGTGGCATCGGAGAGCTGCGCTTTCGACATCATCAGCGCGGAGTATGTCAGGGAGATAGAACCGGGCGAGGTCCTCGTCATCGATGGCGGGGAGCCCCGGTCGATCAGATTCGCAGAACCGGCGGAACATCTCTCGAGATGCATCTTCGAATTCATCTACTTCTCGAGGCCCGACAGCAGGGTGTTCGGCGAGAACGTCGACAAGATCCGACGCAAACTCGGCCGAAAGCTCGCCGAGGAAGCGCCGGCCCTGGCAGATATCGTTATATCGGTGCCCGACTCAAGCAACACGATCGCCCTCGGCTTCAGTGAAGGCTCGGGAACGCCTTACGAACTCGGACTGATAAGGAACCACTATGTAGGTCGCACGTTTATCAAGCCCAGGCAGGATGAACGCGACTGGGACGTGCGGATCAAATTCAACCCGGTGCGCGGTGTCCTCGAGGGACGCAGCATCGTCGTCGTCGACGATTCGATCGTACGCGGCTCGACGATGCGCAAGCTTGTCACGATGATAAGGGCAGCCGGCGCCGCACAGGTCCATCTCAGGATTGGCTCTCCAGCGATAACACATTCGTGTTACTACGGGATCGACACTCCCACTCGCGGAGAGCTCATCGCCTCCTCCCACAGCGTCGAAGAGATAAGACAGTACCTCGGAGTGGACAGTCTTCACTACCTGTCCCGGGAGGGTCTTCTCTCGTGCGTCGACGACTCGGAAAATTACTGTACCGCGTGTTTCTGCGGGGATTATCCCGTCGCGAGGCACGGCGACTACAGTAAACATGTCTTCGATGAGAAGACTGACGGGACAGGGGACCCGGAGGCGAAAGAGAACAAATGCTGAGAAGACCCTCTTCTTCAGACATAAACGATGTCATCGGGTTTTCGGTCTCGAAGGGGGCGGAGTTTGCCGAGCTCTTCTTCGAATCGACCGGTGTGCGTTCGATCGCCTGCGTTGACGGCAGGATCGAACGGATATCGAGCGGTACCGATACCGGTTTCGGTCTGAGGCTGATCACCGGGGACAGGACCGCGTACGGATACTCGAGCACAATCACCCGCGATGAGATGATGCGTGTCGCCGAAGCGGTGCTCCGCGATCTCGGCAGCGGAGAAAAAGGGTCGTTCACCGCGCCTGCCGGACAGGAAAGCGCCGGTGAAGAAGATCTCCCCGCCGGTGATACTCTCGATAGTAAAACAGATCTCGTCCACGCGGCCGACCGCGCCGCAAGGTCGGCAGGGGGAGAGATCAGGCAGGTAAAGGTCAACTACGGGGACACCCTCAGGTCGATGTCCGTCTTCAACAGCGAAGGTGTCTCTGCCTCCGATGTCAGGCCCCAGGTCGTGATCAGCGTAAGGGCGGTCTCGTCCGACGGAAATATCCTGCAGACAGGGATGAGATCCTCGGGCGGCCAGTTCGGGCTGGAGAACCTCTGCGTCGATGATGTAGAGGCGCTGGCCCGCGAGGCGGGGGAGACAGCAATACGGATGCTTCACGCTCCCCACGCTCCCGCCGGCAGGATGACGGTCGTGCTCTCCGGGCAGGCGGGGGGGACGATGATCCATGAAGCGATCGGGCACGGGCTGGAGGGTGACGCGGTCTTCAAGAACCTCTCGATTTACAGCGGTAAACTCGGCGAGAAGATAGCTTCCGAGTATGTCAACGTCATAGATGACGCGACCCTCGAAGGCAAGCGCGGCTCTTACCGTTTCGACGATGAGGGTACGGCGGCGCAGAGGACGGTCGCAGTGGAAAACGGGGTGCTTACCGGGTTCCTTCTCGACCGGAGATCCGCGATGAAGCTCGAGATGGAGCCGACCGGCAACGGGCGAAGGGAAAACTTCAGGTTCAGGCCGATCGTCAGGATGAGCAACACGATGATCGGGCCCGGTGATCACGATCCGGATGAGATAATCTCCAGTGTCGACAGCGGGCTCTTCGTCGTCCGAATGGGAGGCGGCCAGGTCGACACTTCGAGCGGCGATTTTGTGTTCAAGGTAAGCGAGGCATACCTGATAGAAAACGGCAAAGTGACCGGGCCGGTCCGCGGCGCGACACTGATCGGCAACGGGCCCGCCGTGCTGGAGCGGATAGACATGGTCGGCAACGATCCGGGATTCGATATCGGGACCTGCGGCAAGGACGGGCAGCATGTCCCCGTCTCGGACGCGCAGCCCACGATCCGGATCCCCGCGATAACGGTGGGAGGAGAGGTCGACTGATGAGCGACGGACTTTCATACGGGTGCGACGTCTACTATGACGGGATCCTTCCCTCCGTGGAGAAACCGTCGAGGTATATCGACCGCGAGCTCAACCTCACCTCGAACGGATTCAACGAAGGGGGCTATAACGTCCTCCTCGTATTCCCCGACGTCTACGAGATCGGGATGTCCCACCAGGGACTGAGATTTCTCTATCACGCATTGAGCAAACTTCCCGGAGTCGGAGTGGAGTTCGGCTTCGCGCCGTGGCCCGACATGGAGGACGGTATAAGGGCAGCGGGCGAGCAGCTAAGGTCCTGGCAGACCGGGACGCCCGCGTCGCGATTCGATATCATCGGCATCACCCTGCCGTACGAACTGCATTACACGAACGCCCTGACGATAATGGATCTGGCGGGACTGTCCGTTTTAGCGGCCGACAGGGATGATACAGATCCCCTCGTCGTCGCCGGCGGGCCCTGCGTCTCGAATCCCCTTCCAGTGATCGGCGCCTTCGACGCCTTCTTCCTCGGCGATGGCGAGGAGTCGCTCGTCGAAGCGGTCAGCGCTCTGAAGGCAGCCGGCCCGGACGCTCCGAGAAAAAAGAGGCTCGAGACGCTCGCCGGGATCGACGGCGTCTACGTCGACGGCATCAGTGAGAATGTCTCCGCGCGGACCTATCTTCTCGGGCCCGAGAACCTGCCGACCGCGCCGATCGTACCATCGGGACAGGTCGTGCATGACAGGCTGGCCGTCGAGGTGATGAGAGGCTGCACCCGCGGCTGCAGGTTCTGCCATGCGGGGATGACATACAGGCCGAGAAGAGAGCGGACGGTAGGCGATATCGTCGATGCCGTCGCGAAAGGGCTCGACGCTACGGGGTGGGAGGAAGTCTCGCTTCTGTCGCTGTCGACCTCGGACTACTCGAGGCTCGAAGAACTGCTCGAACGGCTCGCTCCCGAGCTGAAGAAACGACATGTCTCCCTCGCCCTCCCGAGCCTGCGGCCCGAGACAGTCACCGACAGGATAATCGAAGCGACCTCGTCGGTACGCAAATCGGGATTCACGATCGCCCCGGAAGCTGGGACCGAGCGGCTTCGCGCGGCGATCAACAAGGATATGAGCGATGAGGATATCCTCGACGGGTGTTCGAGGATCCTCGAGGCGGGCTGGCAGACCCTCAAGCTTTACTTCATGATCGGCCTGCCGACAGAGACCGACGAGGACCTCGACGGGATCGTCTCGCTGATCGAGAAGGTCATGGGCATGCGCGCCGCGAAGGGGCGTTTCAGGCTCAACGTGTCGATCTCTCCGTACGTTCCGAAGGCACATACTCCCTTTCAGTGGGAGCGGCAGAACTCGATGGAGGAGATCGCCTCGAAGGAGAAGTATCTAGCCAGCCGCATCAGGCACAGGAAGGTCGAGCTGGGGCTGCGCGAGCCCAGGGTCAGCGCGCTCGAGGGCGTCCTGGCAAGAGGCGGCCGCGAGGTGTGGCCGATCGTCCTCGACGCCTGGAGGTCGGGGTGCCGTTTCGACAGCTGGCGCGACAAGCTGAGATTCGACCTGTGGGAAAAGGCTATCGAGAAGAACGGCACAAGTATCGATGAGCTACTCTCCGCCTTCGATCCGAATGTTCCACTGCCATGGGAGGCGTTTACAGTCAAGGTCTCGAAGAACTACCTGCTGCGCGAGAGGGAGAGAGCGATCGCCTCCGTACCGACGGCGGACTGCAGGAACGGGACATGCGGCGGATGCGGCGCATGCACCGGTGAGGCCGAGAGAAATGCCGGATTCGCTCCGTCCGACGGCGGGACGGCTGAGGAGATGGAGGACAGGTACGAGCATGCGGTCGGGAACGAGCACGAACAGATCAGGTACCGCTTCATGTACCGGAAGACAGGAAGGTCGAGATTCCTCTCTCACAGGGAGATCACCAATATCATCACGAGGGCGCTTCGTAGAAGCGGCCTGCCGCTGAGGTTCAGCGCGGGTTTCCATCCCCACGCGAAGATGTCGTTCGGCCCCGCCCTGGCGGTCGGCACGGCAGGTGAGATGGAGTTCTTCGACGTTGAGTTCACCAGGGACAGCGATATATCCTTCCGCGCCTTCGAAGGGCTCATGCCGCAGGGGCTGGAGGTTCTCGCGAGCGCGGGACCGTTCAACAGGGCGGGAGGGAAGCTCCCCGAAGAGGCTGCGTTCGATTATGAGATCGACCCCGGTCCGGCGGCCCGTTTTTCGGGAAAAAAACCTGCCCCGGAAGAAAATTTGTCCACAATCGACGATGTGTGGTATCGTTTCATCGTGGAATCCGGGGGAGATCCTTCCACGGAAGCGGTTGGATGGCTGGAGGACAGATGGTCCTCGCTGTTCTCGTCTGGAGCGGAAATGACCGACCGCAGGGGAAGGGTCAGGTCGACCCGCGGATGTTCCGTAAGCAGGAACGGGGCTGAAGGAAAGCTCGTCCTGCGCATCGAGCACGGACCGGAGAGCGCTCCGGTACCGGCCGATCTGCTGCGTGCCGTTATGCCGGAAGAGGCTGCCAGGCTCGTGGTAGTATCAAGGAAAGGTATTTATTACAGGCAGGGGGACACCCTGCTCGAACCACTGGATTTAATTACAGGAAATATTTGAAATGGGAAGAATTAAAAAAGAGATAGTGATCAACTACACGAACAGGGAGGTCCGGATCGCGATCCTTGAGGACGGGGAACTCGTCGAGTTCCTCATCGAACGCGAGGAAAGCAGACGGACCGTCGGCGGGATCTACATGGGAACGATCAACGCTGTGATCCCCGGTATCCAGGCCGCCTTCGTCGAAATCGGGCAGGAGAAAGCTGCCTTTCTCCACGTCAGCGACGTGGCGACAGGCTCGCTCGATCCCGACCTGATCGACATCGACGAGGATTTTGACTTCCAGAACGGCAGGCGGCGGAGGGAATATCCACCTATAGAGAACCTCCTGAAGAAGGGGCAGGACCTGCTCGTACAGATCCGCAAGGAGGCGATAGGCACCAAGGGACCGAGGATCTCGTCCCAGCTCTCGCTTCCGGGCAGGTACGCAGTGCTTATGCCCAACCTCGATCATATCGGGATCAGCAAGAGGATCGAATCGCGCAAGGAGCGTCACAGGCTCCGGGACATCGTCAGGAAGAACAGGCCCAAGGGGTGCGCCGTCATCGTCCGCACCGCGGGCAAGGGTGTCGAGGACGGGCAGCTGCGTGACGATATCCGCGCTCTCGAGAAGCGCTGGAAGGAAATAAAGAAGAAGATCGACGGGGCGCAGCCGCCGAGCCTGATACATGAGGATGTAGATATAACAGTCTTCGCCATCCGCGACCTCTTCTCGAAAGACATCAACAGGATCGTCATAGACAACGAGGACGAGCACGAGAGGCTTCAGAAGTATCTCAAGTCGTTCGCCCCGGAACTGTCCTCGAAGGTCCAGCTCTACAAGGAAAAAGCGCCGATCTTCGATTACTACGAGATCGAGTCCGAGATCGAGAAGACCCTCGAGAGCAAGATCTGGCTCCGGAAGGGCGGCTACATCGTCATCGAGCATACGGAGGCGCTCGTCTCGATCGACGTCAATACGGGCAGGTTCACCGGACGCAAGAACCAGGAGGAGACGATTCTCGAGACGAACCTCATCGCCGCCCGCGAGATCGGTCGCCAGCTGCGGCTGAGGGATATCGGCGGGATCATCGTCGTCGATTTCATCGATATGGAGCGCGAGGAGAACCGCCGGAAGGTATACAACGAGTTCCGCAACGCGATCCGCAAGGACCGCTCGAGGGCGAGGGTGTCGCAGATAAGCGACCTCGGCCTGATCGAGCTGAGCAGGAAGCGCGTTCGCCCGAGCCTGCTGCACTACTACAGCGATGAGTGCCCCTACTGCGCCGGAAGCGGCAAGATCCTCTCGATCGAATCAATGGCGATGAAGATCGAGCACTGGATCAGGCGCATCGGTACGATGAAGAGAGTCAACGGCCTGCAGTTCCGCGTCAACCCGATGCTGGGGATATTCCTGCGCGACGACCGCCATGAGAACCTCAGGGAACTCTCCGAGCTGTACAAGCTCGAGATCCTGCTGATCGACGATCCGAGGATGCACCGTGAGGACTACGAGATCTACTCGCTCGACGGGAAGCGGGATCTCAAGGCTGAGCTCGTCTAGCTGACTGAATACAATCCCGGCATTACCCCTTCGAATCCGGAGTGACGACACACGGATTCTTCGGGGTAATGCCGGGATTATTTTTACCCCTCCCCACACCACCACCAATAAGATTCCGTTTTTCATCGCGCTCATTTTAAGCCGTGCCCGAAACCAAAGCGCGCCGGGGGGCAAAAAATCATTGTATTTATCAGGAATATTTATAAACTGGCGGCATAGCTGGCTGCTATCTCGTTCCGGGTGATGGGGAAAGCGATCCAGGGGATTCTGTAATTCACTGCAGTCTAGCGGAAAGGAGAGGCTATGCCTCTATCCAGGCGCCTTGGGGCGGAGTTTATCGGGACTTTTTGGCTCGTCTTCGGAGGATGCGGCAGCGCCGTACTTGCGGCAGCCTTCCCCGGATTAGGGATCGGCTTCGTCGGTGTCGCGCTGGCTTTCGGTTTGACTGTACTTACGATGGCATACGCGATCGGCCACGTATCGGGGTGCCACCTCAATCCAGCCGTTTCGTTCGGCCTCTGGGCCGGGAAGCGGTTCGCGGGGAAGGATCTGCTTCCCTACATCATCGCCCAGGTACTCGGCGCTATCGTGGCAGCAGCGGTGCTGTACGTGATCGCCTCGGGCAAGGCGGGGTTTGAGATAGGCGGCTTTGCGTCGAACGGTTACGGGGAGCATTCCCCCGGCGGGTACTCGATGCTTGCCGCGCTCGTCGCTGAAGTGGTCCTGACTTTCATGTTCCTTTTCATCATTCTCGGCGCAACGGACGAAAGGGCCCCGAAGGGGTTCGCGCCGATAGCGATCGGCCTCGCACTGACGCTTATCCACCTGATCAGCATTCCGGTGACCAATACATCGGTCAACCCCGCGCGAAGCACGGGACCGGCTCTCTTTGCTGGCGGCTGGGCACTCTCGCAGCTCTGGCTCTTCTGGGTCGCGCCGATTGTCGGCGGGATACTGGCGGGCTTTATATACCCGCGCGTGACCGGTGAAAAGACGGACGCGCAGTAAAGGGGACCCGGAATGAATTTTCTTCTATGGATAGTAATCGGCGCCATCGCAGGCTGGATCGCCGGCAGGATAATGCAGGGCGGCGGATTCGGGATCCTCGGCAACATCATGGTCGGTATCATCGGTAGTATCGTCGGAGGCTGGGCCTTCGGCGTCTTTGGGATAGCATGGGGCGGGATCATCGGTTCGCTGGTAACAGCGGTCGTCGGCGCGGTCATTCTGCTCTGGATAGTAGGGCTGATCAAAAAGAAGTAGACCGCCCGAGACATCAAGGTAAGGTAAGGAAGGATTCGATATGAAATACATCTCAGCTGCGCTGCTGGGCGCTCTCTTATTCATCTCACTGTCAGGGTCGGCGGCATTCGCCGTGCAGGACAGGCCAGACAGCAAGGCCCTGTGCTACTTCATCTGGCCCTGGCCGTTCGCAGATCCATGCTCCTCATGCGTCGACACTGATGGTGACGGTGTCTGCGACCAAATGGATGACTGCCTCGATACTCCAGAGGGAGTCAAGGTCGACAGCCACGGCTGCCCGCTGGACTCTGACGGCGACGGCGTATGGGACAGCTACGACAAGTGTCCGGGTACTCCGAAGGGCGCAAAGGTGGACAAGAAAGGCTGTCCGTACGATTCTGACGGCGACGGTGTATTTGACGGGATCGACGAGTGTCCCGACACACCGAAAGGAGCCGAGGTAGACAGGAAAGGGTGTCCGCTTGATTCAGACGGTGACGGCGTCTACAACGGTCTCGACAAGTGCCCTGGGACAAATGTCCGGACCAAGGTCGACAGTCAAGGATGCCCCGTCAAGGTCAACGACGCTGTATACGAATTCATCAATACAGGACTCTTTTCGACGACCGATATCGTGTTTGACGTCGGTAAGTCTGACCTGAAGCCGGAATCAGAGGAACTTCTAGACAGGATCGGTACGGTCCTCTCAGACTGGACGGAAGCGGAGATAGAGATCGGTGGCCATACCGACTCGTCCGGACCGGAGAGCCTGAACCAGAAACTCTCCGAAGAGCGCGCCAAGGCGGTCAGGGATTATCTCCTGAAGAACTTCCCGAAGCTCGATCCGGCCTTTCTCACCTCTGCCGGGTACGGTGAAAGCCGGCCCACCGCGTCGAATGACACGGAAGAGGGGAAAAAGGCTAACAGGCGGGTGGAATTCAAGATACTTAACCAGGACGAGCTCAAACGCCCGGTCAGGGAGTAATTCGCCCGTTAAGTGTCTGTTTTGTATGCGGTTATGTTAGTGTGAGGCAGGCCCGCAGAAACCCTCGGTGCCTCCGGGGTTTCCGAGGGCCTGCCTCGCGCATTTATCCTTGACTTGACCCCGCTAGTACGTTATATCTATATCTCTTTGGCATTTTCAGGAGGTTCGGAGAAGTGTACGCGGTCGTAAATCTGGCCGGAAAACAGTTTACTGTAAGGCCTGACAAGAATATTCGGGTTCCGCTCCTCGACGTCGAGGTCGGAAGCGTGATCCAGTGCGACGACGTGCTTCTCTTTTCAGACGGCGATGATGTACGTGTCGGACAGCCCAAGGTGGACGGCGTCAAGGTAACCGCCGAGGTCGTCAAGCACGGCAGAGAAAAGAAGATCATCGTCTTCAAGATGAAGCGCAGGAAAGGCTACCGTCGCAAGAACGGTCATCGCCAGGGTTTTACCCTGATCAAGATAAAGGAAATTTCGGTATAACGGGAGTAGCGTAATGGCTCACAAAAAAGGCGTAGGAAGTTCCAGGAACGGTCGTGACAGTAATTCCTGCCGACTCGGCGTTAAGGCGCCCTCGGGACGCACTGTCCAGGCGGGAACTATCATAATCCGCCAGAGGGGCACCAAGATCCATCCCGGCCTCAACGTGGCAAAGGGTGGAGACGATACGCTGTATGCGCTGATCGACGGAAAGGTGCAGTTCGAGCGCTTTGGAAAGTCGAAGAAAAAGGTCAGCGTCTACGCGAATAACTAAGCCGACAGGCTTGATTGACAGCCCCGAAATTATAGTGTAAGTTCTGGAGAGTCCGGGTGGGAATACCTGCCGGATTCTCCATTTTTTTTGTCCGAAACAGGAGGTATGAGCGATGAAACTCAGGTACCTCGGGCATGCCGCCTTCGAGCTCGATCTCGCCGACGGCCGCCGGATCGTCTTCGATCCATACGAAGCAGGATCGTACGACGGCGCCCTCGCGTTCGGTCCCATTTCGGGGCCTCATGATATTGCCGTCGTCAGTCACGATCATCCAGATCACAGGTTCGAAGGTGTCGTTTCCCAGGCCGCGGCTGTATGGGACAGGGCCGGCGAAACAGATATCGGCGGGGTCAGGATCACCTCGATCCCGACATTTCATGATGAGACCGAAGGAAGCGAACGGGGAACTAACCTCATCTCGATCGTCGAAGCGGACGGAGTGAGGGTCGCCCATCTCGGCGACCTGGGGCACGCGATCACAAAGGCGGAAGCGCCCGCTCTCGAGGGTGTCGATGTCATGATGGTGCCGATAGGCGGATATTTCACGATCGATGCGGTGGCGGCGAAGGCCGTCGTAGAGGAGTTTTCGCCGAAAATCGTCGTTCCGATGCACTACAAATCGGATAAATGCGGTTTTCCGATAGCGCCCGTCGAAGATTTTACTATGTTAATGGGAGAATTCAAAGAAGCTGGCGGCAGCGAGCTCGACCTGACGGCCGATTCACTGCCCGCCGGGCTGAATGTAATAGTCCTCGATCCGGCTCTTTAGCCGGAAGAAAGAAGGGAACGCAGATGAGGGAGATCGAGGCCTCGAGAATAACCGAGGAAGTAGCTCGCCTGTGCATGGAGGCGAACTTCGAGCTCGAGGATGACGTGCAGCAGGCCCTCGAAAAAGCTCACGAGGCGGAAGAATCGCCCGCGGGCAAGGAGGTCCTGAGGCAGATCATCGAGAATTCAGGTATCGCCAGGGGAGAGAAGATACCGATGTGCCAGGACACCGGGCTAGCGGTCATCTTCGTCGAGATAGGCCAGGACGCGCATGTCACCGGAGGCGGTTTCGAAGACGCGATCAACGAGGGCGTCAGAAAAGGCTATACCGAAGGCTATCTGCGCAAATCTGTCCTTGCCGACCCGGTCAAGGGCGGCAATACGGGGGACAACACTCCCGCCGTCATCCACACGACCATTGTGCCGGGCGACAAGCTGAAGCTCTGGGTCGTCCCCAAGGGCGGCGGCAGCGAGAACATGAGCCGCATCGCCATGATGAAGCCGGCCGACGGCATCGAGGGCATCAAGAAATTTATCGTGGAGAACGTCAAGAACGCCTCGGGCAATCCCTGCCCGCCGATCATTGTCGGCGTAGGCATCGGAGGGACATTCGAGCGCTGCGCACAGCTGGCCAAGAAGGCCCTGCTCCGCGAGATCGGCAGCACCCATCCCGATGAGCTCTACGCCGGGCTCGAGAAGGAACTGCTTTCGATGATCAACGATCTCGGCGTCGGCCCGATGGGACTCGGCGGCCGGACGACTGCGCTCGCCGTTCACATCGAAGTGGCCCCGAGGCATATCGCCTCGTTCCCCGTGTCGATGAATCTCAACTGTCACGCCGCGAGGCACAAATATATCGAGCTGTAGAGAGAAGGAGCGATCCGGAAATGGCAGATTATTCACTAAACACGCCGCTCAGTGACGAAGACGTCAAAAAGCTGAAGGCGGGAGATACGGTGAAGCTCACCGGGACGATCTACACGGCCCGCGATGCCGCGCACGCGAGGCTTGTCGACCTTCTCGACGAAGGGAAAGAGCTTCCAATCCCCCTTGAGGGAGAGATCATCTATTACGTCGGCCCGTCGCCGACTCCGCCAGGAAAGCCGATCGGTTCGGCAGGCCCGACGACGAGTTACCGGATGGATCCCTACGCCCCCGCTCTGCTTGACCAGGGGCTCAAAGGGATGATCGGCAAGGGCGCTCGCAGCGCCGACGTCGTCGATGCGATGAAGAGGAACACGGCAGTCTATTTTGCCGCCACCGGCGGGGCCGCAGCCCTCATATCGCGCAGCATAACCTCAGCCGAGATAGTCGCTTACGAGGATCTTGGCGCCGAGGCGATCAGGAAACTGACCGTTGAGGGGTTCCCCGTGATAGTCGCCCAGGACTGCACCGGCGGGAACGTCTACGAAGAGGGTCAGGCAAAGTACGCGAAGTAACAGAGGGAGAGAACCCTGTCAACGAAGGTCCTCGCAGTCATACCGGCCCGATACGGGTCGACCCGTTTTCCCGGCAAGCCGCTGGCGGAGATCGCCGGACTGCCGATGATCCTGCATGTGGTGAGGTGCGTCTCGGGAGTCAAGGGAATCGAAAAGGTAATCGTCGCTACCGATGACGAACGCATATTGGATGTTGTCACCGCCGACGGGCACCTCGCAGAGATGACATCGAAGCGGCACCGTACCGGCTCGGCCAGGGTCGCCGAGGTCGCGGAACGTCACAGTTGCAGCATCGTCCTCAACGTTCAGGGCGACGAACCGCTGCTGCCGTCGGCTGCCGTCGAGAGACTCGTGGCGGTCATGCGCGCCGACCATAAACTGCTGATGGCCACACTTGCCACGACAGGAAGCGGAGCGGCCGAGATGAAGAGGCCAGATGTCGTCAAGGTCGCCGTCGACAGGGAAGGGTACGCGATGTATTTCTCGCGCTCACCTGTCCCGTACGGCACCGACAAGTTCCTCCAGCATATCGGCATCTATGCGTTCAGGCGGAAATTTCTGCTCGGATATGATGCGCTGCCGAAGGGCCCATTCGAAAAAGCGGAGGGCCTGGAGCAGCTCAGGGCCCTCGAAAACGGCTTCAGAATACGTGTTATGCCTTGCAGAGCGAGGTCTTTCGGTGTTGACCGCCCTGAAGACATAAAAAGAGTTGAAAAAAGACTGGCCAGTCGTTAAGGTATCGACGGTCAGCCACTTATTTGCAATGAAGATACGGTTCAACAACCGGTACCCGGGCGGGGAGCAGTTTGGGAGATAAGACGAAATATATTTTCGTAACGGGTGGGGTGGTTTCGTCTCTCGGCAAAGGTATCGCCGCTGCGTCCCTCGGGATGCTGCTCAAACAGCGCGGTCTTCGCGTCGTCCTCCAGAAATTCGATCCCTATCTCAATGTCGATCCGGGCACGATGAGTCCTTTCCAGCATGGAGAGGTATTCGTAACCGACGATGGAGCAGAGACCGATCTCGATCTCGGACATTACGAGAGGTTCATCGACCGCAACCTGAGCCAGCGCTCGAACGTGACGACCGGCCAGGTCTACGAAGCGATCATCAATCGCGAGCGTAACGGCGGCTACCTCGGCAAGACCGTTCAGGTCGTGCCGCACGTCTCCGACGAGATCAAGAACAGGATCAGGCTCGCCGCCGAGAACGGCGATGATGTCGATGTGGTGATCACCGAGGTCGGAGGCACTACGGGCGATATCGAGGGCCTGCCCTTCCTCGAGGCGATCAGGCAGATGCGGCTCGACCAGGGCCGCGATAACGTTCTGTATATTCATCTTACGCTGGTTCCATATATCAAGACCGCTCACGAGATCAAGACGAAACCGACCCAGCACAGCGTCAGGGGGCTTCGCGAGATCGGTATCCAGCCCGATATACTCCTCTGCCGCTGCGACAGGCCGCTCTCCCAGGAGATCAAGGCGAAGATAGCTCTCTTCTGCAACGTCGAAGAGAGCGCCGTGATAGAGGCGATCGACGCCGAATCGATCTACCATGTTCCGCTCAAGCTTTCGAAAGAAGGGCTCGATGACATGGTCATCGAGAAACTCCGTCTCGATGCCGGGCCTCCCGACCTCGAGGAGTGGGAGAAGATGGTCCACAAGATCTTCTCGATGACCGAGAGTGTCGATGTTGCGATCGTCGGCAAGTACATCCAGATCGTCGACGCGTACAAGAGCATAATAGAATCGTTTACTCACGCCGGCGTTTCCAATGATGTGCACGTCAATCTCAAGTGGGTCGACGCGGAGAAGATAGAAGAAGACGGTCCGGAGAAATGGCTCGAAAGCGTCGACGGTGTCCTCGTACCGGGCGGCTTCGGCGAGCGAGGCACCGAGGGCAAGATCACCGCTGTAAAATATGCCCGCGAAAACGGTGTGCCTTACCTCGGGATCTGTCTCGGCCTGCAGATGGCCGTGATCGAATATGCTCGCAACGTCTGCGGGCTCGACGCCGGATCGAGCGAGTTCGACCCGGACGTCCCCCATCCCGTCATCGACCTGATGCTCGATCAGCGGAGCAAGTCGAAGATGGGCGGAACGATGCGCCTCGGAGCGTATCCCTGCAAGCTCGAAAAAGGAACGATCGCCCACGACCTTTACGGCGTGGAAGAGATCAGCGAGCGCCACCGCCACCGATGGGAAGTAAACAACGCATACCGCGAGCAGCTCGCCGCGAAAGGTCTCGTATTCTCGGGACTATCACCGGACGGCGACCTCGTCGAGATAATCGAATTGCCGGGACACCCCTTCTTTGTCGCCGGACAGTTCCACCCCGAACTGAAATCACGCCCCATGAGGGCGCATCCCCTGTTCAGGGGGCTGGTTGCAGCCGCTAAAGAGCTGAGCCGCGCCCGCGCTCAGGGCGGAGGCACCGTAGTAGCGGGCCATGACAGTTAGCGGGAGGAACCGTGGAATCTCTCTCCATAGGAAACGTGGTCTGGGAACCTGAGCGAATGCCGCTCCTGATCGCCGGTCCCTGCGTCCTCGAGGACGGGGATGAGGCTATGAGGATCGCGTCGGCCTGCGTCGAGCTGGCGGACAAGTACGATTTCACCTACGTATTCAAGTCGAGTTACCTCAAGGACAACAGGTCCTCGGTCGATTCGTATTCGGGCCCGGGACTCGAGAAGGGGCTCGCTATGCTCGAGCGCATCCGGACCGAGACCGACGTCCCTGTCCTGACCGACGTGCACGGCAAGGACGAGGTCGGCCCGGCCGCCGAGGTATGCGACATACTGCAGATACCCGCCTTCCTTTCGCGCCAGACGAGCCTGATACTGGCCGCTGCCGGAACAGGCAAGGTCGTGAATATCAAGAAGGGCCAGTTTCTTTCCCCCGAGAACATGAACAACGCCGTCGAGAAGGCGAGGGCCGGCGGAGCTGCCGGTATAATGATCACCGAGCGGGGCACATCGTTCGGATATAACAACCTCATCGTCGACATGACTGCTTTTCCGAGGATGAAAACGACCGGCGTTCCGGTTATATTTGATGTGACGCACTCGCTGCAGCTTCCCGGCGGTCTCGGCGACCGGTCGGGGGGCAGGCCGCAGTTCGCCGCAGCGCTCGCGCGCGCCGCGATGGCGGCCGGAGCGGACGGACTATTCATAGAGACGCATCCCGATCCGCTTTCGTGCAGCTGCGATGCCGAGGTGATGTTGCCCCTGGCCGACCTCGAGGATCTGCTGCGCGACGCGTCGAGGATCTTTCACGGGAACAGAGATGGCTGAGAAGACTGGATCAGAAAAAGATTGTAACCCGGCGACCGATCCGGGCGATGTCCGTAGCATGGAGACTCTCGACCTGGGCCGCGAAGTCATCGCGCTCGAGATAGAGGGCCTCGAGGACCTCCACCGTTCGATCGGCCCGAAGTTCAGCGAGGCGGTCGAGATGATCCTCGACTGCGGCGGCAAGGTCATCGTCTGCGGCATCGGCAAATCGGGTATCGTCGCGCGCAAGATCGCCGCGACACTCAGCAGCACCGGCACACCATCTGTATTTCTCCACTCGGTCGAAGCGGCGCACGGCGACATGGGTATGGTCGCCAGGGACGATATCTTTCTCGCCGTCAGCAAAAGCGGGGGAGACGACGAGTTCTCCAAGCTCCTCCCTTACCTGGAGGCTATAGGCGTCAAGATGATCGCGATCACGGCAAACGCGGAATCGAGACTCGCTGAGGAGAGCGACATCGTCCTCATCATCCCGGGCGGCAAGGAAGCCTGCCCGATGGATGTAGTGCCGACCACAAGCACGACAGTATCACTCGCTCTCGGCGATGCGCTCGCCGTTGCGGCGTTCAGAAAGAGAAATTTCGGCAAGGAAGATTTCGCCCGCCTGCACCCGAGCGGCGTGCTTGGCAGGCGACTGAACCTCACCGTCGGCGAACTGATGCTCAAGGGCGGCCAGGTGCCCAGCGTCGGACGCGAGACACCCCTGAGAGATGCCCTTTCCGAGATAGTGGACAAGCACGTAGGCTGTACCGCTGTCGTGGATGACGGCGGAAGACTCGAGGGGATCATCACCGACGGTGACCTTAAGAGGATTTTGATAAAGAATCCCGCTGCGCTCGGGCTTCCTGTATCGGGACTGATGACGAAATTTCCACTCACCATCGACGCCGGGGTTCTCGCGATAGAGGCGCTCGAGCAGATGGAGATGAACTCGAAGGGACCGGTCACGCATTTCTTCGTAGTAGACGAAGAGGGGAAGCTCGAAGGACTGATCCACATCCACGACATCCTGCGCGCCGGGCTGAAGTAGAAGACCATAGGGACCCCGCCCCGAACATTGGAAGACATGTCCGATTCTATCTTCAGGATCTGGTCCATAGCACGCTATGAGGCGAAAGTCATCATGCGGGGCTGGCTGTTTCGTATAGCCTTCCTGCTCCCACTGGCATTTCTCTCAGGTTTCTTTCTGACGAGTGTTTTCAGGACACAACTCGCTTATTCCTTTCTGCTAAGCCTCTACAATATGCCATCTGCGATCCCTTGGATTATCACGTTATTCCTTACAGTCTATGCATGTATCGTTCTAGCAGCGGTGTCGACAAACTCAGGAACTTTGGAATTTCAGCTCGATACTCTGGATGGGCTACGGGTGCATCCCTGGTCGAATGTCGAATATGCCGTTGGAAAACTGACGGGACAGCTGATCTGTTTCACAATAATGACTTCATCAGTCATGCTCTATACTCTAGGAATCGTATTTTTCAATCAGAAGTTGTTCATTGTCGGACCGGGATATCTGATATACCCGCTTATTGTCTTTTTTCCGGCTTTCTTTTTCGTCACAGGCCTGTCGACACTGGTCTCCAGAGTTATTCGGAATCAGATGTTCTCCCTTCTGATTGTCATGACCATCGTGCTGTCCTCCCTGTTTCTTGCTGACACGTACTTTCACTTGTTTGATATTACCGCATTCCGTCTTCCCTTATTCTTTTCCGGGATTACAGGTTTTTCATTTCCGAAACTCATAATCCTCCATCGGCTGATATTTATGTCAGCCGGACTGATGTTTGTCTTCGTTGCAGTTTTTATCGCGGGCCGTCCATACGGGAGACGAAAGACGCCGGTAGTCGCTGCTGTGGTAGCGGGGCTGTTCCTGATAATTTCGTTCTTCTCGGGATACTGTTATACGAATTATTTCTCGTCCGGAATCAAGCTGAGGAAGAGTATTCAGGATGTCAGCCGATCGATACGACCGGTTCCCCGACTGGGAGCACTGGAGTACGAAATCGATGTCGATCAGGATGGCAGGAGTATCAATTGCGTTGCCCGGGTTGTGCTGGAGAATAATTCTTCCACTCCGATTGAAAGATATATCCTGACGCTTAATCCGGGGCTGGAGGTCACAGGCGTGACCGGCCCATCTGGGAGGATTGAGTTCGATCGTGAGATTCATCTACTCACTGTGTATCCATCGAAGCCCCTTGAAGCAGGTGATTGCGATACTATTCAAGTCGGTTATGGCGGATTAGTGGATGAAAGGGCGATGTACAGTGATGTCCCGGAACGTATCAGATGCGCAGATGTATCGTTTGCAGAGTTGACCGAGATGGATCCGTTGCGAGGCATGAAATATTTCAGGATAAAAAGGGAAATTGTGCCTCTGAGGGATGACTTTATTCTCCTTATTCCGGACGCGATGTGGTATCCGGTGCCCGGGTTACCCTACGACTCGAAGAGTCCAGCTGACGATTACCGGGATTTCGCAAGATTCAGGTTGAAGGTGAAACCACGAGAAGGGCTCAGTGCAGTTTCTCAAGGTAAAAGAACCAATGGTGGGAAGGGTGCTTTTATTTTTCACCCCGAATACCCGTTGCCCGGAATCATGCTCGCAATCGGGGAATTCAGGACGAGGTCCATCGAGGTTGATTCAGTTAAGTATTTTCTCCACACTACGCCTGTCAGTGAGAGTCTGTTCGAGTTTATGGAATGCGTTTCCGACACGCTGCCGGGGATAATCGCTGAAAGAAAGGATGGGCTGGAATACACTCTCGACCTGAAATATCCGTTCAAACGATTGACTTGCCTTGAAGTCCCTGTTGCATTCTGTCCATTCAGGCGCCCTCTTCGTGATTCCGGATTCGGATACGCACAGCCGGAGATATTCCTTGTCCACGAGAGAGGCCTCACCCTGGGGATATCCACTGTGCCCTCATGGACGCTCGATGAAATACATCACAGGAAAGATGGAAAAGAACGGGCGGAGGAAATTCGAAAGTTCTGGGCTACAAGGGCGGCCAGTGGTTACATGTATACTCTCTCAAAACACACCAAATACAACATCACCCCCATGTTTTTCAGGCATGTTACAGGTATCGAGACTGTGCATTATCCGCATCTTGGGTTGATGTTTGATTACTTTTCCAGTCTCAACGCCGTTAATCGTGAACGAGGAAGGTATTTCCCCGGCCTTGATTTTGCCGACAGCGAACGAGCCAGCAGATTTATCCTGAACGGAGAATTCCTTGATGCCGTCGCTGGTCCCGAAAATTACAGGTGGGCTGGCAACCTCATTAACACCTGGGCGAGTCATCACTACTATCTCATCGATGCAATGTCTGAAGGTGAATCGGTTGCCCGGTTCATGAGAGACCTTGTTGCAACTAACATGTTCAAAAATATTGATGAAGATATTTTCCTCGATTCCTTTGCGGAGTGGTTTGGATTCAGGTTGGAGTCTGTCATCGTTGATTTGGAGAACCCGGTTGTAATACCAGGTTATATATTTGGGGGATTTGATTGCTGTTCGTTTGTCGAAGGAGAAAGAGAACGCTTCAGGCTCAGTTTTGAAGCCATGAACCGTGAAGATGCGGCCGGAGTGATCGTAGTCACTGCCGCCATGCATTATCCAAAAGCACAACGTAAAATGATGAGAAGGCGACTTAACAATCCTGTGATCGCTGTCGAGGCCCTTGAGCCGGGAGAGTCTCGAAAAATTGAAATCGAAGTCGATTTCAAACCGATGACGGTATGGATAAACACGATGATATCGAGGAACGTCCCTTCACGCATAACGTGGGGTCCCCGTATCGAAATCCGCTCCTCCTGCGATGGAAGACGTTTTTCTTCTGAAAGTGTCGATCTGGAGGATTTCGATGAAGAAAGTCTCGTCGTTGATGATCAGGACCCGGGATTCGAGGTGTCCGGAGGCAGTCAGGGAGTGATGCTGAAACAACTGCTTCCGTTCTCTGACGATCGGGGAGAATTTATCGACATCCGAGGGGTCCACCGTGATCCTCCCTCTGCATGGGAGCAAATAGTAGCCAAGGGATTCTTCGGTGCGTATGTGAGGTCCGCTCGCTGCATCAAGGCTGGTAGTGGGGATTCTAAAGCTGTATGGCGTATAGGAATCCCTGAAAATGGTTTCTACGATGTCTATTGTCACATCTTTGATCGTCTTCGAAGATATAATAAAAAAGATCGAAGTAAATACGGACTCGACCGGACCGAGTATCACTACACGATTCATCACTCGGATGGTTCGAGCGAGGCCATCCTCAGCTTCGAACAGTGCGAGAATGGGTGGAACCTGATCGGCAGGTACTTCTTCGAGAAAGGAGAAGCGGTCATCGAACTCTCTGATGAGTCTCCAGCCGGCTACATAATCGCCGACGCCGTCAAATGGGTAAAGAAAGATTGACGGACGCCCCACAGTCGCCTCCGTAACCCCTTGACTCATAACCCGGTTAATATCATGGCATAATCGTTGCTTGAATACTCTTTCAGCCTGTGCTATACCTTGAAAAGTGGTAAGTTATTTACCTTGTTTTTCAACATGTTACGTGAGATGACACGTTTCTTTGCGGTAGAGCACAGGGGGACAAGATTTGTCCAGTGACCTGCGGAAAAATATGAAAAAAACGGTCAAACGATTCGGCGAGACTATTCTCGTCAAAACACTCGTTCTACTGGCCGTAACACTGCCGCGACGCACTGGTCTCTCACTGTTTACATTTTTCGGTACGTTTTCGTACAAGTGCTATGAGAAGGACCGGGTGCGTGCCCACAAGAATATCGCGCACGCTTTCCCCGGCACACCAGCTGCAGTCGTAAAGGCGATCGCCGTCGGGGCATTCAGGGCGCTTGGCAAGAACATACTCGACGGCCTCAGGCTGAGCAGCCAGACGAAGCAGCAGGTACTCGAATCGTGTCTCGTCACGGGAGAAGAGAACCTCCGCAGGGCCCTTGCCCGCGGAAAGGGAGTGTTGGCGATCACCGGCCACATCGGCTCCTGGGAACTGCTCGCCGCGCACCTTTCCGACAAGGGGTACAGCCTGAGCGTGATAGCGAGAAAGCTCAGCAACGACGCGCTCAACACGATGCTCATCGAGCTGAGACGGAAGCACGGGGTCGAATCGTTCCATCGCGGCAACACGGTGCTTGCCGGGTTCCGCGCCCTGAAGAGGGGGGAGATCCTCGGGATGCTGATAGACCAGAACATAAACACCGACGGGGTCATGGCGCCTTTCTTCGGGCGGAAGGCGTGGACGCCGATCGGGCCGGCAGTATTCGCTCTTCGGAGCGGGGCCGCGGTCGTGCCGATGGCGATCCACATGCAGTCCGGAGGAACGCATCAGATAACTATCCTGCCCGAACTGGAGCATCCGCCTGAGGACCTGCCTGAGAGGGAGCGACAGGAGCTTTTTACCTTTCAGATGCAGGCGGCGATCGAGAAGCTCGTGAGGCTCTATCCGCAGCAGTGGGTATGGTTTCACGACAGGTGGCACATTCGAAAGGAACGTCTGGAAAAAGTCGAGGATTCAGGATATCTTGAGGTGGACGGCACTGCGTGAACTCGCGGGCGTCTGAGGTGTATAAAAGAACAGGACGGATATAGACAGGGATGAAGACGACGAGAGTGAAAGCAGCAATACTTCTTATCTGCGCGGCGCTTGCCGCGGCGGCTGTCTCGTGCGGACAGGGCGACAGGCCACAGCGCTCACTCGGTACAACAGAGATGGCCGACCAGGAGTTCTCCGATTTCAGGACGATGGAGAGCGACTCGGGACAGGTGAAGTGGATCCTCGAGGCTCCGGTGGCGAGGGTGTACAACATCAGGAAGCTGCTCGTGACCGACAATCCAAGGATCACATTCTA
Organism: uncultured bacterium; assembly: GCA_964457905.1. GTDB lineage: Bacteria > Krumholzibacteriota > Krumholzibacteriia > Krumholzibacteriales > Krumholzibacteriaceae > JAUWCL01. The sequence continues at coordinate 11,167 of CAYWGA010000011.1, read as the reverse complement.
CGACGGGAACGGCGAGATATCCTCAGTACTCACCGCGGAGATGGGCGAGTACAACCAGGATACGCATGACATGACAGCTCTCGGGAACGTCGTCGTCACGACGATCGAGGGGTATACCCTCGAGACGGAGAGCCTGATCATGCTCCGCGAACTCGGCGAGATACACTCGGAGGATTTCGTCAAGGTCACCAAAGGGGACGATGTCCTGACAGGATATGGGTTCCAGGGATATCCGGAACTGAAGAATGTAGACATCAAGCGCGATGTGAGGGCCTACCTGCGAGATGATGAGGGCCTGATAGACGGTGAGGTAAAGAAGGAAAAGGAAGGGAAGAAGAGCGAGGATGAGTGACGCTTCCGTAAATGAGAGCAACGGCAGGGGACTCGGCTGTGAAGGACTGGTGAAGGTCTACGGCAAGAGGCACGTTGTCAGCGATGTCTCGATCAACGTCAAGAGGGGAGAGGTCGTAGGGCTTCTCGGACCTAACGGCGCGGGCAAGACGACGAGCTTCTACATGATCACCGGGATGATCAAACCGGACGACGGGGAGGTCTACCTCGACGGTCATGATATAACGAACCTTCCGATGTACCGCAGGGCGCGCAAGGGGATCGGCTACCTCCCGCAGGAGGCATCCATCTTCCGCAAGCTCACGGTCGAGGACAATCTCAAGGCTATCCTCGAGACCCTGAAGATATCGAAAGCGGAAAGGAAGGAGCGCCTCGAGAGCCTCCTTCAGGAGCTCAACGTCACGCACCTGCGCAAGAGTTACGGCTATCAGCTCTCCGGCGGGGAGCGGCGCAGGGTCGAAGTGACGCGTTCACTGGTCACTGAGCCTTCTTTCATGCTCCTCGACGAACCGTTCGCCGGTATCGACCCGATCGCTGTAGCGGACCTCCAGGGGATCGTTACGAAGCTTCGCGAGAGAGGCCTCGGCGTACTTATTACCGACCATAATGTCCGGGAGACATTGTCAATTACCGACAGGGCGTATATCATGTATGAGGGAAGCATAAAGCGCTCTGGAACCGCGGATGATCTGGCCTCCGATCCCGAGGTGAGGGAAATATACCTCGGCGAGGCGTTTCGTCTGTAAGTTAGGACTGATAATAGATGGAAATGAAGATAGGTATGCGTCTGGGTATGCAGCAGCGGCTGGTGATGACACCGCGGCTGCAGCAGGCCCTGAAACTCCTTCAGATGCCTACCCAGGAACTGCAGCAGGTGCTTCGCCAGGAGATACTGCAGAATCCCCTTCTCGAGGAAGTAGACGAAGTCGAGGACATCAAGGAAGACGAAGCTACTGTTGAGGAGGAAGAGGCAGCCGCCAACGAGAAGGAAGAGACCCCGGCCGAGAAGGACAACCAGGAAGACTGGGACGAGTACTTCGAGACGGCTTTCGGGATGGGCGGAACGCAGGCTGAGGTCGAGGAGCGGGAGGATTTTCACGAGAGGGTCCCTATCGCTCAGCCGAGCTTCTCGGATTTTCTAATGAGCCAGATGCGGCTCACGACAAAGGACGAGAAGGTCCTCGAGATCGGCGAATACATCATCGGCAATCTCGACGACTCCGGATACCTCGTATGTTCACTCGAGGAAATCGCTCGTTCATGCAGCGCGACTATCGAGCAGGTCGAGGAGGTGCTGAAGATCATCCAGACCTTCGAGCCCTCCGGGATAGGCGCCCGGGACCTGCGAGAGGGCCTTCTCATACAGCTGGAGGCGAAGGGACAGGCGGACTCCATGGCCGCGAAGATCGTCGCCGGCCATTTTGAGGAGTTCAAGCAGAAGAAGTATCTCGATATCAGCAAGAAGCTGAAGATATCGCTGAAGGAAGTGCAGGCGCAGGCGGCGGTCATCGGCAGCCTCGATCCGAAGCCGGGCCTTGATATAGTCTCCGATGGGCCCAAATATGTGATCCCCGACCTTATCGTCGAGATTGTCACCGACAAGTTCATCGTCTTCCTCAACGACCGCAACGTACCAAGGCTGAGGATAAGCCAGTCGTACAAGAGCGAGCTGCAGAGCAATCACGAGATAAGCGACGAGACGAGGACTTTCATCCAGGGCCGCCTGAAGAACGCCAAGTGGCTTATCCAGACGATCGAGCAGCGCCGCCGTACCATGATCAAGGTCATGGAGAGCATCGTAGAGGCCCAGATGGATTTCTTCGAGAAGGGCGCGGCTTTCCTCAAGCCGCTGACGCTTCAGCAGGTGGCGGGAAAGATCGGGATGCACGAATCGACAGTGAGCAGGGTCACGACGAACAAGTACGTGCAGACTCCGCGGGGCGTGTTCGAGCTGAAGTACTTCTTCAGCAGCGCGCTCAGCACCGAATCAGGCGGCGAAGTCTCCGCCAAGAGCGCCAAGCTCAGCATAAAGGAGATCATCGAGAAGGAAGATACGAAGAAGCCGATGAGCGACCAGAAGATCGCCGATCTGCTCAAAAAGGACGGCCTGATAATAGCGCGGCGCACAGTCGCGAAGTACAGGGAGCAGCTGGGTATACTCCCGGCGAGGCACCGGAAAGAGTACTAGATATTGAATGCCTTTAAGGTGACAGGCGATAGATGACTTTAGTTAAGAGTAAACGCCGCGGCGAGAGGCTTCCCGCGTGGTTGAGGAGGAAGATTCCCCTCGCTACAGAATCCTCGAGGATCGAGGGAGCCGTCAGGCGAAGGGAACTCCATACAATTTGCAGGGAAGGGCTGTGTCCGAACAGGGCCGAGTGCTATTCGAAGGGCAAGGTCACCTTCATGATGCTCGGCGACGTATGCACGCGCGGATGCGGTTTCTGTAATGTGACGAAGGGCAGGCCCGGGGCGCCCGACATGGATGAACCAGTGAGGATAGCGGAAGCATCGAAGGAGCTTGGGCTGAATCACGTAATAGTTACATCCGTCACTCGTGACGACCTGAACGACGGCGGAGCCTCGTGGTTCGCCGGGGTCATCGGGGAGCTTCGTGCCCTCGATCCGGCGCCGGTCATCGAGGTTCTCGTTCCTGATTTCGGTGGCGACCTCACGGCGCTCGATACCGTGCTGGACGCTGGACCGGATATTTTTTCACACAACATGGAAACAGTCAGGAGACTTTATCCGGAGATAAGAAGGGGGGCCGACTACGACAGGTCGCTTTTTCTCCTCTCCGAGGCGAAGAAAAGAAAAAGGGAGGTGCTCACGAAGTCGTCGTTCATGCTCGGTCTGGGTGAGACGACTGAAGAGATCTACAGTGCGCTCGGTGACCTCAGGTCCGCCGGAGTGGATTTTGCCGCTCTGGGACAGTACCTGCGGCCCGGGCTGGAACAGGCACCGGTAGAACGGTACCTGAGCCCCGAAGAGTTCTCGGAAATCGGGAACAAGGGGCGGGCGATGGGGTTTCTCGAAGTGACAGCGGGTCCCCTGGTAAGGAGTTCGTACCAGGAAAACCGCACGGGAGTTCGTCGCAATAATGGCCAGGCATTGCCGGCCGGTTGATGCGAGGAGGATGTGCAATGATTATCACGACCACAGCCAGACATTTTGAATCAAGTCCTGGACTCGTTGAACACATAGAAGAGAGGCTCGGAAAACTCAAAAAGTATTTCGACCAGATCATAAAAGTCGACGTCATCATGGACGTCCAGAAATTCCGCCATATCGTCGAGGTGAACGTCCATGTCAACGGGCATGATTTCACCGCCAAGGAAGAATCAGAAGATATGTACGGCTCGATCGACCTTTCGGCGAAGAGCCTCGAACGACAGATAAAGAAGTTCAAGGAAAAGCTGATAGACAATCACCATCACCCGAAGAAGAGCGGCCTCCAGCCGATTTCCGCGGAAAAGATCATCAAGGCGGAGAGCGTCGGCAGTGAGGGCGGTATCGACGTACTCGAACATGTCAATCATGAGATAATCCCTCTTAACATCGAGGAAGCGATAATCGCGATGGTGAACCAGGAGAGAGATTTTCTCCTTTTCAATAACACTGAATCGGGTAAACTGAACTTCGTGTACAAGCGATCCGATGGTCACTACGGGGTTCTCGACAGCCTCGACTGACGGGGCCGCCGCTCTCGATACGGAGGAAGCCAGTGCCACAGGAATACACGGTAAAGGAGTTCTTCGAGGACACCTCGGAGGAGTTCGATCTCGAGGCTCTTACGGAGAACCTCGAAGGGCCCATACAGATCACCAGCGAGGATATCCACCGGCCGGCATTCGCGCTGACCGGGTTCATGGAGAACTTCCTCCACAAGCGCATTCAGATAGTCGGTGAGACCGAGCTTCTCTACCTCCAGTCACTCGACGAGAAGCAGGTCTCCGACGGTGTCTCGCGGATCTTCTCACAGAAGCTTCCATGCATCATCGTCACCAAGGGCCTGGAGGTTCCGAAGCAACTTCTCGAACTCGCGGTCGAGCACGGCATTCCCTTGCTGCGAACCACGAGGCAGACGACAGAGTTCATCCATGATCTCACGGGGCATCTCGAGCTGATATTTGCCCCGAGGACACTGATACACGGCTCACTGGTCGATGTATATGGTGTGGGACTGCTCTTTTCGGGACGCAGCGCGATAGGCAAGAGCGAGATCGCTCTGGATCTCGTCGAGAGGGGCCACAGGCTCGTCGCGGACGATGTCGTCGAGATCTTCAGGCACGGAGATGCCATCCTCGGCCGCGGCCGCGAGCATCTCAAGCACTACATGGAGATCCGGGGCGTCGGTATTATCAACGTGATGGACGTCTTCGGGATCAGGGCCGTCAGGATACAGAAGAGGGTCGAGGTAGTCGTGCAGCTCGAGGACTGGGACCCGTCGAAGGACTGGGACCGGCATGGGCTCGACGAACATTACACCGATATCCTCGGCATCAATGTCCGACAGGTCGTCATCCCTATCTTCCCCGGCAAGAACATCACAGTGATCGCCGAAACGATCGCACTCAATCACATGCTTAAGGTCTACGGTATCGATGCCGCCAAGCGCCTCGATCAGCAGCTTCTCGACATGATGGAGAGCGAAAAGAAGACCCGACGCTATCTTCTCTACGATCACGAGTAGGAGCCATGACGGATAAGGACATTACCGGAATAGTAGTCACCCACGGACAACTCGGTGAGGAACTTCTCAAGACGGTCAGCCTGATCGTCGGCGAGCTTCATGACTGTTACTCGCTGTCCGGTTCCGATCTCTGTGACGAACAGGTCATCAAGGCGATCCACAAGATCCTCGATGCGAGCAATACGGAGAGAGCTGTAGTATTCGTCGATTATTTCGGCGGTTCCTGCGGCCATTCGTGCGTGAAAGCGACACGGGGCCTCGAGGGGGTCAGGGTCATCAGCGGCGTCAACCTGCCCATCCTGCTCGATTTCGTGACAAAGCAGGGTATGATGGGATTCGACGAGATCGTGGACCATCTGATCCAACGCGGCCGGGAAAGCGTCAGGGTCGTGGAAATCTGACAGGGCAAGATCTCACTGAACAGACAGGGACGGAGGGACTATCGATGTTGATTCTGTTCCGTATAGACGACCGGCTCATACACGCGCAGGTCGTTGTGGGCTGGGGCCGTAAGCTCAGGCCCGACAGGATAATACTTGCCGACGACCAGGTCAGCGCCGAAGAGTGGGAGAAGGAGCTCTATGCAAGCGCCGCCGAACCCGACTTCAAGGCCACCGTCCTGACCATCGCCGAGGCGGCGGAACAGATAAGCGGCGGGGTCTTTGACAGCGAGAAGATCTTCCTCCTCGTGCGCGGGCCGTCCGAGGCCCTCGAGATGCTCGATATGGGACTGGATACGAACGAGATAAATGTCGGTGGGCTCCATTTCCGCGATGGGCGGGAGAAGATCACAGAGAACGTCTGGGTCAACGGGGAGGAGAAGGAGCTGCTGCGCGACATAGTAAAGAAAGGGATTACGCTCGAAGCGCGCGCGCTTCCGGGCGATAACAGGATAACTATCAATTCAAAGGTCGTCTGACGAGAAGGCGGAGGTATATGCCGGGCAAGGTTACTTTTATTTTCGGGCTCCACAATCATCAACCCGTGGGAAACTTCGATCATGTCATCAAGGAGGCCTACGAGAAGTCGTATCTGCCGTTCATCGATGTGATGAAGGACTATCCCGAGATACCGTTCGCGCTTCACTGCAGCGGGATACTCTGGGACTGGTTCGCCGAAAAGCATCCTGAATACACTGAGAAGGTAGCCGCGATGGTCGCCGCCGGACAGGTCGAGATAATGTCGGGCGGGTACTACGAGCCGATCCTCACGATCATCCCCGAGAGGGACAGACAGGGGCAGCTCGCGATGATGCAGGAATTTACCGGGGGAAGATTCGGCGAGAAGCCGCGGGGTTGCTGGCTGACCGAGAGGATATGGGATCCGCATCTTCCCGACACCCTGGCGAAGGCCGGACTCGAGTATGTGATCGTCGACGATTCACACTTCAAGAGCACCGGATTCCTGATAGAGCAGATGCGCGGGTTCTACCTCTCCGAGGAGAACGGTTCGTATATAAACGTCTTCCCGATAGACAAGACTCTCAGGTACCTGATGCCGTTCCACGAACCGCATGAGGTCATAGATTATCTCAGGAAGATCTCAGAGGAGCCGGGTACCGGGAGGAAGATCGCTGTGCTGGCCGACGACGGCGAGAAATTCGGCCTCTGGACCGGAACGCACGATCTGGTCTACAAGCACCAGTGGCTTCGCCGGTTCTGCGACGCCCTGAGGGAGAATTCGGACTGGCTCGAGGTCTCGACCTTCTCGAAGGTCATCGATGAGACCCCTCCGAGGGGGATCGTCTACCTGCCGACAGCTTCGTACAGCGAGATGATGGAGTGGGCGCTGCCCCTGCGGGCACAGGAGCAGTACCGGGACGCGAAGGGGATACTGGCGGGAAGCGGCAGGTTCCCGGATGCTGCCGAGGTAGTAAGGGGAGGCCTCTGGCGAAACTTCCTCGTCAAGTACGAGGAAGCTAACTGGATGCACAAGAGGATGCTGAGGGCAAGCGCCCTTCTGGCAGAGTCAGGGGACAGCGCGGAGGGACGGAGCCATCTGTACCAGGCCCAGTGCAACTGCGCCTACTGGCACGGCCTCTTCGGCGGACTCTACCTGCCCCATCTGCGCAGCGCGATATTCAAGCATATCCTCGAGACGGAGGCGGCGCTCGAGAGCCCCGCTATCGAGCGGGGGGATATCGACGGCGACGGGGTGGAGGAAGTTATCTTCTCCAGTGCGAAGATGCAGGCCTTCTTCAAGGCGAAGGGCGGCGTTCTGCGCGAGCTCGACGATATGCGTACAAGATTCAACCTTACCGATACGCTGACACGGCGCGAGGAGATCTATCACAGGGACCTTAGGGACATCGATAACAGGGGATCAAACGGCGACGAGGCCGTAAGCATCCACAACCTCGCTATCGCCAAGGAGAAGGGGCTCGAGAAGAAGCTCCTCTACGATCGCTGGCCGAAGGCATCCCTTTCCGACAGGTTCATGCCTGCCGATACGAGCCTCGACCTCTTCGCCTCGGGCTCCTATAGCGAACTTGGCGATTTCGTCGACGGGATCTATGAGGTCGAGACCGAGGGAGAGAATGTAATAATCATGTCGCGAGCCGGCCTCGTCGGCGACGCGCCCGCGCAGGTCAAAAAGCTTATTACCATCGACGGCGACAGCGCATCGATGAAGATTGAATATACCGTTACTGCCGGTGGGAGCGGGCTTTCCTGTCTCTTCGCCGTCGAGAATGTATTCTCCTTCCTGGCCGGGGAAGCCCCCGACAGGTATTTCGATATTCCCGGGCGTGAGATCGCCGGAGGACGGAACCTCGCCTCGAGAGGTGTCGAGGAAGATGTCGAGCGTATCAGGATGGTAGACGAATGGCTCGACTTGGCGATGACTATGGATCTCTCGCCAGGCACCGCGGTCTGGCGTTACCCGATCGAGACTGTCTCGAACTCAGACTCGGGATTCGAAAGGGTATACCAGGGTTCGGCCCTCGTGGTGGTAAGGAAGCTCGATCTTGCCGCCGGCGCTGCGGAGACATTCAGCATCACGGTCGGCATCTCGCCGGCTGTATCATGACCTGGAGTTGAGTTACCGATATGGAGCCCGTTTTAACAGCATCACTTATCGGAGGCGCTCTCTCGTACGAGTACCGCTCCTCGATCAGGCTCTATCTGTCGGCGCCGCTCGTCAGCGGGCTGATCATGGGGTTCATCCTCGGCTATCCCGTTCTGGGACTGACCGCGGGACTGTTGATGCAGCTTCTTTTTATAGGTACTGTGAGACTGAGGGGACGGCCCGAGGCTGACCTGCCGACAGCGGGAGTGATCGCCCCGTCGGCGTTTATTATCGTTTCACACGACCTGGGTCAGGTCAGTCCGATGAGCGGACTGATACTGTTCTGGTCACTTCTTCTGGGCCTCATCGTCGCTACGGCCGGCTCGATCTTCTACACGCAGTGGGAGAAATTCACCGCGAGACTGGCGGGCCGCGGGCTCGAACTTGCGGCAAGCGGAAGGACGAGGACCGCGTCGGCGATCCATATGGCCCTCTCCCTGGTCCATTTCACCTGGGGATTCCTCGTTATCATCATCCTGCTTCCGCCGGGGCTGGCAGCGGTGAAGTACCTCTCGACGAGCATCGACGTCATGTCGGCCGGCTCGATGGGATCGCTTCCCTTCCTGATCCCTGTTGTCGCGGCCGGAGCTATTCTGAAGCTTCTCAGCGACAGGACGCGTCTCTTCTGGTTCGGTGCGGGCTTCCTCTTCGCTACCGTATTCTTCGTCTTCGGAGGAGGGATATGATCTGGCTCGCCATCGATACTGTCTGGCGGCTCTTCTTCCTCCAGGGGTCGAGGAACAGCCGTACGATAGACGGACTGGGCTTCTTCCATATCATGGAGCCGCTTGTAAGGCGCCTCGCCCGTGAGGGGCAGGACAGGTCAGGGGCCGCTTCGAAGTATGCCGGTTATTTCAACTGCAATCCGCTGATGACTTCGTATATCGCAGGGGCCCTGACAAAAATGGAGCTGGATGCGGCTGATGAAGGCGGTCTGGACGCGCGTAAGACGGAGAGGATGAAGGATACCCTGTCGGCGGCCCTGACCGCCCGGGGGGACTATTTCATCGAAATCGTACTCCTTCTCGTTTCGTTGACAATTGGAAGTATTTTTGCTATTTATACGTGGTACGCCGGGCCGGTCGTTTTCCTGATTTTATATAATCTGTATAATTTCCGAATAAGGATAGGCGGTTACCGGACAGGTCTGCACCTCGGAGAAGGTACCGGTCGGGCTCTCGCGGCTAAACTGCTGAAGGAACAGAAAATACTCGGTGCAGCCGCGGCCTTTTCAGGCGGTATCCTGGCGGCCCTGGTGGTGTTGAGGGCATGGAAGTTCGGTGGGCCGAGAATAGCGGCTGCGGGAGTGGTTCTCGCGGCAGCGGCATATTTCGCCAGGGGCAGGATATCCCCGCTGAAAACGGCGTTTCTGCTGCTTCTGGCTGCCGGGGTGTTCCTGGCGCTGTGGTAGAGGACTGAAAGACAAGGACAGGCTTACAGATATGGTCAGCGGCAAGATCAAGGTCATCAACAGGACCGGCATACATCTGAGGCTCGCCAATGAGATCGTCTATGCCGCCTCGCAGTTCGAGGCGAAGGTGATGCTCGAGAAGGACGGCCTCGAGGTGAACGCGAAGAGCATGCTCGGAGTAGCGATGCTCGGTGCCGAGAATGGAGCCGAACTGACATTGAGTATCGAGGGCAGCGATGAGCAGGATGCCCTCGACACCCTTACCGGACTATTCGAGACGAATTTCGGGAAAGAGGTGATCTGATGGACCGCGAGAAGATCGAAAAGGCAGAGATGATATTCGACGGTATCCCCGCCGCGCCGGGAATAGCGTTCGGAGAGGCCTTTGTCCTCAACGTCGAGGACCTTTCAGTCGACGATGAGCGGATAGATGCCGATCAGGTCGCTGATGAGATCACACGGTTCGAGTCTGCCCTCGTCGAGACCGAAAAGGAACTGGAAGCCCTCGCTCATGCTCTCGAGGAGGAGATGGGCAGGGATCACGCCAAGATCCTCGACTCGCATATCATGATGCTGGCCGACGAGGTCATGCGCAATGAAACGAAAGATATGATCACTTCCGAGCAGGTGTCCGCGCCTTGCGCTTTCCACCGTGTTATCGAGAAGACACTGAGAGCATTCGATCAGATACAGGACCAGTACCTCAAGGAACGGGCAGAGGATGTCCGGGATGTGAGGCGCCGCGTGATCAGGAACCTTCTCGGCCAGAAGGTCGACGGGCTGGTCAACCTCCGCAAACCGGCGATAGTAGTCGGGAAGAACCTGACGCCTTCAGATACGATGGGATTCAAGCGCAAGTATGTGAAGGCCTTTGTCTCCGATCTCGGCGGGGCGACTTCTCACGCCGCGATCGTGGCGAGGTCGCACGGTATTCCCGCGGTCGTAGGAGTCGACGGATTCAGCGCTCACGCCAAGCCTTATGACAAACTGATCGTCGACGGGATGGCCGGACAGGTCGTCCTCAACCCCACTCCCGAGACGGTCAAGCTCTACGAGGTGGCGCTGGAACGGCTGAAGATGCTCGAGGCGGAGCTGCTCACCATAAAGGACTACGCCGCGGTCACGCTCGACGGACGCAAGATCGAGCTGTCCGGCAACATCGAGGCGGCCGATGAGATCGACGATGTCATCAGTCACGGGGCGAGGGGGATAGGCCTCTTCAGGACGGAGTACTTCTTCATGGGACGCAGTACGCTGCCCGGTGAGGAAGAGCAGTACAAGTTCTACAGTGATGTCGTGAAGAGGATCGCGCCCGACCCGGTGATCGTCAGGACCCTGGACATCGGAGGGGACAAGATCGCGAACTGGGTCGATGACAGGCCCGAGGAGAATCCCTTCATGGGATGGCGCGGGATCAGGTTCACACTTTCGAGAAAAGACATATTCCGGACGCAGCTGAGAGCCATATACAGGGCTGCCGCTCACGGTTCGGTAAGGATAATGTTCCCGATGGTATCGGTCGTCGACGAGGTCAGGGCGGCGCTGGCTATCTGCGAGGAGGTCAAGGAGGACCTGAGCAGGGAGAGGTATCAGTACGGCAAGGATGTCGAAGTCGGTATCATGATCGAGACGCCTTCGGCCGTAGC